>NZ_JAWRYR010000003.1:0-358439 GCF_046940275.1 Pantoea sp. SIMBA_079 | reverse complement strand
GGAATAGCTCAGTTGGTAGAGCACGACCTTGCCAAGGTCGGGGTCGCGAGTTCGAGTCTCGTTTCCCGCTCCAGTTTTCTTATTCACGATTGTTTCCTGCCTGCGGGCGCTATCAGACATTAAGCACTGCGTTTGTTCCTTTTGCAGCCTGCGTTGTTCTGATCATTACACACGCTGTGTCAGCGTCGATATTGCCGATGGTTTGCTGCATACCGCTGCAAGTTATCCACAATTTGCCCGCGCCTGAAAGGCGGCGTTATACCCATTATGCAAAACCCTTTTGAACAGAGTTATCCACAAGCTCTGGCTCGACCCCTGCGCGTTATCTGGTGAATATAAGTTTACAAATACTGTATAAGTGTTTGTTTAACATAGATAAATTAGTATTTCATTATGTTAATGAGCGCTATAGACCACAGGCGCCCCCACGTCACTGTTTTTATGAAAAAATCTTATGCACAGCGTGTGGACAAACCTGTGTGCAGCAGGAGCGCTCAATCATGCATCACGCGTCAGGCCCTTTTCCACGGCGCGTACTAAACGCAGCGTTTTCGCAGGCTGTACCTCAATAACCTCCGCTGCGCGCTTCTGCTGCTGCTGATCCAGTGCCCAGTCAATATGCTCATCCAGCAACGGATGCTCGCCACGCCGCTGTTGCAGCGCTGCTACGCATTCGGCTGACCAGGGCGCATTACCCAGCGCCACGGCAATATTGCGCAGCCAGCGCAGATGACCAATTCGCCGAATTGCTGAACCTTCCGTTACGCGCAGAAAGCGCGCCTCATCCCAGCCAAACAGCGCTGTCAGCTCTGGTGCATGCAGCACCGCACGCGGTGAAAAGTCCGCTTCATCCGTCAGCTGACTGTAGCGATTCCAGGGACAGATCAGCTGGCAGTCATCACAGCCATAAATACGGTTGCCGATTAGCGGACGAAACGCTTCAGGGATCGCACCTTCCAGCTCAATGGTGAGATAAGAGATACAGCGCCGCGCATCCACGACATAAGGTTCCACAATGGCACCGGTCGGACAGATTGTCAGGCAGGCGACGCAGCGGCCACACTGCTCCTCCTGGGGAGCATCAACCGGCAGCGGCAGATCGATCAACAGTTCACCGAGGAAAAACCATGAGCCCGCTTCGCGATTCAGGATCAGCGAATGTTTTCCGGTCCAGCCAAGCCCCGCTTTCGCTGCCAGCTGGCGCTCCATCACGGGAGCAGAATCCACAAACAGGCGAAAATTGAGTTCGCTGCAGTGTGACTGGATCATTTCTCCGAGCTTTTTCAGGCGATTGCGTAATACTTTGTGATAGTCGCGACCCAGCGCATAGCGGCTGACGTAGCCAAGCTGAGGATTTTTCAGGGTCCGGGCAAAAGCCGCTTTTGCGGGCAGATAGTTCATGCGGACGCTGATCACCCGCAGCGTGCCGGGCAGCAGTTCATGCGGACGCGCACGCATCATGCCGTGGCGCGCCATCCATGCCATCTCACCGTGATACTGCTTGTCCAGCCACGCCTGAAGCTTTGGCTCTTCGGCACGTAAATCGGTATCACAGATGCCAACCTGCTGAAAGCCGAGATCGCGCCCCCACTGTTTAATCTGTTGAGCAAGCTGTTGAAGATCGAGAGGATATGACATGAGAAACCAGGCAGTTGATGCAAACGCACGCAGTTTACCACACTCTGTCTGGCCTGCGCAGGCCATGGCGCAGCTGGAGCAGGAGGCAGCTGACAGCCTGGGAGTGACGTTGTATGAACTGATGCAGCGCGCCGGTCAGGCGAGCTTTACGCTGGCGCGTCAGAGCTGGCCTGAGGCAAAACACTGGCTGATCCTGTGCGGCCATGGCAACAACGGCGGTGATGGCTATGTCATTGCGCGGCTGGCTCAGGCAGCGGGCATTGCAGTCACGCTGCTGGCGTGTGAAGGCAGCAGGCCGTTGCCTGACGAAGCACGACAGGCGCGCGAAGCCTGGCTGGAGGCGGGTGGCGAGATCCATGCTGCAGACAGCGTATGGCCGGAGCCGGTCGATTTGATTGTGGACGCACTGCTGGGCACCGGCCTCAGCCGTGCGCCTGCGGCACCGTATACAACATTGATTGAGGCGATCAATCAGCATACCGCGCCGGTACTGGCTATCGATGCGCCATCCGGCTTGCTGGCGACAACCGGTGTCACGCCGGGTGTGGCGGTCGTCGCCAGTCGCACACTGAGTATGATCGCGCTGAAGCCGGGTCTGCTGACGGGGAAAGCACGCGATCATGTTGGTGAGCTGCACTGCGATACGCTGGGCCTTGATGCCTGGCTCAGCGGGCAACAGGCGCCTGTCCGGCGCTATGCAGCGGAGCATCTGACGCACTGGCTCAAACCGCGTAAAGCAACCTCGCATAAAGGCGATCACGGGCAGCTGCTGATTATTGGCGGCGACAGCGGAACCGCTGGCGCGATCCGCATGACCGGTGAGGCGGCACTACGCAGCGGCGCCGGACTGGTACGCGTGCTGACGCAGGCTGATAATATCGGGCCGCTTATTACCGCGCGCCCTGAGCTGATGGTTGATGCATTTACGCCTGAAAAACTGCACAACGCGCTGGCGTGGGCGGATGTCGTGGCGATTGGACCGGGCATGGGACAGCGCGACTGGGCACAGCAGGCGCTGCAGCAGGTTGCTGCCAGTGAAAAGCCGATGCTTTGGGATGCAGATGCGCTTAACCTGCTGGCAATCAATCCCGATAACCGTCAGAATCGCATCATTACGCCGCATCCCGGCGAAGCGGCCCGGCTGCTGGGGGTGAAAACCAGTGAAATTGAGCACGATCGCCTGCAGGCCGCGCAGACGCTGGCACGGCGCTATGGCGGGGTAGTGGTCCTGAAAGGCGCCGGGACGGTCATTGCCAGTGCCGCAGGAGACGTCGCGATTGCTGATGTGGGTAACGCCGGTATGGCATCGGGCGGCATGGGCGATACGCTGAGCGGTATCATTGCAGCACTGCTGGGCCAGCAGCTTTCGCTATTTGAAGCAGCCTGTGCGGGCTGCGTGGTACACGGCGCAGCGGCAGATGCAGTTGCCCGCCATCACGGAACGCGCGGTATGTTAGCCACTGATTTGTTTGAACAACTGTGGCAGTTTGTTAATCCAGAGATGATGCAACAATAACGCATGAAAACCTGTGTAATTTCTTTGCCCGATGAGGCGGCAACCCTGAAACTGGGTGCGCAACTGGCCCGCGTTTGCAGCAGCGCGGCCGTCATTTATCTGTACGGTGACCTGGGAGCAGGTAAAACGACGTTCAGCCGCGGCTTTCTGCAGGCGCTCGGTCATCAGGGCAATGTTAAAAGCCCGACCTATACGCTGGTTGAACCCTATGAGATAGGAACACGCACCCTCTATCATTTTGATCTCTATCGCCTGGCCGATCCGGAAGAGCTGGAATTTATGGGTATCCGCGACTATTTCAGCGGTGAGGCACTCTGTCTGATTGAATGGCCGCAGCAGGGCGCAGGCTTTCTGCCCGAGCCCGATCTGTCACTGACGCTGCGTTACGCAGAAACGGGCCGCGAAGCAGAAATCACTGCGGTTTCCGCCAGGGGTGCCGCGCTGCTTGATCAGATGCAGCAGGGAGATCCGGCATGAGAGCACGGATAAAAAGCATCGTGCTGGCCGTGCTCTGCCTGTTTTCCGCTACGTCATTTGCCGCCACGCTTTCAGATATCAAAGTTGAGAACGGCTCGAATCAGGCGACGGTGACGCTCAGCTTCAACGGCCAGCCGGTATACGGTTTTTTCCCGCTGCATAACCCTAACCGTGTAGTGCTGGATATTCGTCAGAGCGGCACCATAAAAGGATTGCCGCTGAGCTTCAGCGGTGAAAATATCGTTCAGCGCATTCGCAACAGCCAGCCCAAAGATGCTCAAAGCATCCGGCTGGTATTTGATCTTAACCAGACGACCAAAACCCGCGCGGCGACACAGCGTGACGGGAATAACTATCGCGTAGTGTTTACGCTGCGCGGCACGCAGCCGGTGAACCGCAGCAGTGCCGCAGCCGCACCGGTTACCGCTGCGCGCCAGAGCGCCAGCGTCGCCAGCAGCCAGGGCAATCCGTTTGACGGGAATCCGGTCACTTCAGTGACCAACAGCAACACCACAACACGCCCGGGCGGAGCGGTTACCCTGAACGACGCGGTGATTGTGGCGATTGACGCCGGCCATGGCGGACAGGATCCGGGCGCGATGGGGCAGCGCGGCCTGCGGGAAAAAAACGTCACTATCGCCATTGCACGCAAGCTTAAAGCGCTACTGGATCGGGACCCGATGTTTAAACCGGTGCTGACGCGCAACGGTGATTACTTTATCTCGGTCATGGGGCGCTCAGAAGTTGCCCGTAAAGAGAACGCCAATTTGCTGGTGTCGATCCACGCCGATGCGGCGCCAAACCATTCGGCAACGGGCGCTTCTGTCTGGGTTTTGTCGAACCGGCGTGCCAATAACGAAATGGCAAACTGGCTGGAGCAGAAAGAGAAACAGTCTGAGCTGCTGGGCGGGGCGGGCGATCTGCTGGCGAACAGTCAGGCCGATCCCTATCTCAGCCAGGCCGTGCTGGACCTGCAGTTCGGGCATTCGCAGCGCGTTGGCTATGACGTAGCGGTCAAAGTTCTGCAGCAGTTACGCGGCATTACGCCGCTGCATAAACGGCTGCCGGAGCACGCCAGCCTTGGCGTGTTGCGTTCACCTGATATTCCATCTTTACTGGTTGAAACCGGCTTTATCAGTAACGCCGGGGAGGAGCGGCTGCTTGGCAGCAGTGCGTACCAGGAAAAAATTGCACAGGCGATCCATAAAGGCCTGCGCAGTTATTTCCTCGCACATCCGTTACAGTCCGTCCCAAAGCAGGAAAACCGGCCGCTGGACAGCGTGCCAGCGGTTAGCGTCGCCAGCAATCCGGCCAGCGGAACCGTACAGTATACGGGCGTGACGCAGCGCCATACGGTAACGCGCGGCGAAACGCTGTCAGGTATCGCCGCGAAGTATGGGGTCAGCATGGCAACGCTGCGCGAGCTTAATAAGCTGAAGCGCGACGTGGTCTGGGTGGGGCAGCGCCTGAAAGTACCAGCCGGCAGTCGCGTCAGCACCACGGCTGCACGTCCGGCGCGCCACAAGGTGGTACGCGGTGATTCACTGACGGCTATTGCCGTGCGTTACGGCGTAAGCCCGAAAGCGATCATGCAGGCCAAAAATATGAAGTCAGACAATGTGATGCTGGGGCAGAATTTAAAAATTCCTCAATCCTGATCGCTGGCCTTCGGGCCAGCAAGCGACATACAAGGATCACCACCATGCCTATACAAATTTTACCACCGCAGCTGGCAAACCAGATTGCCGCGGGCGAAGTGGTTGAGCGTCCGGCATCGGTTGTAAAAGAGCTGGTGGAGAACAGCCTTGATGCCGGCGCAACGCGTATTGATATTGATATTGAAAAAGGCGGAGCCCGGCTTATTCGCATCCGCGATAACGGCTGCGGTATTCCCAAAGCTGAGCTGGCGATGGCGCTGGCACGCCACGCCACCAGTAAGATTGCGTCGCTGGACGATCTGGAAGCGATCGCCAGCCTTGGCTTTCGCGGCGAAGCGCT
Source organism: Pantoea sp. SIMBA_079 (assembly GCF_046940275.1). Classification (NCBI taxonomy): domain Bacteria; kingdom Pseudomonadati; phylum Pseudomonadota; class Gammaproteobacteria; order Enterobacterales; family Erwiniaceae; genus Pantoea; species Pantoea sp. SIMBA_079. The sequence continues at coordinate 352,810 of NZ_JAWRYR010000003.1, read as the reverse complement.
GGCCAGCATCAGCTCGGTTTCTCGCCTGACGCTGACCTCACGCACGGCCGATCAGCAGGAAGCGTGGCAGGCTTACGCCGAAGGGCGTGATATGCAGGTCACCGTTAAGCCGGCGGCCCATCCGGTGGGCACCTCGCTGGAGGTGCTGGATCTGTTCTACAACACGCCGGCCCGGCGTAAATTTATGCGCACGGAAAAAACGGAGTTTACCCATATTGATGAGGTGATCCGTCGCATTGCGCTGGCGCGTTTTGATGTCGCCATTTCGCTGACGCACAACGGCAAACTGGTGCGTCAGTACCGCGGCGTGTCGCAGACGTCGCAGCAGGAAAGACGTCTCGGGGCGATCTGCGGTACGGCATTTATGCAGCATGCGCTGCGCATTGACTGGCAGCATGACGATCTCGCGCTGCGCGGCTGGGTAGCCGATCCGGCTGGCGCACGGCAAATCCCTGATTTGCAATATTGCTATGTTAACGGCCGTATGATGCGCGACAAGCTGATCAATCATGCTATCCGACAGGCCTGGCAGGCCCAGGGTGGCGACGATCAGCAGCCTGCCTATGTACTCTACCTGGAGATCGACCCGCATCAGGTTGATGTCAACGTTCATCCCGCCAAGCATGAAGTGCGTTTTCACCAGTCACGGCTGGTGCATGACTTTATCTGGCAGGGCGTGATGAGCGTGCTGCAGGCGAGCCGCAGTCCGGCGCTGCCGGACGTTGCTGCAAAAGAGCCCGCTGCACAGTGGCAGCCAGAGAACCGGCAGGCTGCCGGCGGCAACCATTTTGCTCAGCCCGCTGCTGCACCGCACCGTCCTGATGATAACGCCGCCGCCAGCCGTCGCGACAGTGCTCCCGCCCGCAGCGGAAGCGCAGGCGCAGGCGCAGGCGCAGGCGCAGGCGCAGGCGCAGGCTGGCAGCATAAAGAGCCTGCGTACCGCGCCCGTGAGGGGGCCGCCTATCAGCAGCTGCTGAAAACGCCATCCGGACCAGCACCGGCACCGGCACCAGCTGCACCACAGACGACGCGTCAGACCACGCATCAGGCCACGCCTGAGACACCGCTGGCAGCACATGCACAGAGCTTTGGCCGCGTGCTCAGCGTCGTACGCGAACGCTATGCGCTGCTGGAGCGCGGCCCGGCACTGCAGCTGCTCTCGCTGCCTGTCGCATCGCGCTGGCTAAAACAGGCGCAGCTTCAGCCAGGAGAAGAAGGTCTTAAGCCGCAACCGCTGCTGATACCGGTACGGCTGAAAATTGCCGCCAGCGAGCAGGAGGTCATTACCACCCGGGCGGCGCTGCTGCAGCAGATGGGCATAGATTTACAACGGGATGGGCAGCACGTCACCCTGCGCGCGGTGCCTTTACCGTTAAGAACACAAAATTTACAAATCTTGATTCCAGAACTGTTAGGCTACCTGGCCCGGCAGCAAGAGGTATCTGCGTCCATACTGGCCCAATGGCTGGCACGTCGTGAGGATGCAGAGGAGCCACACTGGAATCACTCGCAGGCGATTGCGCTACTGGCGGAGCTGGAGCGGCTCTGTCCGCAGCTGCTGAAATCGCCGCCTTCAGGTCTGTTACAGACGTTAGAGATTGAGAGCGCGATTAACGCGTTGAAGCATGAGTGAACTAAACCAGGCTGGCCGGCCAAAGGCGATTTTTTTGATGGGGCCAACCGCCTCCGGCAAAACTGCACTGGCGATTGCATTGCGCCAGCAGCTGCCGGTAGAGCTGATTAGCGTTGACTCCGCCCTGATCTATCGCGGGATGGATATAGGAACGGCAAAACCTTCGGCTGAAGAGCAGGCGCTGGCTCCTCACCGTCTGCTTGACATACGCGATCCGGCAGAGAGTTATTCTGCCGCTGAATTTCGTCGCGATGCGCTCGCTGAAATGGCGGAGATTACCCGGGAAGGTAAAATTCCGCTGCTTGTTGGTGGAACCATGCTCTATTTTAAAGCGTTGCTTGAAGGATTGTCGCCGCTGCCCCCGGCCGATCCACAAGTACGTCAGCAAATAGAGCAAACGGCGGCTGAACAGGGGTGGGAAACCCTGCACCGCCAGCTGTGTGAAATCGATCCGGTCGCCGGCAGTCGTATTCATCCGAATGATCCGCAGAGACTTTCGCGAGCACTGGAAGTTTTTTTTATTTCGGGTAAAACTTTAACGGAACTGACAAAAACGTCCGGTGAAGCGCTACCCTACGATGTGCACCAGTTTGCGATCGCTCCGGCGCATCGTGAAATGCTGCACCAGCGCATTGCATTGCGTTACGACCAGATGTTAGCGTCAGGCTTTGAGGCGGAGGCTCGCGCCCTTTTTGCGCGAGGTGATTTGCATACGGACATGCCTTCCATTCGTTGTGTCGGTTATCGCCAGATGTGGTCTTATCTTTCAGGTGAAATCAGTTACGACGATATGGTTTATCGGGGAATTTGCGCCACCCGGCAGTTAGCCAAGCGCCAGATGACCTGGTTACGAGGCTGGGAGGGTGTGCACTGGTTAGACAGTGATGCGCCTGAAACAGCCCGCGACACGGTACTTCAGGTAGTTAGTGCTAAGCAGGGCTGATTGTGTACAATTGATCGGTTAGCGTGCGCAAATTTTTACGTAGTTTTTCTGAACCACGGTTCTTAAGTAACAAACAACAAGCATATAAGGAAAAGATAGAATGGCTAAGGGGCAATCATTACAAGACCCGTTTCTGAACGCACTGCGTCGTGAACGTGTTCCGGTTTCGATTTATCTGGTGAACGGCATTAAGCTGCAGGGACAAATTGAGTCTTTCGATCAGTTCGTTATTTTACTGAAAAACACAGTGAGCCAGATGGTGTATAAGCACGCCATCTCTACCGTGGTTCCTTCGCGTCCGGTTTCGCATCACAGTAATAATGCGGGCGGCGGCGGTAGCAGTAACTACCACCACGGCGGAAGCAATCAGAGCGCTCAATCGCAGCCACAACAAGACGGTGATAGCGCAGAGTAAGTTTGCGTAGCCGTAAAGCCAGGGCCGGGGAGCAATCAGGTTTTCCCGTCCTGGTTATTTTATTTTAGCGAGGTTATAGCTTGTTTGACCGTTATGATGCCGGTGAGCAGGCCGTACTGGTACACATCTGGTTCTCCCAAGACAAAGAGCTGGAAGATTTGCAGGAGTTTGAAACTCTTGTCTCTTCTGCGGGCGTCGATGCACTGCAGGTCATTACCGGCAGTCGTAAAGCGCCACATCCCAAATATTTTGTCGGTGAAGGAAAGGCAGTTGAAATTGCCGATGCGGTAAAAGCGAGTGGAGCATCGGTCGTATTATTCGATCATGCCTTATCTCCTGCTCAGGAACGTAATCTCGAGCGTCTGTGCGAATGTCGTGTTATCGATCGCACCGGCTTAATTCTCGACATCTTTGCGCAGCGCGCCCGTACCCATGAAGGGAAATTACAGGTCGAGCTGGCGCAGCTACGCCATCTGGCCACCCGCCTGGTGCGCGGCTGGACACACCTTGAACGTCAGAAAGGCGGCATCGGACTACGTGGACCCGGTGAAACTCAGCTGGAAACTGACCGGCGCTTGCTGCGCGGTCGCATCAGTCAGATCCTGTCGCGGCTTGAGCGCGTTGAAAAGCAGCGTGAACAGGGACGTCAGGCGCGTGCCAAAGCTGATGTGCCAACTGTCTCGCTGGTGGGTTACACCAACGCCGGAAAATCCACCCTGTTTAACGCGATAACGTCTGCCAATGTGTATGCGGCGGATCAGCTGTTTGCCACGCTTGATCCGACCCTGCGCCGTCTCAACGTCGCCGACGTTGGCGAAGTGGTGCTGGCAGACACCGTAGGGTTTATTCGTCATCTTCCGCACGATCTGGTTGCGGCGTTTAAAGCAACGCTGCAGGAGACCCGACAGGCAACACTGCTGCTGCACGTGATCGATGCCGCTGATTTGCGCGTCACCGACAACATTGATGCTGTGAATGAAGTGCTGGCTGAGATTGAGGCGGATGAGATCCCGTCGCTGCTGGTCATGAACAAAATCGATATGCTGGATGGGTTTGAACCGCGTATCGACCGCGATGAAGAGCAGCGCCCGACGCGCGTGTGGCTCTCTGCGCAGAACGGCGTCGGTCTGGAGCTGTTGTGGCAGGCGCTCTCAGAACGACTGGCAGGTGAGATTGCGCAGTATGAACTGCGATTGCCGCCTGAAGCAGGACGCCTGCGCAGCCGCTTTTACCAGCTGCAGGCGATTGAGAAAGAGTGGAATGAAGAAGATGGCAGTACGGGTTTGCAGGTGCGTATGCCAATTGTTGACTGGCATCGCTTATGCAAACAGGAGCCGTTGCTAACCAGTTATATTGTTTGATATTGCCCAAACGCCTTTATCTGACACATGAGAATGATGCTGTAAGTATGATTGCAGGTTGTATGCGCCGGAACACGGTTTTGCGGGCGCAACAACCACTACGCGACTGACCGGATGCTTACCTCTGTAGCGGTCCGGCGACGGGCAGGCAGTTTACCGCGCGGCAGCAGGCGACGTGAAAGGTAAAACACGTAAATACAATAAATGGAGTAGAAACATGGCGTGGAATCAGCCCGGAAATAACGGACAGGACCGCGACCCGTGGGGAAGCAGCAATAATCAAGGCGGCAACTCTGGGGGGAATAAAGGAGGGCGCGAGCAGGGGCCTCCCGATCTGGATGATATCTTCCGTAAACTGAGTAAAAAACTCGGCGGACTGGGCGGTGGCAAACAGAACGATAACGGTCAGCGCAGCGGCGGTAGCGGTGGCAAACTGGTTGGCATTGTAGGCGCAGCCGTAGTGATTATCTGGGCGGCCAGCGGGTTCTACACGATCAAAGAAGCTGAGCGCGGCGTTGTTACCCGCTTTGGCAAATTCAGTCATCTGGTTGAGCCTGGCCTCAACTGGAAACCGACATTTATCGATAACGTACGCGCCGTTAACGTTGAAGCGGTTCGTGAGCTGGCTGCATCAGGCGTCATGCTGACATCAGATGAAAACGTGGTACGCGTTGAGATGAACGTCCAGTATCGCGTGACCGATCCGGAGCGCTATCTCTATGCAGTGACCAGCGCGGATGACAGTCTGCGTCAGGCCACTGACAGCGCGCTGCGTGGCGTGATTGGTCGCTCCACCATGGATCGCATTCTGACCGAAGGGCGTACCGTGGTGCGCAGCGATACACAGCGTGAGATTGACGAAACGATTCGCCCCTACAATATGGGGATCACTCTGCTCGACGTAAACTTCCAGGCGGCGCGTCCACCGGAAGAGGTAAAAGCCGCGTTTGACGATGCGATTGCCGCACGTGAAAACCGTGAGCAGTATGTGCGTGAGGCAGAAGCCTACGCTAACGAAGTGCAGCCGCGTGCCAACGGTCAGGCGCAGCGTATTCTTGAAGAAGCGCGAGCGTATAAAGAGCGTACCGTACTGGAAGCGCAGGGTGAGGTTGCCCGTTTTGCGCGTCTGCTGCCGGAGTATAAGGCGGCCCCGCAAATTACCAAAGAGCGTCTCTATATCGAAACCATGGAGCGCGTGCTGAGTCATACGCGTAAAGTGCTGGTTAACGATCGTGGCAACAACCTGATGGTACTGCCGCTGGATCAACTGCTGCGTAACGGCCAGTCAGGCAGCCAGAGCGGTCAGAACAACACTAACCTGATGAAATTGCCTTCATCGCCAGGCAACAGTGCCGATCGTAACGGTAACTCATCTTATAGTCCGGACAGCATCATGGACCAGCGTCGCGCAAATGCGCTGCGCAACGATAGCCAGCGTGAAGGGAGGGAGTAACCGATGCGTAAGCCAATCATCGCCGTAATTATCGTAGTGCTGGTGGTGCTGTACGCGTCACTGTTTGTTGTGCAGGAGGGCCAGCGCGGTATTGTGCTGCGTTTTGGTAAAGTCCTGCGTGACGACGAGAATAAGCCACAGGTTTATTCGCCGGGTCTGCACTTTAAAATCCCATTTATTGAAACCGTGAAATCGCTGGATGCGCGCATCCAGACCATGGATAACCAGGCCGATCGCTTTGTCACCAAAGAGAAGAAAGATCTGATCGTCGACTCTTATATCAAGTGGCGTATCAGCGACTTCAGCCGCTACTACCTGGCAACAGGCGGTGGCGATATTTCTCAGGCTGAAGTACTGCTAAAACGTAAGTTCAGCGACCGCCTGCGTTCAGAAATGGGCCGCCTGGATGTAAAAGATATTGTGACCGATTCGCGTGGCCGTCTGACCACTGACGTACGCGATGCGCTGAACACGGGCAGCGCGGGCAACGATGATGAAGTACAGACGCCGGCAGCGGATGATGCAATCGCCAGTGCTGCCGCGCGCGTTGAGCGTGAAACCAACAGCAGCGAGCCTGCGCCAAATCCAAACAGTATGGCGGCGCTGGGTATTCAGGTTGTCGATGTGCGCATCAAGCAGATCAACCTGCCAACTGAAGTCTCTGACGCTATCTACAACCGCATGCGCGCCGAGCGTGAAGCGGTTGCCCGTAGCCAGCGTTCACAGGGTCAGGAAGAGGCAGAAAAACTGCGTGCGCAGGCTGATTATCAGGTAACCCGTACGCTGGCTGAAGCCCAGCGTCAGGCGCTGATCTCGCGCGGTGAAGGGGATGGTGAAGCCGCCAAGCTGTTTGCTGATGCCTTCAGCCAGGATCCCGATTTCTACGCATTCATTCGCAGTCTGCGGGCGTATGAAAACAGCTTTGCTGATAATCAGGATGTCATGGTGCTGAGCCCGGATAGCGATTTCTTCCGCTATATGAAAGCACCGACTAACGTTTCACGATAAAAGTTGCTATAAAGCCGGGGCCGACACTGATGTCGGCCCTTTTTTTTGGGTAACGTATGAATTCAACTATCTGGATGGCGCTTGCACTGGTGCTGATACTGGAAGGCGTGGGGCCGATGTTAATGCCGCGACTCTGGCGGCGTATGATACTTTCTCTGACGCAGCTGCCTGACCGCCTGCTGCATCGTTTTGGCGGTGGACTGGTGGTGGCGGGCGTGGTGATTTACTGCCTGTTCAGCCAGCACATGCAGGGCTAAGAATGCCGCTTGCCGGGTAAATTGTGTCTGTAAGGCTGCGCTTCCCCAACATGTTGTGAGCTGAACAAAACGCAGACAAAAAACAGCGCAAACGTGTGCTAAAAGTGCTGAAACTGTGAAAAACCGATGGTAGAATCCATTTTTAAGCAATCGGTGATTTTAGAAATGGGTAAGAACGTCGTCGTACTGGGCACCCAATGGGGTGACGAAGGTAAAGGTAAAATCGTAGACCTTCTGACTGAACGCGCTAATTATGTGGTGCGTTACCAGGGTGGCCACAATGCAGGCCATACACTTGTCATCAACGGTGAAAAAACCGTCCTCCACTTAATTCCTTCTGGCATCCTGCGTGAAAATGTTACCAGCATCATCGGTAATGGGGTGGTATTGTCACCTGAAGCGCTGATGAAAGAGATGAACGGTCTGGAAGCGCGCGGTGTGCCGGTACGTGAACGTCTGCTGATTTCTGAAGCCTGTCCGCTGATTCTGCAATACCACGTTGCAATGGATCTGGCGCGTGAAAAAGCGCGTGGTGCCAAAGCGATCGGTACAACGGGTCGCGGAATCGGACCTGCCTATGAAGATAAAGTCGCGCGTCGCGGTCTGCGGGTCAGCGACCTGTTCAACAAAGAAACCTTTGCGGTTAAGCTGAAAGAGATTGTTGATTTCTACAATTTCCAGCTGGTGAACTACTACAAAACAGATGCCGTTGACTACGAAAAAGTGCTGAGCGACGTGATGGCCGTAGCGGACATCCTGACCAGCATGGTGGTTGATGTATCCGATCTGCTGGACGGCGCGCGTAAGCGTGGCGATCTGATCATGTTTGAAGGTGCGCAGGGTACGCTGCTGGATATCGATCACGGCACTTATCCCTATGTAACCTCTTCTAACACCACCGCAGGCGGCGTGGCAACCGGCTCCGGTATCGGTCCGCGCTATGTCGACTACGTGCTGGGTATCGTAAAAGCTTACTCTACCCGTGTCGGAGCCGGCCCATTCCCGACCGAGCTGTTTGATGAGACAGGTGAGTTTCTCTGCAAGCAGGGCAATGAGTTTGGTGCGACTACCGGCCGTCGCCGTCGTACCGGCTGGCTTGATGCGGTTGCCGTCCGCCGTGCCGTACAGATTAACTCGCTTTCCGGCTTCTGCATGACCAAACTGGACGTGCTGGATGGCCTGAAAGAAGTTAAAATCTGTGTGGGCTACCGTATGCCAGATGGGCGTGAAATGACGACTACGCCGCTGGCAGCCGAAGGCTGGGAAGGTATCGAACCGATTTACGAAACCCTGCCTGGCTGGAGTGAAACCACTTTTGGTGTTAAAACCGTAGAGGGTCTGCCACAGGCTGCACGTGATTACATCAAACGTGTTGAAGAAGTAACCGGTGTGCCGGTTGATATTATCTCAACGGGCCCGGACCGTAGTGAGACCATGATTCTGCGCGATCCGTTCGACGCATAATCTTCTCAGGCCGGACATGCTCCGGCCTCTGTTTATCCGCTGTTTGCTTCCGCTCACTCTGTTTTTTCCTGCTCAGGACCACACGGGCATGAAAAAAGCGCTCCGGGTTTTTCCGCACTGGTTTATCATCATTGTTAATCGAAGCGCACGACTGGCGCTAAAACTAAAAAATCTGATGGTTTACTGAGGTATATGTGCAGCTAACAAGTTTTACCGATTATGGTCTGCGCGCACTGATTTACATGGCTACGCTGCCCGAGGGCAGGCAGACTAACATTACTGAAGTCACCGATACTTACGGCGTATCGCGTAACCATATGGTAAAAATCATCAATCAACTGAGCCGGGCCGGCTTTGTAGCTGCTACACGCGGCAAAAACGGCGGAATTCGTTTAGGTATGGACCCGGAAAAAATTATTATTGGCGATGTTGTCAGAAAGATGGAGCCGCTGCAGTTAGTCAATTGCGCAACCTGCGCCATCACGCCAGCCTGTCGCTTACGTAAAGCGCTCAGTGACGCTGTGCAGTTATTTTTGCAGGAGCTGGATAACTATACGCTGGCCGATCTGGTAAGAAACAACGATTCGCTCTACCACATCCTATTGTCCGAACCGCCGGTGGCAATCCACTCCAAATGACATCGGAGGAACCTAATGTCAAAAGATCCTTTTCAGGACAGAGAAGCTGAAAAATACGATAACCCGATCCCCAGCCGCGAATTTATTCTCGGGCTGCTGGAGCAGCGGGAAAAACCAGCCAGCCGCGAAGAGATTGCGGGGGCATTAAATATCACCAGTGAAGAGCAGCTGGAGGCGCTGCGCCGTCGTCTGCGTGCAATGGAACGCGACGGCCAGCTGGTCTTTACCCGTCGTCAGTGTTATGCGCTGCCGGAACGCCTCGACCTGCTGCGCGGTAAAGTCATCGGCCACCGTGACGGCTACGGCTTTTTACGCGCTGAGGGGCAGAAAGATGACTTCTATCTGTCCGCTGAGCAGATGAAATTTTGCCTGCATGGCGACGTGATCCTGGCGCAGCCAGGCGGGGCAGACCGTAAAGGTCGCCGCGAAGCACGCGTGGTGCGGGTTCTTGAACCGCGTAACAGCCAGATTGTCGGCCGCTATTTTACCGATGCCGGCACGGGCTTCGTGGTACCGGACGATAGCCGTCTGAGCTTTGATATTCTTATTCCGCAGGACGCCACGCTTGACGCCCGGATGGGCTCCGTTGTCGTGGTAGAGATTGTGCAGCGCGCCACGCGCCGCACCAAAGCTATCGGTAAAATCACCGAGATCCTCGGCGACAATATGGGCACCGGGCTGGCGGTTGATATGGCGCTGCGCACGCATGAAATTCCGCACACCTGGCCGGAAGAAGTCGAAAAAGAGATCGCAAAGCTGAAAGAAGACGTGCCGGAAGCGGCGAAGCAGGGGCGTGTCGACCTGCGTCAGCTGCCGCTGGTCACTATTGATGGTGAAGACGCCCGCGACTTTGATGATGCCGTCTACTGCGAGAAAAAACGTGGCGGAGGCTGGCGCCTCTGGGTGGCAATCGCTGACGTGAGCTACTACGTGCGGCCGGGTACGGCGCTGGATGACGAAGCCCATCAGCGCGGTACTTCAGTCTACTTCCCGTCTCAGGTTGTGCCGATGCTGCCGGAGATCCTCTCTAATGGCCTCTGCTCGCTGAATCCGCAGGTGGACCGCCTCTGCATGGTCTGCGAGATGACCATCTCTGCCAGCGGTAAACTGACCGGCTATAAGCATTATGAAGCGGTGATGAACTCGCACGCGCGTCTGACGTATAACAAAGTCTGGAATATCCTGCAGGGCAATCCTGAGCTGCGTGAGCAGTATGCGGCGCAGGTAAGACATCTGGAAGAGCTGTACTGCATGTATGAGGTGCTGGAAACCGCACGCGAGCAGCGCGGTGGCATCTCATTTGAAACCGAAGAAGCGAAATTTATCTTCAACGCTGAGCGCCGTATCGAGCGCGTTGAGCGCACGGTGCGTAACGACGCACATAAGCTGATTGAAGAGTGCATGATCCTCGCTAACATCGCGTCTGCCCGCTTTGTGGAGAAACACCAGGAGCCGGCGCTGTTCCGCGATCACGATCGTCCGAGCGAAGACAGCATCACCAGTTTCCGTACCGTCCTGAGCGAGCTGGGACTCAGCCTGCCGGGCGGCGCAAAACCGCAGCCTGTGGATTACGCCGAACTGCTGGATCAGATCGCCGATCGTCCGGATGCTGAGATGCTGCAGACCATGCTGCTGCGCTCCATGAAACAGGCGGTGTACGATCCGGAAAACCGCGGGCACTTTGGTCTGGCACTGGCTTCTTACGCCCACTTTACGTCGCCGATCCGCCGCTACCCCGATCTGCTGCTGCACCGCGCGATTAAATATCTGCTGGCAAAAGAGCAGGGCATGGAAAACGGGATCACTACGGCAACCGGCGGCTATCACTATGATATGCAGCAGATGCTGCAGCTGGGTCAGCACTGCTCATTGACCGAGCGCCGCGCTGATGAAGCGACACGCGATGTTGCTGACTGGCTGAAGTGCGACTTCATGCAGGATCAGGTTGGCAACGTGTTCAGCGGCGTGATCTCCAGCGTGACCGGCTTCGGCTTCTTTGTGCGTCTGAGCGACCTGTTCATTGATGGCCTCGTGCATGTCTCTACGCTGGATAACGACTACTATCGCTTTGATGCCGTCGGGCAGCGTCTGATCGGTGAATCAGGCGGACGCACCTATCGTCTGGGTGATGCGGTGGAAGTGCGCGTGGAGGCGGTGCACATGGATGAGCGTAAAATCGATTTTGCCCTGATCTCCAGCAAGCGCGTGCCGCGTGGCGAAGGCAAAACCGCGCGGGAACGCGAGAAGCGCGGCGGCAAGCCGGCCACAAAGCGCCGTCGCGACGCGGGTAAAAAAGGTAACTTTGAACCGGATGCTGCTTTCCGTGGTGAAAAGAAACCGGCTGCTGCGCAGAAAAGTGAGAAAAAAGACAAAAAAGTCTCTGAAAAAACCCGTAAAATCGCCGCCGCCACGAAGGCTAAGCGGGCATCAAAGAAATAAAGCAGCGCAGCCTGATTGTCACCGGATTGTCCTGACGGGCAATCCGGGTACGATTTGCACGCTGTACCGGATGCGCCGCCGCGCGCATCCTGAACCCGGATCTCAGCGATCGCTGTTCTAACCCAATCTTGAGCAAAATAATGAGCGAAATAGTTTTTGGCATTCATGCCGTGCAGGCGCTGCTGGAGCGCGACCCCCAGCGTTTTCAGGAAGTTTTCATTCTCAAAGGGCGCGACGATCGCCGCCTGCAGCCGCTGATTGCCGCACTGGAAGCTCAGGGTATTGTGATCCAGCTGGCTAACCGTCAGTGGCTCGATGCGCAGGTAGAGGGCGGCGTGCACCAGGGCATCGTGGCCCGCATCAAACCGGGTAAAAATTATCAGGAGGGCGATCTGCCCGATCTGCTGCAGTCGCTGGAAAAACCGTTTCTGCTGATCCTCGACGGCGTAACCGATCCACACAACCTGGGCGCCTGCCTGCGCAGTGCTGACGCGGCAGGTGTTCATGCGGTCATCGTGCCGAAAGATCGTGCCGCACCGCTTAACGCCACGGCGAAAAAAGTCGCCAGCGGCGCTGCGGAAAACGTTCCGCTGATTCGTGTCACTAACCTGGCGCGCACCATGCGACTGCTTCAGGAATACAACATCTGGATCGTTGGCACCGCCGGTGAAGCCGATCATACCGTTTATCAGAGCAAAATGACCGGTCCGCTGGCGCTGGTCATGGGAGCAGAGGGCGAAGGTATGCGCCGCCTGACCCGCGAGCACTGCGATGAACTGATTAGCATCCCGATGGCAGGCAGCGTCTCTTCGCTGAACGTCTCTGTGGCGACCGGCGTTTGCCTGTTTGAGGCAGTTCGCCAGCGCCTGGCGTGATCGGCGCCGCAAATTATAAACAAGCGCTTTCCCCTCCTGTACGGCTCTCCTGAATAATTCAGACAGAGCAGGCTGCCAGCTGGTTACTCTGCCTGGCAGCCTCGTCGCTGTGATGCGTTATCATCAGGAGGCGCCATGTTCCATTCCACACATCACGTATTCAACCAGCCTCATCCTCTCTGCAACAGCAATTTGTTCACCCGCGACAGCGCGCTCTGCGACGCCGTCATGCGCGAAGGCGCGGCCTGGGACCAGGCGTGGCTGGCGTCGGTTGGTCTGCAGCTTGGCAGCGCTGAATCGCTGGAGCTGGGCCGGCTGGCCAACAGTGAACCGCCGGTACTGCAGCGCTATGATGCGCGCGGTGAACGTATTGACGAGGTGCGGTTTCATCCCGCCTGGCATCTGCTGATGCAGGGCGTCTGCGCCAGCCGTTTACATAACCTCAGCTGGCAGCCCGATGCGCCCGCTCATGCCATGGTAGCGCGCGCGGCACGCTTTATCCTGCACGCACAGGCGGAGGCGGGCTCACTCTGTCCGGTCACCATGACGCACGCCGCGCTGCCTTTGCTGCAAGCGCATCTGCCTGCCCCCTACGCCGACTGGCGCGCTGGCCTGCTGAGCGACCGCTACGATGCCCATCATCTTCCCGGCGGTCAGAAGCGCGGCCTGTTGATTGGCATGGGGATGACTGAAAAACAGGGCGGTACTGACGTGCTGAGTAATACCACGCGCGCTGAACCCCTCGGCATACGTGCGCCAGGCGAGCCCTGGCGCATTACCGGTCACAAATGGTTTTTCTCTGTACCGCAAAGTGATGCGCATTTGATTCTGGCCCACACCTCACGCGGCCTGAGCTGTTTTTTTCTGCCGCGACTGCTGCCCGACGGCACGCGTAATGCGCTGCGTATTGAGCAGCTGAAGGAGAAGCTGGGCAACCGCTCGAATGCCAGCGCTGAAGTGGAGTTTCAGGACGCCACCGGCTGGCTGATGGGCGAAGAGGGCGAAGGCGTCCGGCTGCTGTTACGCATGGGCGGCATGACACGCTTCGACTGCGCGCTCGGCAGCCACGGCCTGATGCGCCGCGCGCTGTCGGTGGCGCTGCATCATGCGCAGCAGCGGCAGGTGATGGGCAAGCAGCTCAGTGAACAGCCGCTGATGCGTCTTCAGCTGGCGCGTCAGGCGCTGCAGCTGGAGGCGCAGACTGCGTTACTGCTGCGGCTGGCCCGCGCGTGGTCAGCGCCCGCCAGTGAGACGGAGCGGCTCTATGCCCGGCTGTTTACACCGGTGGCGAAGTTTGCCATCTGCCGGGCCGGGATGCCGTTTGTGGCAGAGTGCATGGAGGTGCTGGGCGGTATTGGCTACTGTGAACAGAGTGAACTGCCGCGGCTCTATCGCGAGATGCCGGTTAACAGCATCTGGGAAGGGTCGGGCAATGTTATGTGTCTGGATATCCTGCGGGTACTGCAGCGCTACCCTGCAAGCCATGCGCTGCTGCAGCAGGAGTTTGACGCGGTGAAGGGCGCTAATCGTCATGTTGACCGCCGCTGGCGTCAGCTACGTCTGCAGCTGCGTCATCCGCATGAAGCGCAGGCGCGGGACATAGCGCAGGAACTGTTCTGGCTGGCGAGTGCGGCGATACTGCTGAAAGTAGCAGAACCGCCGCTGGCCGATGCGTGGTGCGCGCTTGCGTCTGGCAGACGCGGCGCGCGTGATCCGGATGATACGCTGAGCGCGCGTCTGCTACGGCGTGCCGGTGCTGTCTGAAGGCGCCCCGTAGAGAATGGCAGTGGCATACCACAAGCCAGGGAAGCTGGTTTCATCCAGCATCACAATCTGATAATAGACGGCCCCCGCCTGGCTGGCACGTGCGGCAATCGCGCGCTGTGCATCATCCGGTGAACCACGCGTCGATGCGCTGATGTTGCCCAGCTTCGGCAGCCCGGCGCTCTGTGCACGCGAAATTTCCTGAGGATGCGAGGCGGGTGGTGGGGGGGCCTGCGGGGTCGACTGCAGCGTTGAACAACCACACAGCACCAGACACAGCAGCAGTAACAAACGGGACATGATGGCTCCGGACGTGCAGGGAAGATAGCTAAAGTGTAAGCCATCTTCCCGCAATCATCAGTTATTAAGCCGGAACAGGCTGACCAGTGCCGTAAGGTGATGCCCTTTCTCGCTCAGATGCCGGGCGGTGCTCTCGGACTGCATCACCATATCGCTGCTCTGATGCGTCGCCTGGCCGATATGGTTCATGGCCAGGTTAACCTGACCGATACCCGCTGCCTGTTCCTGGGCTGCAATATTGATCTCATTCATCAGCGTTTTGACCTGCTCAAAATGCGTCACGATATGGCTCATATTGTCGCGCGTCTGCTCAGAGAGCGCGTGGCCCGCAGCAACCCGCTCAATGGATCGGGCGATCAGCGTATCGATCTCTTTTGCTGCGCTGGCGCTGCGCTGCGCCAGCGCCCGCACTTCGGCGGCGACGACGGCAAATCCGCGGCCATGTTCGCCCGCGCGCGCGGCTTCTACGGCTGCGTTCAGCGCCAGGATATTCGTCTGGAAGGCGATGGACTCAATCACATGCGTAATATCGGCAATGCTCTGCGACGCGACCCTGATTTCCGCCATGGTTTCCGCTGAGCGTGCCACAGTGGCGCCGCCCTGACTGACGGTACCGGCAGCCTCACTCATCAATGCCATCGCCTGGCGTACGTTAGCGGCGGTCTGCGCGACCGTGGCACCAAACTGCTCCATGCTGGCGGAGGTCTCTTCCACGCTGCTCGCCTGACGGCCAATCTGCTCGCTGATGGTGGCGCTGCCGGCTGCAATAGTATCGGTGCCGTCACTGATCTCCTGAGCCGCACCCCGCACCTGGCGCACCACTTTTTCCAGCCCGTCGCCAATGCCGTTAATGGCAGCAACCAGCTGACCGACCTCATCGCGTCGCGCTGAATCAAGATGCGCCTGCAGATTACCGGCTGCATACTCCTCAGCCAGATGGATCACCTGCTGCAGCGGGCGGGTAAGGGCGCGACGACAGTAAAACACAAAGCCGGCAGCAAACAGCAGTACCAGCGCCAGGCCGATAGCCATAAACAGATTGCGACTCTGCGTAACCGGAGCCAGCAACGCGGCACGGCTGACCTCACCGGCAATGACCCAGTCCCAGCCCGGCAGCTGCTGCCACGCCAGCAGCCGGGTTTCACCGGCGTCCTCAAAGCTGAGCAGCCCGGCGGGCTGGGTCAGCAGCTGCTGCTGTACCGTTTTGCTCCAGCGTGGCTGCTGGCCCTCAGCGTGGCGGTCAAACAGGTAGGTGCCCTGTTTGCTGCCCGGTGTACCGTTCAGCACAAAGAAGCTGCCGCTGTCACCGAGATGGCGTGCCAGCACTTTGTCGCGCATCAGCGCATACTGTGTATCGATTTTTACGCCGACAAATAAAATCGCAATGACGCTGCCGCTCTCATCACGCACCGGCTCATACTGGGTGATATAGCGATGGCCGAACAGCGTAGCCAGCCCGCGCCATGTGGTGCCCTGCTGCACGCTGCGCCAGGCAGCGCTGCTGCGATCCAGCCGGGTGCCGATGGCGCGGCTGCCATCCTCTTTTTTCAGTGACGTCGCGATGCGTACGTAATCATCACCGTCGCGCACAAAGATGGTTGTCACCGCGCCGGTGCGCTCAAGGAAGTCATCCACGGCAAGCTGGTCAAGATTGAGTGTTTTCAGACCGGCACGCAGCACAGGTGTGCTCAGCTCGCCTGTCTGAATGCGGGTGCTTTCGTCACGGCTGAAACGTTTAGGTAAAAAGCTCTGGAATAGTCGGGTGTAGTTTTCTACCTCTTCAGAGAGCGTAGCGTTAAACAGTGTGGCCATTTCACGGATGCCCTGCACCTGATTCGTCATATCATCGGTAGCGAGCTGTTCCAGCTGACGGGCGGCGTTGTGACTCAGGGTGAATGTCAGGACAAACAGCACAATGGCGACGCTGAAAGACGTCAATACAGACAGCCTGACGCCAAGACTCAGGACGCTGAGAGAAAGACGCTTCATAAAATACCTGTTTTTAAAATGGGGGAGAACGATCAACGGCAGAAGCCGGCAAAGGTTTAGGGCGAATAAGCAGCGACGTTAATCTGCTAACGTGTCAGCAGAGAACAGGTACACTCGCTATCAGATGCACGCTATTCAGGAGCGTTACCGTGATTGAACTGACAACAGAGTCTCTGGCAGGAATTGAGTGTATTCATGCCGCACCCGCTGGTCAGCGGCAGACCCCGCTGCCCGTCGTTCTGTTTTACCATGGCTTTACCTCATCAAAGGAAGTGTACAGTTACTTTGCTGTGGCGCTGGCGCAGGCAGGATTTCGCGTCATCATGCCCGATGCAGACATGCACGGAGCGCGTTATCAGGGTGACAGCGCGCTGCGGATGACGCGCTTCTGGGAGATTCTGCGACAAAATATTGATGAGCTGCCGCTGCTGGAGGCTGCGCTGCGTGGCAACAGCTGGATCGCCGGGCAGCGTTTTGCCGTGGCGGGGGCCTCAATGGGGGGGATGACGGCGCTGGGGGCCATGGCGCGCTATCCGCACATTCAGAGCGTCGGCTGCCTGATGGGATCCGGCTATTTCCGGCAACTCAGCGAGCAGCTGTTCCCGCCGCTGGTGGCGCAGACGCCTGCGCAGCAGCAGAGGCTTGCCGCGCGTCTGGCACCGCTGACCGCTTACGATCCTGCCACGCAGCTGGACCGGCTTGCCAGCCGGCCGCTGCTGCTCTGGCATGGCGAAGCGGATGAGGTAGTGCCCTTTGCTGAAACGCAGCGTCTGGCCGATGCGCTGCGCGCTGCGCAGCAGGATGGGCAGCTTACGTTCCTGTCTGAGCCGCAGATCGGGCATAAAATCACGCCCGCTGCGCTTACCGCCGTGGTGAATTTTTTTACGCGTCATCTCTGAGCGGCTGCCCGGCTGATGCTTCGTGAGGCTGTACACAGCGGGGTTGCGCGCTGAAAGTGCCTGCGTAGCACAAAAGGGCGGTTCAGCTGGCACGGCTGCAGCAAATTGGCGAAATGCCTGCTTGTGTTTGGTGCCTGACGCCAGTATGATTACGCGTCAATTTTTCAGCTGCATTCAGAGGTGTGTGTCATTTAACAATGATATGCAACCTATAACGTTCCTTGCTTCCATGGGCCGCAGCTGACCCTGACAGGAGGCTGAATAATCCGTAAGGAGCTATCGATGCGTCATTACGAAATCGTATTTATGGTCCATCCTGACCAGAGCGAACAGGTTCCGGGCATGATCGAGCGTTACACTGGTGCTATCACTGGTGCACAGGGCACGATCCACCGTCTGGAAGACTGGGGCCGCCGTCAGCTGGCTTACCCGATCAACAAACTGCACAAAGCTCACTATGTTCTGCTGAACGTAGAAGCGCCGCAGGAAGTGATCGACGAGCTGGAAACTAACTTCCGCTTCAACGACGCCGTTATCCGCAGCATGGTTATGCGCGTTAAGCACGCGGTAACTGAAGCTTCTCCGATGGTTAAAGCGAAAGACGAGCGTCGTGAGCGCCGTGAAGATTTCGCTAACGAATCGGCAGAAGAGTCAGATGCTGGGGATTCTGAAGAGTAATTCCCGATGACGGCAAATCAGCTGCGTCTGTCTGGCACGGTGTGCAAGACGCCAGTTCGAAACGTCAGTCCGTCAGGGATCCCACACTGCCAGTTCATGCTTGAGCATCGTTCTGTGCAGGAGGAGGCCGGGTTTCACCGGCAGGCCTGGTGTCAGATGCCGGTGATTATCAGCGGCAGCGCCCATCAGGCGATTACTCAACATATAACGGTCGGCACGCAACTCACGCTCACAGGTTTTATTAGCTGCCATCAGGCACGCAATGGCCAGAGCAAACTTGTGTTACATGCCGAGCAGATTGAATTGATAGATTCTGGAGACTAGCCAAATGGCACGTTATTTCCGTCGTCGCAAGTTCTGCCGTTTCACCGCGGAAGGCGTTCAAGAGATCGATTATAAAGATATCGCAACGCTGAAAAACTACATCACTGAAAGCGGCAAGATTGTTCCAAGCCGTATCACCGGTACTCGTGCTAAATACCAGCGTCAGCTGGCTCGTGCTATCAAGCGCGCGCGTTACCTGTCTCTGCTGCCGTACACTGATCGTCATCAGTAATCGGCAACTGTCCATTAACGACTTTAAGAGGATAAGGTAATGCAAGTTATTCTGCTTGATAAAGTAGCAAACCTCGGCAGCCTGGGTGATCAGGTTAACGTTAAAGCGGGCTACGCTCGTAACTTCCTGGTACCACAGGGCAAAGCTGTTCCTGCTACCAAGAAAAACGTTGAGTTCTTTGAAACTCGTCGTGCTGAACTGGAAGCTAAACTGGCTGACGTTCTGGCAGCTGCCAACGCACGTGCTGAGAAAATCAGCGGCCTGGGCACCGTTACCATCGCGTCTAAAGCAGGCGACGAAGGTAAACTGTTCGGTTCTATCGGTACCCGCGACATCGCTGATGCAGTTTCTGCAGCAGGTGTTGAGGTGTCTAAGAGCGAAGTTCGCCTGCCGAACGGCGTTCTGCGCACCACCGGTGAGCATGAAGTTGACTTCCAGGTTCATAGCGAAGTTTTCGCTAAACTGGTTGTGAATGTAGTTGCTGCATAATTTTATGCAGTGATGCGAAAACGCCGGCCTTGTGCCGGCGTTTTTGTTTGCGGCGTTTACTGAGCGCGGATAAAGCTGCCGTCGGGCTGACGGGTAAACAGCACCGGACCATTGCTGCCGTCAACGGTAAGCCCGGTTATCACACCATCGCCATTCTGGCGAATTTTCACCTGCTGACCGCTCTGCAGCGAGCTCAGCGGCGAGCCTTCCCCCTCCACACGCGCCATCGCAAATACATCATTAACCGGCAGATTATTGTCACGGAACAGCTGTGCCAGCGTCTGGCCCGAGGCTACGCTGTAGCTGCGCCAGGTGCCCTGCGCATCAATAGCCGGCTGGCTGTTTTGCGGCGCAGAAGCGCTGTTCTGGTTATCAGAAAGCTCCGCCTGCATGGGCACCTCTTTCGGCTGGCTCTCAACCGAACGCTCTACCGGATATTTTCCGTTGCTGGTTGGCCAGAGAAACGCCAGCAGGACAATCAGCAGGGCGATAACGATGCCCCGGCGATGAAGCGGCGGCAGGGGGTCCATCCAGCGTACATCATCCAGCAGGTGCCAGATGCGCTGCAGGGCAGCAGGCATGCGGGACGGGGTATCTGTGGCCATAGGTGGATCCTCCTCGCCAGCGGTTTTATGCAGTCTGGCTGGCAGCCAGCGTTGCAGCCAGGGTTTCAGCGTTCGCGTTGTGCGCGTCCGGCGACGTCGCGGGGCAATCTGGCCCATGTTATCTCTCTTGTTTTACAGTATGGGCAATGACAGCAGGAAGTGCCCGCCAGCATTGAAAAATTTGACCTGCGTATTGTTTCTGTTTCGTCGCCAAATGTCATCCCGCACCGCGTGAGATTTTACGCCAGCCGCGTGCGCTGCTATGCTGCCGGTTCACTTTTATCCGGGATTAAGGAATCAAGATGACGACCCCTTCATTTGACAGCGTCGAATCACAAGCAAGTTACGGTATCGGTTTACAGGTTGGCCAGCAGCTGCAGGAGTCTGGACTGCAGGGTCTGCAGCCTGAAGCGCTGCTGGCGGGTCTGCGCGACGCGCTGGAAGGGAACTCACCGGCGGTTCCGGTTGATGTGGTACACCGTGCGCTGCGCGAAGTCCACGAGCGTGCAGAAGGCGTGCGCCGCGAGCGTACCGAAGCGATGGCCGCCCAGGGTCAGCAGTTCCTTGAGCAGAATGCCCAGCGCGAAGGCGTCAGCACAACGGAATCAGGTCTGCAGTTTAGCGTGATCAAACAGGGCGATGGCCCGATCCCGTCACGTCAGGATCGCGTGCGCGTGCACTATACCGGTAAACTGATCGACGGCAGCGTGTTCGACAGCTCCGTTGCCCGCGGCGAGCCAGCAGAGTTTCCGGTTACCGGCGTTATCGCAGGCTGGATCGAAGCGCTGACGCTGATGCCGGTTGGCTCAAAATGGGAGCTGACCATCCCGCACAACCTCGCCTACGGTGAGCGCGGTGCCGGCGCCTCAATTCCGCCATTCAGCACCCTGGTTTTTGAAGTTGAGCTGCTGGAAATTCTGTAACAGCTTCGCCGCCAGGGGCGCATAAATGCGCCCCCTACGAGTCGATGCAGGGGCGCCATTAATGGCGCCCTGGTTGCATGCGGTGGCTGGAACCAGGGACGCACAAACACGGCAGGGGCGCATAAATGCGCCCCCAGTGGGTAGGCCGATGCAGTAGCGCCATTAATGGCGCCCTGGTTGCGTGCGGGCGCAGGGTCAGGGATGCTGTAAGTTCACCTGCCACACGGCAAAGCCCGTCTCGTCTGTGCCCACCGGCTTCATCGGATAGTCAGCGTATTGATTTATAAATTGCGTGGCTTTACTGCCCGGCGCTGTCTCAAAACGAATATCCAGCGGCGTCTCACTCTTAATGGGCGCTAAGCGCCAGTTATGGTCCGCCTGCGGCTGTACGGCACCCTGTTGCTGACTCTGGCTGCTGATATAGGCTGCCACTACGGCGCGATTCTCATCCGGCGAGGCAAAGGCGACAAACCGGTCGCCGGTGCCGGCAAACTTACCGCCCCAGGCGCGATAATTATTGGTTGCCACAAGAAACGTTGCTGCGGGATCAACCGGCTTGCCCTGCCACGTGAGCTCACGGATACGCGAGGCATTTTGATTGATCAGGGCACATTCGCTGTCGTAGCGGGCTGGCTGCGTCACATCAATCTGATAATTCACGCCATCTATCACATCAAAATTGTAGGTGCGAAAATCCCAGTTAATCAGCGACTGCGGTTTGCTGCTGTGCGGGTCAATCTGATTGAACTGCGCGGCTGAACACTCCAGCCACTCTTTTACCTGAGCGCCGCTCACTTTCATCACAACCAGCGTATTCGGATAGAGGTAAAGATCGGCGGCGTTGCGAAACGTCAGCTCACCTTTCTCAACCTCCACGTAGCTTGCAGGATCGTTTTTGCGGCCGCCTGCTTTAAACGGAGCTGCTGCCGACAGCACCGGCAGGCGTCCCAGATCGGGATCGCCCTGAATAAAGCGTTCGGTATAGGCGCGCTGCGCGTTATTCACAATCTGCACGGTGGGATCGTCCTGCACCAGCGCCAGATAGCTGTACATCACATCTGCTGCTTTGCCGATCGGTTTAGCGACAAACTCGCGCGTGGCGCGATGATCGTCTGCCAGTACCGCAACCAGCGCGGGATCCTCTGCCGCCAGCGATCGCTTCGCCGCTGTGTCATAAATCGGACGCGCAGCGGCAGTACCCTGCGTCACCTGCCACGATCCCCGATCGTTGCTCAGCACCAGATCGACCACGCCAAGATGATCGCCCCACATTCCTGGCATCACGGCGGGTATGCCGTTCAGCGTCCCCTGAGCAATATCAGCGCCTTTGATCGCAGCAAACTCTTTTGAGGGGAATACCGCATGCGCATGACCGAACATGATTGCGTTAATACCCGGCACCTGGCTCAGATACCACACGGAGTTTTCCGCCATCGCATGATACGGCTCGCTGCTCAGGCCGGAGTGGGGAATCGCAACAATAACGTCAGCCCCTTTTGCGCGCATTTCCGGTACATAACGCTTTGCTGTTTCAGTAATGTCCTCAACCCGTACTTTGCCCTGCAGATTATTACGGTCCCATACCATAATTTGCGGGGGCACAAAGCCGATATAGCCGATTTTCAATGTGTGCTGAGCGCCGCTGCGATCGGTAACCGTGGTCTCTTTAATCAGATAGGGCGTAAACAGCGGCTTACCGCTGGCTTCATCAATGATATTGGCATTCACATAGGGAAAGCGTGCACCTGCCAGCGCGCGCTGCAGATAAGGAAGGCCGTAGTTGAACTCGTGGTTGCCCAGGTTGCCGACCGCGTAATCCAGCGTGTTCAGCGCCTTATAAACCGGATGCACCTCGCCTGGCTGCAGCCCTTTTGCCGCCATATAGTCGCCAAGCGGGCTGCCCTGAATGATATCGCCATTATCGACCAGCACGCTGTTTTTGCGCTCGGCGCGCGCCTGCTGAATCAGCGTGGCGGTACGTACCAGGCCAAACTTCTCTGTGGATTTATCTTTGTAGTAATCAAAATCCATCATGTTGCTATGCAGATCGGTGGTTTCCAGAATACGCAAATCCACAGTAGCCGCCTGGGCGGTAGCGGCTGCCAGACACAGCGCCAGTAACGACATGTTCAGTCTGAACACGGCTCTCTCCTTGTTTACCAAATAGGCCTCTCAAAATAATGTAAAACCATGACAAATTATCAGTTCAATTTGTGATAGATATCGGGGTTTTGCTTTTTTCCCGCTACCGCAGGCGATTCAGCAATGCGCCATAGTTACCCTTTGCAATCTATGGTATTGATATTACGATCTATTATTGAACACGATGCCGGGCAACAGACAGGCGGGGCTTTACCTGCCAGACTTTGAAGAGCAACAGTCCGGGTCGGAACGTGCATTTCTGCGAAAATGAGGTGAAGCATGTTAGAGAAAATTTGCCAGCTGGCGCGTGACGCAGGCGATGCAATTATGCAGGTCTACGACGGCGCGCAGCCGATGAACGTGACCAGTAAAGCGGATGATTCACCCGTTACCGCGGCGGATCTGGCCGCACATGATGTGATCATGCAGGGCCTGAAGACGATCTCGCCCGATCTGCCGGTGCTGTCTGAAGAGGATCCGCCAGCATGGGCGATCCGTCAGCAGTGGCAGCGTTACTGGCTGGTTGATCCGCTGGATGGCACCAAAGAGTTTATCAAGCGTAACGGTGAATTTACCGTCAACATTGCCCTGATCGAGCAGGGCAAGCCGGTGATGGGGGTCGTTTATGCACCGGCGCTGGGCGTGCTCTATTCAGCGGCAGAGGGTAAAGCGTGGAAAGAGGAGGGGGGGCAGACCACCCGCATCCACGTGGTGGATGCCCGGCCACCGCTGGTCGTGGTCAGCCGCTCACACGCTGATAACGATCCGGAGCTGAAGGAGTACCTGGCGCATCTGGGTGAACACCAGACTACGGCTATCGGCTCATCACTGAAGTTTTGTCTGGTGGCTGAAGGTAAAGCACAGCTCTATCCGCGCTTCGGGCCTACCAATATCTGGGATACCGGTGCAGGCCATGCGGTCGCCCTGGCGGCAGGTGCACATGTGCATGACTGGCAGGGACGTACGCTTGACTATACACCGCGCGAATCCTTTCTGAATCCGGGCTTCCGCGTTTCGCTGTTTTAAGGCACCGGGAGGCATACGCCTCCCGTTCTTTACGGCTGCAGCAGAGAGTGAAGCAGCGTCATCACCTGTTTAACCTCATCCTGCGTCAGTGCGCCCTCTTTCGCGAAACGGACATGTGCCGTTTTATCCAGCACCACCACAGCCGAGCCTCCTTTTTCCAGCTGCCACGCTTTTCGCGCGCTGCCGTTACTGTCGATAATGAACTGCGACCACTGGAACTGCGCTTTATTACTTTCAATGCTGTTGCGTACAAACATACCGGTTCCCGGAATGGCATCATCGGTATCGACCAGCGTGGTGGTCTGATAGCGATCGTGCGGTAATTGTGCCGCCTTAATCGCTTCAATCAGCGCTGCATTTTGCTCTTTGGCTGAAAGCCGACCGGCGAGATGCAGGATCACCCGTACTTTGCCGCTTAGCTGAGCGCTGTTCCACGGCTGATAGCTGAATTTATCCTGCTGATACATCAGCTCGCCCCGATCGGGAATACCCACCGGCGGCACACGCTCGCCGGTTTTAAAGACGTGGGCGGCAGCCAGACCAGGCAATAGCAGCGCGATCGCAAGCAGAGAGGGGGCCAGACGCATAGAATACTCCTTAGTGATCGGACCAGTGAGTCATATTATTGTCATGGTAAGCGCGGATGATGCGCCTGTCGTAAAAACCTGGCAGCTTTGCAACCTGTGCCACAAATCTGTAACCAACAAAGGTTTATACTGGATTTTGTGAGCTGAATGACAGAGTTGTCTGTAATGATGTGTCAATTCAGTAAAAAATTCATGTTTCCGGAACCCGGATCAAAAATCCTGTTCTATATTTAGGCCTCATTTGCGCTTCATGAGTTCGTATACCCATTTGGCAACGGCGAAGCGTATTACATCTGTTCAGGAGTTAAACAGCATGAAGATCTTCCAGCGATATAATCCGCTGCAAATTGCGAAATATGTCAAAACGCTATTTAAAGGAAGGTTGTATATCAAGGATGTCGGCGCGTTTGAGTTTGATAAAGGCAAAGTCATTTTGCCACGCGTTAAAGATAAACAGCACCTTAGCGTGATGTCAGAAATTAATCGCCAGGTGCTGCGGCTGCAGGCTGAGTACAACTAAGCGTTAAAATCAGGCAGTAAAAAGGGCGCCGCGGGCGCCCTTGATGTTTCTGCTACTTTCTTTCTGAATCAGCTCTGTCCGAACCAGAACCTCTCTTTATGAAGACAGTGACGGATTTTCATCATCACTGGTTTTTACGCTCAGCGCCGGCGGGCGTTCATCAATACGCGTGACCAGCAGCTGGTCGATACGGTAACTGTCGATATCCACCACCTCAAACTTATAGCCGGAAAACTTCACGAAGTCGGTACGTTTCGGTATTTTGCGCAGCATGTACATCATAAAGCCGCCGATGGTTTCATAATTGCCGGACTGCGGGAATTCATCAATATCAAGCACGCGCATGACGTCATCAATCGGCGTGCCGCCCTCGACCAGCCAGGAATTTTCGTCGCGTGCGACAATCTGCTCTTCCAGCCCCTGGCCCACCAGGTCGCCCATCAGCGTGGTCATAACGTCATTCAGCGTGATGATACCCACCACCAGCGCATACTCATTCATGATCACGGCAAAGTCTTCGCCGGCAGTTTTAAAGCTCTCCAGCGCTTCAGAAAGCGTCAGCGTGTCGGGCACAATCAGCGCCGAGCGGATCTGAACGCCGCTGTTGAGCGCCATGCTCTGATTACCCAGCACGCGCAGCAGCAGCTCTTTGGAGTCAACGTAGCCAACGATATGATCGATATCTCCGTCACATACCAGAAACTTTGAGTGCGGATGCTGTGCGATTTTGGTTTTCAGGCTTAGCTCATCTTCATGCAGATCGAACCAGACGATGTTCTCGCGCGAGGTCATTGAAGAGGGAACGGTGCGTGACTCCAGTTCAAACACATTTTCAATCAGCTCATGCTCCTGCTTGCGCAGGACACCGGCCAGCGCACCCGCCTCTACCACCGCATAAATATCGTCAGAGGTAATATCGTCTTTGCGCACCATTGGCAGTTTGAAAATACGGAAAAAGACGTTGGCGAGGCCGTTGAACAGCCAGACCAGCGGCCGCATGACCAGCAGGCAGAAGCGCATCGGATTAATGATGCGCAGCGCGACCGCTTCCGGGGCGATCATGCCAACACGTTTCGGCGTCAGGTCAGCAAACAGGATAAAAAGACTGGTTACGATGGTAAAGGAACAGATGAAACTGAGTTTTTCTGCCAGTTCAGGCTCCACAAAGCGGTTGAACAGGCTGCTGAAAGCAGGGGAAAACGCGGCGTCACCCACGATACCGCCCAGAATCGCTACTGCGTTCAGGCCAATCTGCACCACGGTGAAGAACATACCGGGCTGCTCCTGCATCTTCAGCACGCGCTGCGCGTTGATGTTGCCTTCGTCAGCCAGCAGTTTAAGTTTGATCTTGCGGGCAGCCGCCAGCGAGATCTCTGAAAGAGAAAAAAAGGAACTGATAACGATCAGTAAAAGTATGACAAGCAGGCTATCTAGCATAAAAGGTCCGTTGAGTTAATCACTTGTCATTTTTGGCCTGGGCAGCGCGAAGAGGGGTACGTCCGGTACACACCAGTCTGACAGGGCTATCCGTGCCAAAAATGTCTGCGCCAGTTCGACAATGGAGAGTAACGTCGGGGCAGAATTGAACGCAGGCGAGGCCTGCTGGTCGGTGATTATAGCAGCAGCGCCTGTCATGCCGCCAGAGGTACGATCGGTGACATCAGATTTATCCGGCAGCAGCGCAGCGGCGCACAGAAGCACAGCATCCCGGTTGTATCACCGCCACCAATTACCGACAATAGTCACCAATTTGGCTTAGTCGTGGGTTTAACGTAGCCGTTTGCCCTAAAAGATGGCTATGCTGATGGGTAAATGGGGGAAGTGAAACCCTGCCTGACTGATTAACGCCCCTGCGGAAGGGGGGCAGGCATTGATAACAGGAGTACGCGTGCCGCGATTTCATGTTTATTGTTTGGCCAGCCTGCTGCTTGCTGCGCCTGCCGTTGAGGCAGCGAAAGTGCGACTGCAGGTAGAGGGCCTGACCGGGGATTTAGAAAAAAATGTCAGGGCGCGCCTGTCCACCATTGGCAGCGATGAAGTCTCCAGCGACGGACGCTTTCAGGCGCGGGTCTCAAATGCCATTAAAGAGGGACTGCACGCGCTCGGTTATTATGAACCGCAGATTGACTTTGAATCGCGTCCGCCCCCTCCACAGGGCGGTCGTCCGGTTCTGATTGCTCACGTCACAGCCGGCGAGCCGGTAAAAATTGGCGGCAGCACTATTGTGATCGAGGGTGAAGCGAAAGAGGATCCGGACTACCAGGCGTGGGTAAAGCAGGGCAGACCAAAAGTGGGATCGCAGCTGAACCACGGTACCTACGATAAATTCAAAAGCGGGTTCTCTAACCTGGCGCTGCGTAACGGCTATTTTGATGGCGATTTTAAAAAGAGTCAGCTTGGTGTCTCCGTTGAGCGGCGGCTGGCTTTCTGGGACATTGATTACGACAGCGGTCCGCGCTATCGCTTTGGCGACGTCAGCTTCGAAGGCTCGCAGATAGATGAGGCCTATCTCCATAATCTGGTACCGTTTAAAAAAGGCGATCCCTACAGCTCACGCGAGCTGGCTGAGCTGAACCGCCGCCTTTCTGCCACCGGCTGGTTTAACTCGGTTGTCGTGGCACCGGAGTTTGATAAAGGGCGTAAAACCAAAGTGCTGCCGCTCAGCGCCGCACTCTCGCCGCGCGTGGAAAATACCATTGAAACCGGCGTAGGCTACTCCACTGACGTCGGTCCGCGCCTGAAAGGCACCTGGCGCAAGCCTTGGGTTAACGATCGCGGCCACAGTCTTGCGGCCAGCGCCTATGTCTCCGCCCCGGAGCAGCAGCTCGATCTCAGCTATAAAGTGCCGCTGCTGAAAAGCCCGCTGGAGCAGTACTACACCTTTTCCGGCGGCCTGAAGCGCACCGATCTTAACGATACGAAATCAGATACCACAACGCTGGCCATGTCGCGTAACTGGGACAGCAGCTCCGGCTGGCAGAAAGCCGTTAACCTGCGCTGGAGCCTCGATCACTTTACCCAAGGCAACGTGACCAATACCACCATGCTGCTCTATCCGGGCGTGAGCCTGAACCGCACGCGATCGCGCGGCGGACTGATGCCCACATGGGGTGACTCACAGCGCTATTCGGTCGACGTTTCTGATACCACCTGGGGCTCCGATGTCGACTTCCTGATCCTGCAGGCGCAAAACGTCTGGATCCGCACGCTGGCGGATAAACATCGCTTTGTTGCACGCGGCAACCTGGGCTGGATTGAAACCAATAATTTTGAAAAAGTGCCGCCCGACCTGCGCTTCTTTGCCGGCGGGGATCGCAGCATCCGCGGCTATAAATACAAAAACATTTCCCCGCGCGACGAAGAGGGCAAGCTGACCGGCGCCTCGAAACTGGCCACCGGATCGCTGGAGTATCAGTACAACGTCTCCGGCAAGTGGTGGGGCGCGGTATTTATCGACTCCGGGGAAGCGGTTAATGATATTAAGCAGAGCAACTTCAAGACCGGTGCAGGCGTAGGCGTGCGCTGGTCTTCGCCGGTCGGGCCCATTAAGTTTGATATCGCCCGCCCTGTTGGCGATGACAAGGAGCACGGATTGCAATTTTATGTCGGACTGGGGCCTGAACTATGAAGCTGTGGAAAAAGGTCCTGATCGGCCTGATTATTTTTCTGGTCATCCTGCTGGGCAGCGTGGCGCTGCTGGTGGGGACCACGCCGGGTCTGCATCTGCTGCTGAAAGGTGCTGACCGCTGGGTGCCCGGCCTGTCAATTGGCAAGGTCGATGGCGGCTGGCGCAATCTGACACTCAACAACGTAAAGTATGAGATGCCGGGCGTCAGCGTGGATGCAGGGCGCTTTCATCTCGCCCTGAACCTGAACTGCCTGCTGCACTCCTCGGTCTGCGTTAACGCCCTCGCGCTGCAGGATGTCAGTGTCGTGGTCGACAGCAAAAAAATGACGCCGGCCAGTGAACCGCCGCCAGAGGAGTCGGGCAGTACGAATCTCAGTACGCCGTACCCGATTACGCTGCGTAACGTCACGCTGCACAATATCAACGTTAAAGTTGATGATACGGCGATTTCACTGCTCGACTTCAGCACCGGCCTGCAGTGGCAGGAACGGGCGCTGACGCTCTATCCTACCCGTATCCAGAACCTGCTGATTGCGCTGCCAAAAGCGGCTCAGGTGGCGAATGAAGAGGTTGTTCAGCCGAAAGTTCAGCAGCCGCAGCCGGATGAAAAACCGCTGGGCGAAACGCTGCAGGCGCTGTTTGCCAAACCGCTGCTGCCGGCGCTGCCTGACTTCCGTCTGCCGCTGGATATTACCGTTCAGTCGCTGCTCGGCGAGCAGCTGCGCATTACCGGAGATACCGATCTCACCCTCTCGCGCCTGCTGGTGAAAGCCAAAACGGCAGAGACGCATCTGCAGCTGGAAACGTTTGATATTGATTCACCGCAGGGCCAGGTCAGCGCCCGCGGTGACGCGCAGCTGGCGGGCAACTGGCCGGTTAATTTCACGCTGAACGGCGCGCTGAATATCGATCCGGTTAAGGGTGAAAAAGTGAAGCTGACGCTGGGCGGCGCGATGCGCGACGAGCTGCAGCTGGGGCTGAATCTCTCCGGACCGGTGCGTGCACAGCTTGCGGCGACAGCACAACCTGCCGTGGCTGAACTGCCGCTGTCGCTGACGCTGACCAGCCCGCAGCTGCGCTGGCCGCTGACCGGACCGGTGCAGTACCAGGCAGATAATTTCGATTATCAGTTTAAAGGAAAAGCCACCGACTATGTGATGTCGCTGCGTACGGCGGTAAAAGGCGAGGCGATCCCGCCGGCAACGATTACGCTGGATGGCAACGGCAACGAGCAGCAGTTTACGCTGGATAAACTGCGTGTCGCCGCGCTGCAGGGCAATATCGATCTCTCTGCGCTGGTGGACTGGCGTAAAGCGATCAGCTGGCGCAGCGAGCTGACGCTGGCCGGTATTAACACCGCGAAGCAGTATCCTGACTGGCCTGCGAAGCTGGACGGCAAAATCACCACGCGCGGCAGCCTTTACGGCGGCAGCTGGCAGCTGCGCGTACCGCAGCTGGAGCTTAACGGTAATGTGAAACAGAATGCGGTACGCGCAAAAGGCTCCCTGAGCGGTAACAGCTATAACCAGTGGAACATTCCGGGCCTGAATGTGGCGCTGGGCCGCAACTATCTGGATGTGAAAGGCGAACTGGGTGACACGCTGAATCTGGATGCGATTGTGGATGCCCCGCATCTCGACAACGCATTGCCGGGCCTCGGCGGCGTCGTCAAAGGCGCAATCAACGCGCGCGGCACGCTCCAGGCGCCGCAGCTGCTGGCCGATCTTACCGCCACCGGCCTGCGCTGGCAGCAGCTGTTAATCCGCCGCGCCACGCTGAAGAGCGACATCAAATCGGGTGAGCAGGTTGCCGGCAAGCTGCAGCTGCGCGTGGAACAGCTGCAGCAGGCGGCACTGAAAATCAACCTGCTGACGCTGAACGCTGACGGCAGTGAGAAGCAGCATCAGCTGAAGCTCAACGTTCAGGGTGAGCCGGTTTCAGGTCAGCTGGCGCTGAACGGCAGCTTTGATCGCCAGGCTGGTCGCTGGCAGGGCACGCTGAATAATACCCGGTTTGATACGCCGGTCGGGGAGTGGCGCCTGACGCGCGCCATGGCGATTGACTATCTCAATAGCAAGCAGAGCGCAACCATTGGTCCGCACTGCTGGCAGAACCCGAACGCGCAGCTCTGTGTACCGGAACCGATTGAAGCCGGCGCAAGCGGCCGGGCGCACGTGGTACTGAACCGCTTCGATCTGGCGATGGTAAAACCCTTTCTGACTGATGCCACCCGGCTCAGCGGTCTGTTCAGCGGAGATGTGCGCGTTAACTGGAGCGCGGACGGCGCGCTGCCAACCGGCACCGTGGCGCTGAAAGGCAGCGGCGTAAAAGTGGTGCAGGATGTGCAGGGCAATGCGCTGCCGATAGCGTTCGATACGCTGAACCTGAATGCGGCACTGCGTGACGGACGCGCGCAGCTCGACTGGCTGATCCGGATTGCTAACAATGGCCAGCTGAACGGCAATCTGCAGATCAACGATC
The DNA here is from genome assembly GCF_046940275.1 of Pantoea sp. SIMBA_079. NCBI lineage: Bacteria > Pseudomonadati > Pseudomonadota > Gammaproteobacteria > Enterobacterales > Erwiniaceae > Pantoea > Pantoea sp. SIMBA_079. The sequence continues at coordinate 321,737 of NZ_JAWRYR010000003.1, read as the reverse complement.
CGCAGAACCGGCGGCAGCTGTCGGGCAATATCGGCATCAGCAACATCTCCCTGGCGATGCTGAATCCGGCACTGTCGCAGGGTGAGAAGGTGCAGGGCAGGCTTAACAGCAACCTGCGGCTGGGGGGGACGCTCCAGCGGCCGCAGGTGTTTGGCCAGCTCGGCCTGAGCGATGTCAACGCTCAGGCGAGCTTCATGCCGGTGACGCTGACGTCGGCAAACCTGAACATGATATTCAACGGCATGAGCTCTACGCTGAATGGTCTGATACAGACGCAGCAGGGCAACCTGACTCTGGGCGGAAACGCTGACTGGAGCCAGCTGGATAACTGGCGTGCGCGTGTTACGGCGCAGGGCAGCCGCATTCGCGTTACGGTGCCGCCGATGGTGCGTATGGATGTCTCACCGGATCTGGTCTTTGAGGCTACCCCTGCTGCGTTCAGCCTGGACGGTAAAGTGGATGTGCCGTGGGCGCGTATCACCGTGCAGGAGGTGCCGGCGAGCGCCACCGGCGTCTCATCGGATGAAGTGATGCTGGATGAGAATCTCAAGCCGATCGCACCGAAAACGGCGGCCATCCCGATTAACAGTAATCTGGTGATCCACGTCGGCAATGATGTGCGTCTCTCGGCATTTGGCCTGAAAGCGCGGCTCAGTGGTGACCTGAAACTGGTGCAGGATAAAACCGGGCTCGGCCTTAACGGGCAGATCAATATTCCGTCTGGCCGCTTCCACGCCTATGGACAGGATCTGATTGTTCGCAAAGGTGAACTGCAGTTTGCCGGCCCGCCGGATCAGCCGTATGTCAATCTGGAGGCGATCCGCAACCCGGACGCCACCGAAGATGATGTCACGGCGGGTCTGCGCGTCACCGGTCTGGCGGATGAGCCTAAAGTGGAGGTGTTCTCCGATCCGGCAATGTCGCAGCAGGAGGCGCTCTCTTACCTGTTACGCGGTCAGGGACTGAACAGCGACGGTGACAGTAATGCATTAACCTCTGCGCTGGTGGGTCTGGGGGTTGCACAAAGTGGGCAGGTTGTGGGTAAAATCGGTGAGACGTTTGGCGTCAGCAACCTTGCGCTTGATACCACCGGCGTAGGTGACAGCCAGCAGGTTCAGGTCAGCGGCTATGTGCTGCCGGGGCTGCAGGTGAAATATGGCGTAGGTATCTTTGACTCACTGGCAACCCTGACCCTGCGTTATCGCCTGATGCCCAAACTCTACCTGGAAGCCGTGTCTGGTCTCGATCAGGCGCTGGATTTGCTCTATCAGTTTGAGTTCTAGCAATGCGAATAATTGTCTACGGCAGTTTACGGCGCAAGCAGGGAAATAGTCACTGGATGACCAATGCGCAGTGGCTCGGTGAGCACCAGATTAAGGGGTTTGACCTCTATAATCTGGGGCTTTACCCGGGTGTGGTAGAGGGCGAAGGAACCGTCCTGGGTGAGGTATACCGCATTGATGCCAGCACGCTCGGTGAGCTGGATGCGCTGCGCTGCAAGAATGGTGAGTATAAGCGTCAGCTTATTCAGACGCCTTACGGCAGCGCCTGGCTGTACGTGTATCAGCGTTCAGTTGCGGGGCGACCGCATATTGCAAGCGGCGACTGGCTGCAACGTGATGGCGCAGCAGATGCATAAATAAAAACACCGCCTTTATGGCGGTGTTTTTTTATCGGTAACGCGCATCTTTTCCGGTTTACCCGGTTAAGATTACTTCTGCTGCGCGCGTTCGAAAGAGGTGATGATTTCAGCTTTAGCCGCTTCTGCGTTATCCCAGCCGTCAACCTTCACCCATTTGCCTTTTTCCAGATCTTTGTAGTGCTCAAAGAAGTGGGTGATCTGCGCTTTCAGCAGCTCTGGCAGGTCGTTCACATCGTTGATGTGATCGTACTCTTTGCTCAGTTTGGTATGCGGTACCGCAACCAGTTTAGCATCTTCGCCAGACTCGTCGGTCATCTTCAGGACGCCAACCGGACGGCAGCGGATCACTGAACCCGGCACCAGCGGGTAAGGGGTTGGCACCAGCACGTCAACCGGGTCACCATCCAGTGACAGCGTATTGTTGATGTAGCCGTAGTTGCACGGATAGAACATGGCGGTAGACATAAAGCGGTCTACAAACAGGGCGCCAGACTCTTTATCCACTTCATATTTGATCGGATCGGCATTTGCCGGGATCTCAATAATTACATAGATATCTTCTGGCAGATCTTTACCTGCAGGCACCTGGTTCAGACTCATCGGGCTTTCCTTCATTAGTCGTATGTTGAGTGACGGCTATTATAGCCAACTGACTCTGAAAGTATGCCCCCTTTTTGGCGTTTCAGAATGCTCCAAGCCCGCTACTTCGCCGACACAAACAGCGAAACAATGCCCGCCGCAATCAGCGGTCCTACCGGCACGCCGCGAAAGAACGCCACGCCAATCACAGTGCCAATCAGCAACCCGGCGACCACCGATGGCTGAATGCTCATAAAGCTGACGCCGCGCCCGCCGAGCCAGGCGACAAACACGCCGACCAGAATCGCTACAATGGATTGCCAGCTGGCAAATGATTTCAGCAGGGCGCTTACCGGCAGGGTACCACTCGCCAGCGGCGCCATGACGGCAACGGTCAGAATGATAATCCCCATCTGAATTCCCTGCTTCTCCACGTAAGGGAAAAACTGCGCCAGCGGCGTGAGCTTGATGGCCAGCAGGATCAGAATCGAGATCGTCACGGCGCTGTTATGAACAAAATAGCTCAGTATGGCGAGGCAGATAAGAACCAGCGTGGAAGCGTAGGGGGCCATGATTTCTCCATAAATAATCAGCAGGCTGACAATGAGCCATGCAACAGTTTGTCTGCTTTCCTTTATCAACCATCAGAAAAAATGGCGCAACCGGCTTATGCATAATTATCTCTGCTGCAGTAAAGAAAATTCGCAGCACGGGTGATCATCATTCGCCTGATCGTCAGGCAGCGGTAAAGTTTCAGCACGTCACCGCCGATAATTTCTTCGTTTAGGGTCACTGGATTCTCCCTTTTTTACTGCACACGGAAATTATCATGATTGCTCAGCTCTCGCTTCGCACCGCCTTACTTTCGTTGCTTATCTGCATGACACTGCTGCTGCTGGCCGTCAGCGGCATGGGCATTTACGCCATTAATGCCGGCAATCAGTCGCTTAATGCCATCAACCGCATTCAGGGAGTTGAACTGAATAGCCTTTACCAGAGCAATGCCGATCTGATGCGCGCGCGCGCCGGCGCCGCGCTGGCGGTACGCAAAATTGAGATTGGCCTGCTGGATGAGGGAGCCGCAGTCACGAAGCAGGCCGCCGCAGACGTCGCCAGCTCGCAGCGGCATCTGCAGGCGTTTATTGATGCCGGTACCGTAACGGCTCACGGCAAAACGCTGGCTGAGGCGATCGCCGCCGCCTATAAAGCGTATCAGCAGGGTGCGGTCGTCCCGATGATGGCTGCGCTGGAAAAGCAGTATACCGACGAATATTACCAGGTACTGGAAGGCAATGTATCGCAGCTCGCTGCCCGCTATGCCGGGGCGGTTAACGCATTCAGCCTCTATGCCGGTGAGGTCTCTGCCGCACGGCTGGCGCAGGCGGCACACAATGAGTGGCAGATGAAAATGTTGATTGGCGTTGCGGTCGCACTGACCCTGCTGCTGACCGGTCTTGCCTGGCTGCTGCTGCGCCAGGCGCTGCTGCGTCCGCTGGAGAGCGCCGTCCGGCATCTGGAGCAGGTGGCTGCAGGCGATCTGTCGCAGCAGCTGCCGGCTGCCGGTCACAATGAGATTGGCCGTCTGAATCAGGCGCTGGCTGTTATGCAGCGCGCGCTGCGCCACTCGGTAAGCCAGGTGCGCGAAGCGAGCCTGCAGATTGATACCGGCAGCCGGGAGCTGGCGGCCGGTACGGTGCACCTGTCACAGCGTACCGAAGAGTCCGCCGCTTCACTGGAGCAGACGGCGGCCAGCATGGAACAGCTTACCGCCACCGTGCGGCTCAATGCCGTTAATGCGCAGCAGGCGAATCAGCTTGCCAGCAGCGTCTCTGACACCGCCAGCCGCGGTGCTGAAGTGGTGTGCTACGTGATGGAGAAGATGCAGGAGATCACGCAGAGTTCCAATCGCATCGCGGATATCCTCAGCGTGATCGACGGCATTGCCTTTCAGACTAACATTCTGGCGCTTAACGCCTCCGTGGAAGCGGCGCGCGCTGGCGAGCAGGGCCGGGGCTTTGCCGTGGTGGCCAGTGAGGTACGTACGCTGGCAGGGCGCAGCGCCAGCGCGGCCAAAGAGATCCGGACGTTAATCAGCGAGTCGCAGACGCGGGTTAAAGAGGGCAGTGAAATGGCGACGCGCGCGGGGGCGACCATGGATGAGATCGCTGGCGAAGTGATACGCGTAACGGCGCTGATGAAAGAGATCTCCGGTGCGTCTGACGAGCAGAGCCGCGGTATTGAGCAGGTCAATATGGCGGTGACGCAGATGGACGAAGCGGCGCAGCAGAACGCGGCGCTGGTGGAGCAGGCGGGTGCCGCGACCCGCCTGCTGGAAGCGCAGTCGCAGCAGCTGCAGACCTCAATGGCGCAGTTCCGCATCACAGCCGCCTAAAAGAAAACAATAAAAAAACCCGCTCAGCGGCGGGTCTTTTTATTAATCAGTGCGACTCAGGCGCCGTGGTTATCCGGGTATTCGCGGATAAAGCGCTCAACATCATCAACCATCGCTTCGTTACCACAGAAGAACGGGCAACGCTGGTGCAGCGTCTCTGGCTGAAGGTCAAGAATACGGTTTTTACCGTCGCTGGCTTTACCGCCCGCCTGTTCGGCGAGAAACGCCATCGGGTTGCACTCATACAGCAGGCGCAGCTTGCCGTTAGGGTGGCTGGCGGTGCTTGGATAGAGGTAAATCCCGCCTTTCAGCAGGTTACGGTGGAAGTCAGCCACCAGTGAACCAATATAGCGCGAGGTATAAGGACGATGCGTATCGATATCCTCTTCCTGGCAGAACTTCAGGTATTTCTTCACGCCCTGCGGGAAGCGAATGTAGTTACCTTCGTTAATGGAATAGGTGTAACCCTTTGCCGGGTAGGTCATGCGCTCATGACTCAGGCAGAATACGCCGAGCGACGGATCATAGGTAAAGGCGTGTACGCCGACGCCGGTGGTATAAACCATCATGGTTGAGGAACCATATACCACATAACCGGCGGCCACCTGCTGATTCCCCGGCTGCATAAAGTCCGCTTCCGTGATCGGCGTACCGGGTTCACTGATGCGGTGGTAGATAGAGAAAATGGTTCCGACAGAAACGTTTACGTCGATGTTGGATGAGCCATCCAGCGGATCCATCAGCACCACATATTTGCCATCTTCTGAGCCTTCAAAAATAACAAACTCATCCTCTTCTTCCGAGGCGATACCGGCAACCACACCACGCGCTTTCAGGGCAGCTTTCAGTTTTTCATTCGCGAAGAGGTCCAGCTTCATCTGCTGTTCGCCCTGCACGTTTTCCACGCCGCTGGCACCCAGAATATCGACCAGACCCGCTTTGTTAATATCGCGGTGAATGATTTTAGCGCCCAGTTTGATGGAGGAAATCAGCGCCGTCAGTTCACCTGTGGCGTGAGGAAAGTCGTGTTGCTTCTCGACGATGAATTCGCCTAACGTTTTCATAACACATTCCCTGAATCTACGATGGAGTGGCAGCAGCTGTAACAAACTGCCAACGTATGCGTACGCAGTTTAGCCGATTGAACTTTAAAAACCATAGTCCTAATCCGTTTCTTCCCTTCAGACTCGGGGTTACACTGTGCGCCGGACTTTCAGTTAATGGATCTATTTATGCGCATTCACATCCTCGGCATTTGTGGCACTTTTATGGGCGGCCTGGCTATGCTGGCGCGTTCGCTGGGACATCAGGTAACCGGCTCGGACGCAAATGTTTACCCGCCGATGAGTACGCTGCTTGAGCAGCAAGGCATTGAATTAACTGAGGGTTATGACGCTTCGCAGCTCGACCCGGTGCCAGATATGGTGATCATCGGTAATGCCATGACGCGCGGTAATCCCTGTGTTGAAGCGGTGCTGGAGCGTAACATTCCCTACCTCTCCGGCCCTCAGTGGCTGCACGATTTTGTCCTGCGCGATCGCTGGGTGCTGGCCGTAGCCGGAACGCACGGTAAAACCACTACGGCCGGCATGGCAGCGTGGATCCTTGAGGCGTGTGGCCTGGAGCCAGGCTTTATTATTGGTGGGGTGCCGGGTAACTTCGACGTATCGGCAAAATTAGGAAAAAGTCCATTCTTTGTCATTGAAGCGGATGAATATGACAGCGCCTTCTTCGACAAGCGCTCCAAGTTTGTACACTACTGCCCGCGTACGCTGATCCTCAATAACCTTGAGTTTGATCATGCAGACATTTTCGACGACCTGCGCGCTATCCAGAAGCAGTTCCATCACCTGATTCGCATCATACCCGGCCAGGGCAAAATCCTGCTGCCGGAACATGATCATAATCTGAAGCAGGTCATGGCCATGGGCTGCTGGAGCGAGCAGGAGACAACAGGCGAACAGGGTCACTGGCAGGCGAAAAAGCTGACGCCGGACGCTGCCCGCTGGGAAGTCTGGCTGGAAGGGGAAAAGGTGGCAGAGGTGAACTGGGGGCTGGTCGGCGAACACAACATGCATAACGGCCTGATGGCGATTGCTGCCGCGCGCCATGTGGGCGTGAAACCGGCGGATGCGGGCGAAGCGCTCAGCAGCTTTATCAACGCGCGCCGCCGCCTGGAGCTGCGCGGTGAGGTCAACGGCATCAAGGTCTATGACGATTTTGCTCACCATCCCACGGCCATACACGCCACGCTGGCCGCGCTGCGCAGTAAAGTGGGCGGCAGGGCACGTATCCTCGCGGTACTGGAGCCTCGCTCTAACACCATGAAAATGGGCGTCAGTAAAAACGATCTGGCACCGTCGCTGGGCCGGGCAGATAAGGTCTTTCTGTTGCAGCCGCATCATATTCCGTGGCAGGTCTCCGATGTGGCAGACGCCTGTATTCCGCCTGCGCAGTGGAGCGCGGACGTCGATACGCTGACGGAGATGATTGCGAAAGAGGCGCAGCCAGGCGACTCAATTCTGGTGATGAGTAACGGTGGTTTTGGCGGGATCCATCAAAAACTGCTGGAGAGACTGGGACGCTAAGACCGTGGCGTCCTGCAGGACGCCTCCGGAGAGAGTGCGGCCGGCAGGCCGCCTCTTACGCTTCTGCCAGCTCGCGCAGATACTGGAAGATCTGCCGGGCTGCTTTTGGCGTTTTATTCGCCGCTTTCTCTTTCTGCGCGTTGCGGATCATGCTACGCAGCTGCTGCCGATCGGCCTGCGGATAGAGCGTGATCACCTCGGTCATCGCGTCGTCGCCCTGATCAATCAGGCGATCGCGCAGATGCTCCAGCTTGTGGAACAGCGCCACCTGCTGATTGTGACGGTTTTTCAGCTTGTCCAGCGCCTGACGGATCGGATCTTCATCGCGCTGGCGCAGCATTTTACCAATCAGCTGCAGCTGGCGACGGCGACCCTCTTTCTTAATACGCTGCGCCAGCTCAATCGCATTGCGCAGATCCTCATCGAGCGGGATCTTATTCAGGGAGTTTTTCCCCAGATCAACCAGCTCGGCACCGAGGCGTTTTAACTCTTCGGCGTCACGTTTAATTTCACTTTTGCTGACCCAGATAATTTCTTCGTCTTCTTCTTCCTGATTATCCGGTACATCATCGAGCCAGTCTTCGGGCTGCCTGGTCATCTCTTGGCTCCTTAAAAAAAGAGGCTAATCCTACCAGTTTATCGGGCGACTGCGAAATTGTTCTCTGAGTCTGATAGACTCAACAGATTCATACTTAAGATTAGACGGCAGGTCGATGAACGTATCTACTCAGGTTGCAGAACAACGTAAAGCGCTGGAACAGGCTGTCGCCCAGGCGCTGGAACTCGCTAAAGCTCACACCGATGGTGCTGAAGTGGCGGTGACAAAAACCACCGGTATCGGCGTCAGCACGCGCTATGGCGAAGTGGAAAACGTCGAATTCAACAGCGACGGTGCGCTTGGTATCACCGTCTATCATCAGAACCGCAAAGGCAGCGCCTCATCGACCGATCTCAGCCCTGATGCCATTAAAAGCACCGTGCAGGCAGCGATCGATATTGCGCGCTACACCTCACCCGATCCTTACGCTGCACCGGCAGAGCGTGAACTGCTGGCGTTTGATGCGCCCGATCTTGATCTCTACCATCCGTGGGAGATCGATGCCGATCGCGCCATTGAGCTGGCTGCGCGTGCCGAACAGGCGTCGCTGCAGGCGGATAAGCGCATCACCAATACGGAAGGTGGCAGCTTTAACAGCCACGTTGGCATCAAAGTGTTTGGCAACAGCCACGGTATGCTGCAAAGCTACTGCTCCAGCCGCCACTCGCTGTCGAGCTGTGTGATTGCTGAGCAGGATGGCGATATGGAGCGTGATTACGCCTACACCATCGGCCGCTCGATAGACGATCTGCAGAGCGCAGAGTGGGTCGGTAACGAGTGCGCCCGCCGCGTACTGGCTCGCCTTGCACCACGCAAGCTGCCGACCATGAAAGCGCCGGTGCTGTTTGCACCTGAGGTCGCCACCGGCTTGTTTGGTCACCTGGTAGGCATGATCAGCGGCAGCAGCGTCTACCGCAAATCTACGTTTCTGCTCGACTCGCTGGGTCAGCAAATTTTGCCATCCTGGCTGACGATTCAGGAGCAGCCGCATCTGCTGAAAGGGCTCGCCTCAACGCCGTTTGACAGTGAAGGCGTGCGCACCGAAGCGCGCGATATTGTCAAAGAGGGTGTGCTGCAGAACTGGCTGCTGACCAGCTATTCAGCGCGCAAGCTTGGCCTGCAGAGCACCGGTCACGCGGGCGGCATCCATAACTGGCGTATCGCCGGTCAGGGCCACAGCTTTGATGACCTCGTCAAACAGATGGGACGCGGCCTGATTGTGACTGAACTGATGGGGCAGAGCGTCAGCGCCATGACCGGCGACTACTCGCGCGGCGCGGCGGGCTTCTGGGTTGAAAACGGCGAAATTCAGTATCCTGTGAGCGAAGTCACAATTGCAGGAAACCTTAAAGAGATGTGGCGCAATATGGTTACGGTCGGTAACGACATTGAAACCCGCAGCAATATACAATGCGGATCGGTGCTGCTACCGGAGATGAAAATCGCCGGACAATAACGACATCGCTTCCAGAAAGCAGCCGGCAAGGCTGCTTTTTTTTTGCCTGAGAATAATTAAAAGGAACACATCATGCGTAAGCATTTGATTGCAATGTTGTCTCTGTCGTTACTGTTCTCCTCTGCCAGCGTGCTGGCGGCCGATCTTGAGCAGGATATGGATACGCTGAAAGAGAACCTGAGCGTAGTGAAGAAAACGGATGATGCGCAGGAGATGCATACTGCGCTCGGGAAAATGCGCCAGGCTGCACAGGATGCCAAAAAGTCCACGCCAGATAAGCTGGAAGGGCAGCCAGCGGACAGTGCACAGATCAAAGATTATCATGCCGGTCTCGACACACTGATTGCGCAGATTGATGTGATCGACAAGCTCGCTCAGGCCAGCAAGCTGGATGAGGCAAAAGCCGAAGCGAAAAAACTGGAAGAGATCCGCAACGCCAACCATAAGAAATTCCGCTAATACGCCGGGCCAGACCCTGTGCTGGCCCGCTTCGCTGCCTTTCACGTACACATTTCTCCGTAAACAGCCGCTTTTTCCTCACGCCTGATGCACGCCGCTCGCTGACATGCGCGATATGTGCTGTCTGCGATCTCACGCACCGCGCGTTGCCGCATTTCCGCTTCAGGGTGGAAAAAGTGCGTCTCCACACGGCCGGGCGGAACGCGTAGTTTGTTTTTCAACGCGAATTATCTGCCGTAAACAGGAGTAGAAGGGTGAGGAGTGATGCTGTCCCGCTGAACGCGGAAACCGTTCAGGCGCTGGCGGATCGCATATTAGGTCAAATCGCGATCCTCTATACCGCGCACCAGATTAGTCCCACACCGGTGCAGCAGCAGATGCTGAATTCGCACGTTCAGGCGATGGCCAGCCGTTCGCTAAGCGGCGAGGCGCTGCCGGAGGTAGAAGCGGAGCTGTTTGATGATATTCCGCCTGACAGCCTGCAGCTGGCGCAACAGATTGTCGATCTGTTCGGCAACCTGCCGGTGGAAGAGGCCTGGCTGCTGTCGGTGCATATTGAAGTCGCGAAAAGTAACGACGCATAAACAGAGAGGAAGTGAACATGGTGACAGTAGTGATTGGCGATCGTCTGGGTAAAGGTCAGAAAGTGGCTGCCGGAATTGAAAAAGCGGGCGGACGTGCGGTGGTGGTGCCGGGCGTGGCAGCCGATATGAAGCTGGGTGATGTGATGAAAGCGGAAAACGCTGACTTCGGCATCTCTTTCTGCGGCAGCGGTGGCGCCGGTGCCATTACCGCGCAGAACAAATATGGCTACCGGGCAAAACATGGTATGCGCTCGGTGGATGAGGGCGTAACGGCAATCAATGAAGGGGCGACCGTGCTGGGCTTTGGTTTTATGGACAAAGAGGAGCTGGGCGAACGGCTGGTACAGGCCTGGAACAAGAAGCACGGCAGCTGACGTATGAAACAGCACTATGAGACGCAGGTTATCGTGCAGGGAAAAGGCGATACCAAAGCAAAAGCCTTTGCCGATGCGCTCAGCAGCGTGCAGCAGCAGGTATTGCGCAACAGCCAGAAACTGCTGCTGCGCATTGAGCCGCTGGATGTGCGGGTGCTGCATGCCAGGGTGCGCACCCGGCGGGAAAAATTTCTGTTTTTTTTCCTGGCGCGCGAACGGCATCACTACAGCGTTGAACTGGAAATCAGCGTCAGCGTCACCGTTATCGATATGGACAGCGTGACATTTACGGCGACACCCTGACCGCACGGGTCTGAGCGTTATCCCGCCAGGGAAGCAGGCTGGCCCGGTGCAACAATGACAATAAAGGGTACAACACTATGTTTCTCATCATTTTGTTTAAGTCGTTAATTATCGGCGGGCTGGTCGGCGTCGGCGTGGGAGCCGGCGCGGCGCGCATGTTCCACGCGCCGGTCACGCAGGGCATGGGCGCGTTTCGTACCCTGGGCGAGCTTAACTCGTGCGAAGGCGATCCCGCTTCCCACTTCTCTTTTGGTCTCGGCTTCTTTTTCAACGCCTGGGCTTCTTCGGTGGCCGCTGGCTCCTTCACGCAGGATGTGGATCACCGCATTCTGCCGAACTGGGGCGCTGCGGCGCTGATGGTAAAAAACCGCAACGTAGCAGAGACGCTGCATAACCCGAAACGCATGGCGATAGCCTGCGGCATCATCGGCATGATCGTCGTGGCCTTTCTGAACAGCACCGCCTCAGCCGTACCGGCTGCATTGCAGGTGACGGCAGTTAAAGTGCTGGTACCGGCAGCTAACCTGCTGGTTAACACCGTCATGCCGGTGATTTTCTGGCTGGCAGCCATTGATGCCGGCAGGAAGTCGGGCTTCTGGGCCACGATCTTTGGCGGCCTGGCGCAGCTGATTATGGGTAACGCCGTGCCGGGGCTGGTGCTGGGGATCCTGATCGGGAAAGGGGTAGAGGAGAGCGGCTGGAACCGGGTGACGAAAGTCATGATGGCGGCCATTGTACTGCTGTTTGTGCTGAGCGGTTTCTTCCGCGGGTTTGATATGAAACTGCTGCAATCGTTCCAGCTCGGCGTTCCAGGCTGGCTTGACATGATCCACAACAGCCTGAGCGGCAAATAAGGAGCCATCCATGAACGAACATGAAAACCGCGGCTTCTGGTATGCCGACTGGTCCTTCCCGATTTTTGTTGGTCTGCTCTCATCCGGCGTATTTGCCGGTACGCATATGTACTACCTCTACGGTATCGGCGCCTTTAACGAAGTGGCATTTGTCTCGATGCTGCGGGCCGGCATGGAAACCGGCGTGTATGGTGCGGTCGCCGCGTTTGGTGCCAGCTTTCTGTTTGCCCGCATCATTGAAGGCTCGCTGGTGGGTATTCTGGACATCGGCGGGGCGATCCAGACCGGCGTCGGGCTGGGTGTACCGGCGCTGCTGCTGGGTGCCGGTATTGTGTTTCCAGTGGCGAACTTTGCGGCTTCGCTGGTAACGGGTCTGGTGATTGGGGTGGCGATTGGTTACGTCATTATTCTGGCGCGTAAATTCACCATCAACCAGAGCGACTCCACCTACGGCGCCGATGTCATGATGGGCGCAGGCAACGCCTCCGGGCGCTTTCTTGGTCCGCTGATTATCCTGTCAGCGATGGCCGCTTCTATTCCGATTGGCCTGGGTTCGCTGGCGGGTGCTCTGCTGTTCTATCTGTGGAACAAACCGATTACCGGCGGCGCGATCCTTGGCGCCATGATACTGGGCGCAATGTTCCCGATTTCGCTGTAACAGGGCGGGCGCCATGAATGGCGCCCCTACGGTAAGGCTGTAGGGGGCGCATTCATGCGCCCCTGGCCGCAAACGAATTGTTCCGCATGAGGCGCATTCATGCGCCCCTGGCCGCAAACGAATTGTTCCGCATGAGGCGCATTCATGCGCCCCTGGACACAAACGAATTGTTCTGCAGGGCACGCATTTATGCGCCCCGGGCAACACACGCAGTAAGGAGTAACCATGTTTGATCTGATTCTGCGCCGCGCACGACTGTGCGATGAGCAGCTGGTCGATATCGCCCTTCAGGACGGCAAAATCGCCGCGGTTGGCAAAGTGGAGGGCACTGCGCAGCAGGAGCGCGATCTGGCCGGGCGCTGGTATGTCAGCGCAGGCTGGATAGACAGCCACGTGCACTGCTATGCAAAATCGCCTGTCTACCACGATGAAGCGGACGCTGTCGGCGTGGCACAGGGTGTGACCACCGTGGTGGATGCCGGCAGCACCGGGGCCGACCAGATTGATGACTTCCGGCAGCTGACGCGCCACGCCACCACTGACGTCAGGGCGCTGATCAACGTTGCCCGCACCGGAATAGTTACCCAGAACGAACTGGCGGACATGCAACAGATTGATGAAGCGGCGGTGGTGCAGGCGGTCACGCGCCATCCCGGGTTTATTGTCGGTCTGAAAGCGCGCATGAGCAGCAGCGTGGTCGGGGAGAACGGCATTGCACCGCTGATCCGCGCTAAAGCGATCCAGCACGCTGCCGGCGATCTGCCGCTTATGGTACACATCGGCAACGATCCGCCGGTGCTGGAGGAGATCGCTGAGCTGCTGACCGCCGGCGATATCATCACGCACTGCTTTAACGGCAAACCGAACCGCATCCTCTCCGCGCAGGGCGAACTCAAGGCGGCGGTCAGTCAGGCGCTGGCGCGCGGTGTAACGCTCGACATCGGGCACGGCAGCGCCAGCTTCAGCTTCGCGGTTGCGCGACAGGTGATCGCCCGCGGCATTCTGCCCGATACCATCAGCTCGGATATCTACTGCCGCAATCGCCTGCACGGGCCGGTACACAGCCTCGCGCACGTGATGTCTAAATTCCTTGCGCTGGGCATGACGCTGCCGCAGGTGATCGCCTGCGTGACGACTCAGGCTGCGGCGGCGCTGCGCCTCAGCGGTAAAGGCGCACTGACGCCGGGCAGCGATGCCGATCTGACTATTTTCAGCGTGAATCAGGAGTCCCGTCCGTTTACCGATGCCGAAGGTGAGCAGGTGGCGGGAGAGCACCATTTTTTGCCGGTGGCTGTAACAGTGGCAGGCCAGTGGCATCTGACCGAAGAGGGAAAGCGTCATCATGTCTTCAGTGTATGAAAAATATCGCCTGAAACAGGTCATCAACGCGTCAGGCCGCATGACTATTCTGGGCGTCTCGACACCGGCGCCTGAGGTAGTGGACAGCGTCAGCTATGGCCTGAACCACTATTTTGAGATGAAAGATCTGGTGAATCACACCGGGGACTATATTGCCGGATTGCTGCAGGCAGAGAGCGCCGTCGTGGTCTCCTGCGCCTCAGCGGGAATTGCTCAGTGTGTGGCCGGGGTCATTGTGAAAGATAACGCCTGGCTGCTGGATAACCTGCATGCGGCACCGCTCACGGTCCCGCATGAGATCGTTGTGCCTAAAGGGCATAACGTGAACTACGGCGCGCCGGTCGGCACTATGGTGGCGCTGGGCGGCGGCCGGCTGGTGGAAGCGGGTTACAGCAACGAGTGTTCTGCCGCGCAGCTGGCGGCGGCGATCACTCCGGCTACGGCAGCGCTGCTTTACGTAAAATCGCACCACTGCGTGCAAAAAAGCCATCTCAGCGTGGCGCAGGCGGCAGAAGTCGCGCAACAGCACGGCATCCCGCTGATTGTGGATGCGGCCGCAGAAGAGGATCTGCGCGCCTACTACCAGATGGGGGCCGACCTGGTGATCTACAGCGGTGCCAAGGCGATAGAGGGGCCATCCAGCGGTCTGGTGGTAGGGCGCAGCCGCTGTGTCGAATGGGTAAAACGGCAGAGCAACGGCATCGGACGCGCGATGAAAGTGGGCAAAGAGGGAATTCTGGGTCTGACGCAGGCTATTGAGCGCTACCTGTCGCAGCCAAAGACGAGCGGCAGCGAGATGGTTCAGCACATGACGCCCTTTATTGACCAGCTTAACCAGCTGCCAGGCGTCACCGCGCGGGTGGTGTGGGACAGCGCCGGGCGCGACATCGCGCGTACAGAAATTCATTTCGATGAAGCGCTGACCGGCTGGTCAGCCGGCGATCTGGTCCAGGCGCTGAAAAGTGGTGACATCGCTATCTATTTTCGCGGCTATAAGGCGAACGAAAGCATTATCGAAGCAGACGTGCGCAGCGTCACGGCGGCGCAGCTGCAGATTATCTTTAGCCGTATCGACGCGCTGCTGGCAGAAAGGAACAACGCATGAAGCTGACCCCCGATTTTTATCAGGATCGTCTCTGTCTCAACGTGCTGGCGGGCTCAAAGCAGAACGCACGCGACATCTGGCAGGCGGCGGAGGGGCATGTGCTGGTTGGCGTACTGTCCAAAAATTACGCCAGCCACGACGCGGCGCTGGCTGACATGCGTGACTACGCTGCGCTGATCGATAATGCGCTTTCGATCGGCCTGGGGGCCGGCGATCCGCGTCAGTCTGCTATGGTGAGCGAGCTGGCGGCGGTGCTGCAGCCGCAGCACGTGAATCAGGTGTTTACCGGGGTAGCCACCAGCCGCGCGCGGCTGGGACAGTCGCAGACGGTGGTAAATGGTCTGGTCTCCCCCAGCGGAACGCCAGGCAAGGTGAAGATCTCCACCGGCCCGCTGAGCTCACTGGCGGCGGAAGCGATCGTACCGATTGACAGTGCCATCGCCATGCTGCAGGACATGGGCGGCAGCTCGGTAAAATATTTTCCGATGGGCGGTCTGAGCGCGGTGGCGGAGTATCGCGCGGTGGCAGAGGCGTGCGCCCGGCGCGATTTCTGGCTGGAGCCCACCGGCGGTATCGATCTGCATAATTTTGCAGAAATCGTGCAGATTGCGCTGGAGGCTGGCGTCAGCAAAGTGATCCCGCACGTCTACAGTTCAATTATCGACAGCGCGAGCGGCGAGACGCGCATTGACGATGTGCGTCAGCTTCTGGCAACGTGCAAGGCACTGCTGCAATAACTTCGTCACGGGTGAGGCTTTGTGAGATTTCCTAATCAGCGTCTGGCGCAGCTGTTTGCTGCGCTGCAGCATGAAACGCTGCCGCAGGATGAGCTGGCGCGGCGTTTCTCGGTCTCTACGCGCACGGTGCGCACCGATATTGCGGCGCTGAACGCGCTGCTGGAGCAACACGGCGCACAGTTTGTGCTGGCACGCGGCGCCGGCTATCAGCTGCAGGTCGGCGACGCGGCACGCTTTGACTCGCTGCAGCAGCAAAGCAGCGCGCCGCTGCGGGTGCCGCGCACCTCACAGGAGCGGGTACGCTATCTGCTCAGCCGGTTTCTCACCGCGGCCTGGTCGCTGCGGCTGGAAGATCTCTCGGAAGAGTGGTTTGTCAGTCGCGCCACGCTGCAGGGAGATATGGCGGAGGTGCGGGAGTGGCTGGGGCGCTATCATCTGCATATCGAAACCAAACCCCGCTACGGCATGAAATTGTTTGGCAGCGAGACGGCCATCCGCACCTGCCTTACCGACCTGCTGTGGCAGATTGATCAGGAGACGCCCGACAGCCCGCTGCTGAGCATTGAAGTGCTGCGCAGCGATATGCTGGCGCAGCTGCAACCGCTGCTGCAGCACTGCCTCAGCCGTTACGCTATCCGTCTCAGCGATGAGGGAGAACGCTACCTGCTGATCTACTGCGCGGTAGCGGTGCGCCGCATCAGCGAAGGTTTTCCGCTCAGCGATCCGGGCGCAGAAGAGGTGGGCGAAGAGGTGCGTGAGGCGGCGCACGCGCTGGTGCATCAGCTGCAACCACTCACCGGCAAAGCTTTATCACGGGCAGAGGAGAACTGGCTGCGCGTTAACATCGCCGCGCGCCAGATCCAGGCGCTGGAGCCGAGCACCATCAATGCAGATGATGCTGACGCACTGGTGAGCTGGCTGCTGAGTTACATCAATACCCATTATGCTTATCAGCTGCAGCACGATGAGCAGCTGCGTGCCGATCTGCTTACCCATATCAAATCGATGATCACCCGGGTGCGCTATCAGATCCATATTCCTAACCCGCTGCTGAGCAACATCAAACAGCACTATCCGCTGGCGTGGGATGTCACGCTGGCTGCCGTCAGCAGCTGGAGCAAATATACCCCTTATACGCTGAGCGAAAATGAGATTGGCTTTCTGGTGCTGCATATTGGCGTGGGGCTGGAGCGGCACTATAACGTTGGCTATCAGCGCCACCCGCGCGTGCTGCTGGTGTGCGACAGCGGAACCTCAACGCTGCGGATGATTGAGGCGCTGCTGCTGCGCAAATATCCGCAGCTGGTGGTTGCTGCCCGGCTGACGCAGCGTGACTACGCGCTGCGCGAGCGGATAGAAGAAGATTTTGTTATTTCTACGGTGCGGCTGAATGAAAAGAACCGGCCGGTGGTGGTGATGTCACCCTTTCCGACCGGGTTTCAGCTGGAGCAGCTTGGCAAACTGGTTCTGGTGGATCGCACCCGGCCGTGGATGCTGGAAAAATATTTTTCCGCGCAGCATTTTATGGTGCTGGATCAGCCCCTGACGCAGCAGGCGCTCTTTCAGCGGCTGTGCGATCGTCTGCAGGGGCAGGGATTCGTTGCAGCGGACTTTTATCCGTCCGTGGTCGAGCGTGAAGCGATTGTCAGTACTCTGCTGGGAGACGGCATTGCGTTGCCGCATGCGCTCGGCCTGCTGGCACAGAAAACCGCGGTCTATACCGTGATTGCGCCGCATGGCGTCAGCTGGGGTGATGAGACCGCCTTTGTGATCTTTCTGCTCGCCATCAGCAAGCGTGAATATGAAGAGGCGATGGCGCTGTACGATCTGTTTGTCACGTTTTTGCGTGAACGCGCCATGCCGCGCCTGCGGGAGTGTCGTGACTTTGACCATTTTAAAACGGTGGCGATAGAGTGCCTGAGCCGTCCCTGACTAGATCTGATTGCGCTTTGCCAGCAGCTTTGGAATTTCGCGCAGGCACCAGGCTTTGGCTTCACCCATGCTGTCGCGACGCCAGGCCATAATGATATCCACTTCGCGCGTATACTCAGCGCTGACCACGCGCAGCCGGCCCTCGGCAATATCTTTTTCCACCATCGGATAAGGCATGGTGGCGACGCCAAGCCCCGCCAGCAGGGCCCGCCGTTTATCATCCATGCTGCTGACCGTAAGACGCTGCTGCTTATCCAGCAGCTGAACCGTCAGCACCGGACGTTCACGCGCCGTATCAGCGACGGCAATACCGCGATATTTCACGCGCGTGACTTCCGAAAGCGGCTCTGCCTCCTGATGAATAGGGTGGTCCGGACTGGCGACATAGACGCTCATAATGGTGTAGAGCTTGCGGGTGTTGATCTCGCTGGAGGCGCGGAAATGCAGGTCAGGCGCAATCACGATATCTGCCCGGCCCTGCTCCAGCCGCTCCCACGCGCCCGCCAGCACTTCCGTGATCAGAGATATCTGCGTATTGGCTTTTTCTGACAGCTTGCTGACCAGCGGAAACAGCAGGTCAGTGGGGATCAGCGCTTCCGCTACGATAGTGAGATGCGTTTCCCAGCCGCGCGCCAGCGCTTCTGCGTCGGTGGTCAGCTTATCTGCAGCCTCCAGCAGCACGCGACCGCGCTCCAGCAGCATCCGGCCAACGTTAGTGAATTTGGTGCGATGGCCGGAGCGATCAAACAGCACCACATCCAGCTCCTCTTCCAGCTTCTGCATGGTATAGCTCAGCGCAGAGGGGACGCGTCCCAGCTCATCTGCCGCGGCGGCAAAGCTGCCGCGCCGGTCAATCGCATCCATCACCCGTAACGCTTCTAACGTTAATGCACGCTCTTTAGCCATACTGATTCTCTGTCAGTAAATTTGAATATGCCGGGCAGATTAACTGGCTAACATTCCGCCGTCCAGCCTTTTACCATAAACCGATTGAGCCTGTAGTGAGCGTTTCCTGCAGTGCACCGGAGGTATAGCATGATGACAACCCGCTGCGCGTCCGCATGTGGCCAGGCTGATTTTGGCTGGTTGCAGGCGCGCTATAGCTTCTCTTTTGGCCACTATTTCGATCCTGAACTTATGGGATACGCCGCGCTGCGCGTGCTGAATCAGGAGGTGCTGGCGCCGGGTGCCGCTTTTCAGCCCCGTACCTATCCGCAGGTTGATGTGTTAAATCTGGTGCTGCAGGGCGAGGCGGAGTATCGCGACAGTGAAGGACAGCGCCTGACCGTAAGGGCAGGTGAGGCGATGCTGCTGTCAACGCGACAGGGCGTAAGCTACAGCGAGATAAACATCAGCAAAGATCAGCCGCTGACGCGCCTGCAGCTCTGGCTGAGCGCCTGTCCGGAACGGGAAAATCCGCTGCAGCAGCAGATGACGCTGAACGGCCGGTCGCCGCTGCTGCTGGCTTCGCCAGATGGCGCAGAGCAGAGTCTGCAACTGCGGCAGGATGCCAGGGTATATCAGGTGACGTTAGCGCCGGGAGAGCAGCAGCGTGTGCAGCTGCGCGGTGCGCGCGCGTACCTGCAGTCGATTCACGGTACGCTGGATGTGCGCAGCAGCAGCGCGAATCAGCAGCGGCTGCAGTGCGGCGATGGCGCGTTTATCCGTGATGAGCAGCAGCTTATCCTGCAGGCAGAGACGCCGCTGCGTGCGCTGGTCATTGATTTACCGGCATAAAAAAGGGCGGCCAGCGCCGCCCTGAAAGAAAAGGTGCAGATTACTTCAGAATGGTAAAGGCCGTTGTTACGTGCTTCACGCCGCTGACCCGGCTGGCGATATCTGCCGCCGCCGTGGCTTCTTCCTGCGTCACCAGCCCCAGCAGGAACACTTCCCCGTTTTCTGTCGTGACTTTAACGTTAGACGATTTGACCTGATCGCTGCCCAGCAGCTGCGAGCGGATCTTGGTGGTGATCCAGGTATCGGAAGAAGAGGTGCCGAGGCTGACCTTCTCTCCGGTGCGGATCTCATTGTAGACTTCTGTTGCCCCGTCGACGCCCATGGCGATCTGTTTGGCACGGCTGGCGAGATCGGCAGACGGCGCCTGACCGGTCAGCAGCACTTTGCCCTGATAAGCGGTCACAATGACCCGCGCCTGATTTTTAATCTGTTCGTCTTTCGCCAGCGCATTAGAAACGCGCAGCTCCAGCGTGCCGTCATCAACCTGTGTACCCACGGTGCGGGGGTCGGTGGCGGTTTTAGTGGCAACGGCGGCGCCGCCGGCAACTACGGCCACGCAGCCCTGCAGCAGCATAGCGGTTAACAGCAGGGCGATAGCGTTCAATGCTTTCATGTGAGCTCCTTCAGTCATTCCTGGTGGGGAAAGAGGGTGTTATCGATCAAGTCGCACAGGCAGTTCAGCGTCAGCATATGCATCTCCTGAATGCGCGCACTGTGATGAGAGGGAATGCGGATTTCCACATCGTGTGGGCCGAGCAGGCCAGCCAGTTCGCCGCCATCATGCCCGGTGAGCGCAACGATGGTCATATCGCGCGTCACTGCAGCTTCCACTGCTTTAACGATGTCGCGGGTATTACCCCGGGTTGAGATCGCCAGCAGGACATCACCCGCCTGACCCAGCGCCCGTACCTGCTTGGCATAGATTTCATCATGCAGACGATCGTTACCGATCGCGGTGAGCATAACGTTATCCGCGCTTAGCGCCAGGGCTGGCAGGCTGGGACGTTCGGTTTCAAACCGGTTAATCATGCTGGCCGCAAAGTGCTGCGCATTGGCCGCAGACGCACCGTTGCCACAGCTGAGAATTTTATGGCCATTCAGCAGCGACTGCACCAGCGTCATCGCGGCGCGGGAAATGGCATCCGGCAGCGCTTCGGCTGCGGCAATCTGCGTCTGAATGCTTTCAGTAAAACATGCTTTAATTCTGTCCTGCACAAGACCACCTGGTTCTATTCATCGGCATTAAAAGCAGCGGGCAGCCACGTCAGTTCGCGCCCGGTAATGGCAATGATGTCAAAACGGCAATTTACCGTCTCAAAACTGCCGCCGCGCGTCAGCAGCCAGAGCGCTGCTGCCCGCAGCAGCTTCTGTTGTTTCTGGCGCGTTACGCTGGCGGCTGCTCCGCCATAGCGCGCATCGCGCCGGTAGCGCACTTCCACAAATACCCAGCAGTCGGCATCGCGCATAATCAGGTCAAGTTCGCCTCCGCGAAAGCGGACGTTACTGGCGACCCACTTCAGCCCGGCGCGCTCCAGATAGTGACGCGCCTGCTGCTCATGCTCCGCGCCGAGACGCTGGCGGTTTACTGTACCGGAACGACCTGTCCCTGACGATACTGGTTCCATGCCAGCTTCCTGTTAATGACACAATCCGTGTCGGCGCTCAGCTTACCGGTATTGCCATCAATGGCAAAACCCGATACCTGCCGCATCTGGTTAAACTGCGTTGCCAGCGTCCAGGCATCGATGCCCATGGCATAGAGGCGCACCAGCGAATAGTCATTGTTGA
Source organism: Pantoea sp. SIMBA_079 (assembly GCF_046940275.1). Taxonomy (NCBI): domain Bacteria; kingdom Pseudomonadati; phylum Pseudomonadota; class Gammaproteobacteria; order Enterobacterales; family Erwiniaceae; genus Pantoea; species Pantoea sp. SIMBA_079. The sequence goes on along the minus strand of NZ_JAWRYR010000003.1, from coordinate 300,592 downwards.
ACGCTTTCGCTGCCTGCTGCATCAGGCCGGGATTTGCGCCGGAGAGCAGCGGAATATCGCTATACTGCAGGCCTTCCATCTCCAGGCGGAAATCGGGACCCGCACCGGCCTGCGCGCTGCGTGAGCTGGCATAAAGCGCCGTGCTGTTGCGGCTGCTGGTACGCATAGCGATCATCGGTTTGATCAGCTGCAGTTCATTCTGGCTGGCAACGATATACACTGCGTCCACGCTGCCGCCACTGCTTTCAGCTGCCGGTGCCGGCGTGGTGCTCTGCGGCGCCGGAATCGTCAGACCTGCGACGGCAACGCTTTGCGGCTGCTCCATTTGTACCGTCAGCGGCGTACCGCTCAGCGCGATACCGGCTCCGCTGTTAATGCCCTGTTTAAGTTCCGCTACGCCGCCAAAGCGCTGCTGCAGTACCGTTGCGCCGCCCAGCTGCTGCCACTCTTCTGCAAACGCTTTTCCGACCCGGTCGCCATAGCTGCTGCGCGGCAGCAGCAGCAGCGGCTGGCGCTTGCCCTGTTCATAGATATGGTGCGCTGCATCGCGCGCTTCGTCTTCAGGAGAAAGCGCAAAATAGCAGATATTCGGATGGTTCTGGATCTGTTCCGGCTCGTTTAACGCCAGGACGTTGAGCGGCGTCTGGCTGTTTGCCACCTCTTCCACATGATTTTTCAGCAGCGGGCCAACCACCAGCGTGGCGCCATCCTGCTGCGCCTGCTGCATCACCTGCGCGATCGGCTGGCTGCTGGTATCGTACACTTTAATCTGTGCGCTGCTGGCTGCCGGCTGTGAAGCCGGTGCGGCAGGCTGCTGCTGCACACTCTCCTGCGGCGGCATGCTGGCGGCCGCCGGACTGACCACGCTATTGGCCGTCCCGGTATCCGTTGTCGCTTCAGGCGCAGGCTGGGCAGTGGCGTTTTCCGGCGTGCTGCTCTGCGCGGGGGCAGCGTTCAGCACACCATTTCTGGCATCGTTGAAGCCTTTCTGAATTGCGCCCGCAAATACCTGCGCCTGACCGTTCAGCGGCAGCAGCAGGGCGATGGTACTGGTGGAAGCCTGACTGAAGTTTTTAACCTGGCTGAGCTGCGTTGGCAGCGTTTTTGCCGCCGGATTTTGCGGGTAGCGGGTCTGCCAGTCGCTGATGGCCGTTTTCAGCATCTGCGGATCCTGGCTGCTGGCATGCCAGGTATTGAGCAGATCGAGCCAGCCCTGCAGCGTATTTTCATCGGCATTGATAACAACGCTGTTAAGCTGATCCTGCGTCAGCTGGGTCAGCGCCTGCCAGGTTGCGTCGATATTGCTCTGATGTTCATCGCCCTTTAAGAGCGGCTCCTGCGCAATATAGGCGCGCAGCAGCGCCAGCGATGGCCGGTTCTGTGCCGCTGCAATCTGCAGCGCGTAGTAGCGTACCTGCTGATCGGAAGAGAGATCGGCCACTTTGACCGGGCTTAGCTGCTGCTGAGCACCACTGTAATTTTGCTGCGCAATCTGCAGCTGTGCGCGCAGCAGCTGCAGCTCCTGCTGCTGTACATCAGAGAGCTGCTGCGGCAGCTGGCCAAGCTGTGTCTGTGCCTGAGGATACTTTCCTTCCTTCAACAGGGCACGGATGGCAAGTAATTGCCAGTCGGTCTTGCTATCATCGCTGCTTTGCTGTGCCTGCTGCAGATAATAGTCAGAGCGTCCGGTTGCGGGGCCCTGAATATTGACGTTAGAGGTTTGCTGCGGACCCTGGCCGCTACAGGCGGCCAGAATCAGCCCGGCGAGAAGAACAGGTACAAAGCGTCCTGCTTTACGACGTACGACTTTTGAAGGAAGCATACTGTATCCAGTGATGTTTTTTTCTTGATGCTCAATATTAAATCGGCAATTCGGATGAGACAATGAAACAACTCGATCGGGCAGAGATTTCTGCCAGTACGCTCTATATCGTTCCTACCCCGATCGGTAACCTGGGTGATATCACACAGCGTGCGCTGACGGTGCTGGCGGGCGTCGATCTCGTTGCAGCGGAAGATACACGTCATACCGGGCTGTTGCTACAACATTTCGCCATCAATGCGCGGCTGTTCGCACTTCACGATCATAACGAACAGCAGAAAGCTGACGTGCTGCTGGCGAAGCTGCAGGCGGGGCAGAGTATAGCTCTGGTTTCCGATGCCGGCACGCCGCTGATCAACGATCCTGGCTATCATCTGGTGCGTCGCTGCCGCGAAGCGGGCGTACGCGTTGTGCCGCTGCCCGGCGCCTGTGCGGCCATTGCCGCATTAAGCGCGGCGGGATTACCCTCCGATCGCTTCTGTTATGAAGGATTCCTGCCTGCGAAAAGCAAAGGACGCTGTGATGCACTGCGTGCGCTGAGTGAAGAGCCGCGTACGCTGGTGTTTTATGAGTCAACGCATCGCCTGCTGGATACGCTGCAGGATATGGAAACGGTATGGGGCGCGGCGCGCTATGTGGTGCTGGCGCGCGAGCTGACTAAAACCTGGGAGTCACTGTATGGCGCGCCGGTGGGAGAGCTGCTCGCCTGGGTGCGGGAGGATGAGAACCGGCGCAAGGGCGAGATGGTGCTGATTGTCGAGGGGCATAAGGCTGACGAGGAGGCGCTGCCAGCTGAGGCGCTACGGACGCTGGCGCTGCTGCAGGCAGAGCTGCCGCTGAAGAAAGCTGCCGCGCTGACCGCTGAAATTCACGGCGTGAAAAAAAATGCGCTGTATAAATATGCGCTGGCGCAGCAAGAGGAGTGACAAATGCGTCCAGATCGCCTATTATCCTGCGCCGAAGCTGACCAGACAGTCGCCGCTTTGTCGTCGTCCCTTTCGGGGGAGACAGGCAGAGGGGAGGAAAGTCCGGGCTCCACAGGGCAGGGTGCCAGGTAACGCCTGGGGGGCGCAAGCCTACGACCAGTGCAACAGAGAGCAAACCGCCGATGGCCCGGAAACGGGATCAGGTAAGGGTGAAAGGGTGCGGTAAGAGCGCACCGCGCGGCTGGCAACAGTCCGTGGCACGGTAAACTCCACCCGGAGCAAGGCCAAATAGGGGTTCACATGGTACGGCCCGTACTGAACCCGGGTAGGCTGCTTGAGCCAGTGAGCGATTGCTGGCCTAGATGAATGACTGTCCACGACAGAACCCGGCTTATCGGTCAGTTTCGACCTTTCAAATGAAAAGCCCCGCTTCGGCGGGGCTTTTTGTTTTCTGAGCCGCGAGTGCAGGTATCTGCGTTGCTCTCTGCGGCCAGGGGCGCATGAATTCAGCCAGGGATGCATAAAAGCACCCCCTACGGTTAATTACAGAGGCGCCATTAATGGCGCCCGTTTCGCATACGGGTAATCGGTTCGAGGTTGTATGCGGCCAGGGGCGCATGAATTCAGCCAGGGACGCATGAATGCGTCCCCTACGGTTAATTGTAGGGGCGCCATTAATGGCGCCCGTTTTGCACGCGATTAACCGCGGCCGTGCGGTTCATCCCAGTCAAATGCCGGACCGAGTGAAATCACGCCGTTTGGGTTAATGGTTTTATGGCTGCAGTAATAGTGATGACGGATCTGCGGCAGGTTCACCGTCTCTGCAATACCGGGCATCTGGTAAATATCGCGCAGAAAGCCATTCAGATTGCGATAGTCACTTATACGGTGTCTGTCGCACTTGAAGTGCGTGACGTAAACCGGATCAAAGCGCACCAGGGTTGTCCACAGGCGCAAATCGGCTTCAGTCAGGCGATCGCCGGTCAGATAGCGATGCTGTCCCAGAATCTGCTCCAGCCGCGCCAGCGAATGAAACAGAGCGGTAACGGCTTCATCGTAAGCGGCCTGAGAGGTAGCAAAACCGCTCTTATAGACGCCATTATTGACCGTATCGTAGATCCAGCCGTTGAGTTCGTCGATCTTATCGCGCAGATCGGCAGGATAGTAGTCACCGGCCCGCGCGCCCTGTGCATCAAATGCGCTGTTAAGCATGCGGATAATGTCGGCTGACTCATTGCTGACAATGGTATGCTGCTGCTTATCCCACAGCACCGGCACGGTAACACGACCGCTGTAGTGCGGGTCGGCATGAAGATAGAGCTGGTAGAGAAACTCATGCTGATACAGCGTGTCGCCGGTGGCATCCGGGAAGCTGTCATCAAACGTCCAGCCATTTTCCAGCATCAGCGGATGAACCACAGAAACCGATATCATCTCTTCCAGCCCTTTAAGCTTACGCATCAGCAGCGTGCGATGCGCCCACGGGCAGGCAAGTGAAACGTACAGGTGGTAGCGATCGCGCTCTGCCGCAAAGCCAGGCTTACCGTCAGGGCCGGCGCTGCCATCGGGCGTGATCCAGTTACGCCACGCTGATTCTGACCGTTTGAAACGGCCTCCGGTTGACGTTGTATCGTACCAGGTGTCGTGCCAGACACCCTCAATCAGCTGTCCCATATGCCCTCCATAGAAAAAAGGGGCGAGGATGATCCTCTGCCCCTGTATTCAGTATATCTGCTGTAAGCGACCTGCGCGCTTAACGGGCGGCGGCCGGTGCCATGCGCTGGCGGATCAGGCGGTCAATACTCCAGGCACCCGGTCCCACCAGGCCCAGAACCAGGAAACCACCGGCAATGCTGAGGTTTTTCATAAACATCAGCTGGTTCACGCCTTCTGCAAAGTTGCTGTGAAACAGAAACGCGGTCAGCAGCGTAAAGCCTGCGGTAAACAGTGCGGTAAAGCGCGTCAGGAAACCAAACAGAATGGCCAGGCCGCCGCCCAGTTCCAGCAGGATCACCAGCGGCAGCATAAAGCCCGGCACGCCCATTGCCTGCATATACTGCTCGGTGCCGGCATAAGCGGTAATTTTGCCCCAGCCGGCCGTAATAAACAGAATAGTCATCAGTACACGCGCGGCTAACAGTCCTGCATCTTCGAATTTTTTCATCATCTACTCCAGCGTAATTTTGTGGCAGGTTGAAAACCTGTCCGTTAATTTCCCGCTGCAACGCAGATAAACGTTCACCGGGCTGATGGAGAGAGATAATAATCGCGGTGCGAAAGGGTTGTAAGCAAGATAAACTGTCGAAGTTGTTCAGGAATTCTGACGAAAAAAAACCGGACCTGCTGGTCCGGTTTTTTATAGAGCGGTTAGCGCCCAGGCATGGATGACTTGATCATACGCCAGGTGCTCCACAGGCCGAAGCCGCGTTTAGCGATGCGCAGCAGCCGGTTAGGGCTGCGCACTGACCAGATAGCCAGCGCGCTGCTGCCTATTGCCAAATAGCGACGACAGCTGACCAGCGTCAGCCAGCCGCGATCGTAACGGGCTGTATTTTCCAGCCAGTCACGTCCCGCTGCGCTCAAATCGAGACGCTGCTGCTGAACCGTATTAAGGAGTTCATGAATGCGGGCTTCGCGTTCATGGCGACTGCTCATGAGCGGTCCTCCTCCAGTAATTTACGATCGGAATCAAGCTCTTTACGGGTATGGCGCAGCAGCGTCGACTGACGCGATTTGCGCAGCGTCCACAAGCCAAAAATCAGCGCAAGCACAAACAGTACGCCTGTGGTCGCCCCGATTGCCATCAGCCGGTATTGTGCATCAACTGCCCAGATGATCAGAACCATCAGGCTCATCAGCCCAAATGCCGTAAACAGCATGGTCAGGCCAATCATGATCAGCATCTGGATCAGATTGGCTTTCTCTTCTTCCAGCTCAACAACGGCCAGCCGGACACGCGTCTCGACCATACTGACCAGCGTAGTCACCACGCGCTGACCGATGTTAAAGACCCCTTTGCCCGGGCCGTGGCTTTGCTGAGAATCGTTCATATCAACGACGCGAAATCAGAATGCCAATCAGCACGCCCACGGCTGCGCCAACGCCAACGCCGTGCCACGGATTCTCACGCACATAATCTTCCGCTTTCTCTGCGGCTTCGCGCGTGGTTTTGGCGATACGCTCACCGGAGTCGCCCAGGCGCTCACGTGAGCTTTCCAGCGCGCCGCGCGCTTTATGACGCAGGCGATCCAGTTCACTGCGTGATTTGTCTGTTGAGCTGCTTAATACTTCTTCCAGGGTGTCGGCCAGATTTTTCAGCTCAGCGCGCAGATGTTCAGATGTGGTGTCTTTAGCCATGAGAGTTCTCCATTACTTTAATTATTTACGTCCGATTAGTAAGGCTCTGCAGCAAGCTTTTTCAGCTCCTGCCGTGCCTCATCCAGCTTGCGTTCACGTTTTTCAATTTTGTCTTTGTCGTCCCTGTCGGCACGCGCTTTCTGCAGTTCCTGTTCGCGCTCGGCTACCTTGTTCTGCTGCGACTTCAGACGCTCTGAGTGCGCTGACTTCAGCTGCCGGTCGCTGCAGCTGGCGCGAACTTCTGTCAGCGCACGCTCCAGGCCGTTGACCCGGCGCTGATTATCGTGCGCTTTTGCCATGGCAATCTCATGCCGGATATCGCGCTCTTTTTGCTGACACAGAGACTCTGCTGCCAGCAGAGAGCCAGAGCAGGAGACAAGCATGGCGCCCAGAAGAAGTTGTTTCATCACGTTCGCACCTTCCCTTGTTGATGAACCGTCGCCTGCCAGACAGGAGCGTATCCCGGCGTTACGTCGGCTTGTGCTACCGTTAAGCATAGTCAGCCAGGGCAAAAATTCAAAAAAGACGGAGAGATAGCAGAGAAAAAGTATCGTCTGACGGCAGGTCAGACGATCGGATTAACTGTAGGTCGGAGGATTGGTATCGTGCGGCTGCTGTGAGGCCTGCGGATCTGCAGCCACAACAAAGCCTTGTGGTAATAAACGGCGTAATACTTTCTGCGCTGCCAGGCTCTGTTCTTCATCTTCAAAGTGGATTACCAGCGCATCTCCTGCTGGCGTGATACTTTTAATGCGCACGCCCTGGGCGGATAGCTGCTGATAAAGATAAAAGCCATCCGGCAGGTTGGTCCCGCTATGGGCCACGCGAATTTGTACCACGGTTTCATGCTGCCAGAGTAGCGGAGCCGCACCTGCCGCGAGCAGCAGCAGTATGCCGCCGCACAGCCACGGCAGCAGTGGTCGGGTAAAGAGACGTCCTGTTTTCATTACTGCGCTTTCCCGTTTTGTCCTGCCTGACGCTTACGCCACAGCACCACCAGCGAGCCGATCAGGCCAATGACCAGCAGCGCCAGCGGCAGCATCATCAGAAAAAACATCAGCTCATCTTCGTAACGGCGAAACAGCGGCGTTTTGCCCAGTGCAAAGCCGAGGACGGTCAGAATCAGCACCCACAGGAAGCCACTCATCCAGTTAAAGAACTGAAAGCGCGCATTACTCAGGCCAGATAATCCGGCAATCGTGGGCAGCAGCGTTCGCACAAACGCGATAAAGCGCCCAATCAGCAGGGCAGAGAGACCGTGACGATGGAACAGGCTGTGGGCGCGCTGATGATATTGTGCCGGCAGGTGTGACAGCCATTTCTGTACGGTTGGGGTGTTTCCCAGCCATCGTCCCTGGATATAACTTACCCAGCAGCCGAGGCTGGCACCTGTGGTCAGAACCAGCAGCGTCAGGGGGAAAGTCATTGTGCCTTTAGCAATCAGCACGCCGACAAGGATCAGCAGACTATCACCGGGCAGGAAGGCGGCAGGGAGCAAGCCATTTTCAAGGAACAGAATAATGAACAGCAGGCCATAGATTGCCCACACCAGAGTGGGGTCAGAGAGCATCTCATAATCCTGCTGCCACAGGGCATGCAGCAGTGCTTTCAAAATATCCATCAATCTTTCCCGAACATCATTGTTAAACGAGCCCATCAGGGGCTAAAGCGCAGGCAGAGGTGAGTTATACATTTTGGGTATGCCACCTGAGCAGAGGTCCGTATCCATGCGGCTATAAGTGTTAAATCAGCGACTTTTGGATGGCCTTGTCGCAAAAGGTAAAAAAAGGGCGATAACTGTAACAAATACTTCCCAATTGAGACAGTGCAATATATCCGTTGTAGTGGAGTTTTACCCTTTGCAGCCAGGAGTAAAAGGAGCTTTACACGAGCTGACACTATTGCAGATTATCTGACCTCGCCTGCTGGTTCAGAACAGGCAGATAGGGTCATTTTTACGTTGTTCAGCCTGATTAACCGGTTTCCGGCAAACAAGTTGCAATTACAGGCAGAGGCCGCGTTATGTATGTCACCGCTGCACCGCCACCGCTTAGTATTTTCCAGATATGGCAACATTGCCAGTTTACGGCGGCAGTTTGTTGGGTGCGGCAGAAGTGAGTGAAGGCAACACGAGGGCGGAAAGCGTGCGGCGCACATCGTGCGCCGCAGAGGAGAGTCAGGTCGCGGTGCCAGGCTGACGTTCCGCTTCTGCCTGGCAGACAGCCGCAGTAAACAGAATATCGGTTGAAGAGTTAAGGGCCGTTTCCGCTGAGTCCTGCAGGACGCCGATAATAAATCCAACCGCCACAACCTGCATTGCCAGGTCGTTAGGGATGCCGAACATATTACAGGCCACGGGGATTAACAGCAGCGAACCACCCGCTACCCCGGAGGCGCCGCAGGCGCACAGCGTGGCGACCAGGCTCAGCAGAATGGCTGTCGGGACATCGACATCGATACCGAGCGTATGTACTGCAGCCAGAGTCAGAACGGTAATGGTAATGGACGCCCCCGCCATACTGATAGTTGCACCCAGCGGAATGGACACGGAGTAAGTGTCTTCATCAAGGTTAAGCCGTTTTGCCAGCGCCATGTTAACCGGGATATTGGCGGCTGAACTGCGGGTAAAGAAAGCCGTCACGCCGCTTTCGCGGATACAGGTAAACACCAGTGGATAGGGATTACGCCGGATTTTCTGATACACCAGCAGCGGATTTACGATCAGCGCCATAAACAGCATGCAGCCAATCAGCAGGACCAGCAGGCTGCCATATTCCCATAGTGCGCCAAAGCCGGTTGAGGCCAGAATAGAGGCAACAAGGCCGAAGATACCCAGTGGTGCGCAGCGGATCACACAGCGCACAACCCAGGTTGCCGCGTGTGAAGCGTCATTTAAGAAATCTTTGGTACCCGGACTGGCGTGACGGAACGCCAGGCCAAGACCCAGCGCCCAGACCAGTATGCCGATGTAGTTCGCGTTCATCAGCGCATCAAACGGATTAGCCACCATGCTCATCAGAAGGCCATGCAGCACCTCAGTGATACCGGAAGGTGGCGTAATGGTGGTGTCGCCGGCCACGAGTGACAGCGTCTGCGGAAAAAGGTGGCTGAAAATCACCGCGACCATCGCGGCAAACAGGGTGCTGAGCAGATAAAGCATAATGATGGGACGGATATTGGTTTTCTGTCCCTGCTGATGGTTCGCAATGGACGCGATAACCAGCACCAGAACCAGCAGCGGCGCGACGGCTTTCAGTGCCCGGACAAAGAGTTCACCCAGCAGGCCGGCGGCTAACGCGGCATCGCGGGACAGCCACGCCAGCGCCACGCCGGCCACCAGGCCTATCATGATTTGTTTGACCAGGCTGCCTTTAAACAGCACGCCTGCCACTCTGGAAAGGTTATTTTGCATATCGTGATCTTTTACTATCGGTCATGAGTGTGGTGCGCGTTTATTCCGCGCCAGAGGGTTTGCCGGGCGGAGTATAAGGAAAAGTGCTGGTGAGAAAAGCGATAATTCCGGCTTTGCGTGCGGGATCGATTTTTTAATCTGCTAAACAGAAGAAGTGTGACAGGGATAAAAAAGGGAAAGTTACACTGCGGCAAAATAAAGCAGGGGCGATTTACGCCCCTGCAGAAGATTATGGTGAGATACGCCGGCGGTCATTTCGACGGTTAACCCAGGCATTAATCAGCAGCGTTCCCCCGAGAATAACGCCCACCACGCTGAGTGAGACAGCGACCGGAATGTGATAAAACTCGACGATCAGCATCTTAATACCGATAAACACCAGTACCACGGCCAGACCATATTTCAGCATAGAGAAGCGCTCCGCCACGTTTGACAGCAGGAAATACATGGCGCGCAGGCCCAGGATGGCAAACAGGTTAGAGGTCAGCACAATAAAGGGATCGGTGGTTACCGCAAAAATAGCCGGAATACTGTCAACAGCAAAAATCACATCGCTAAGCTCGACCATGATCAGAACCAGCAGCAGCGGGGTGGCAAACAGTACGCCGTTACGGCGAATAAAAAACTTCTCACCCTCCAGCGAATCGGTCATGCGCAGATGCTGACGCAGCCAGCGTACCACCGGTTTATCACCTACAGCCGTGTCATCCTCACGTGCAAGCGCCATCTTAATGCCGGTGAACAGCAGAAAGGCACCAAAAATATAGAGGATCCAGCTGAACTGCATGACCAGCCAGCTGCCGGCGAAAATCATGATGGTACGCAAGACAATAGCGCCCAGCACGCCGTAGATCAGTACGCGCCGCTGCAGCTGGGGCGGTATAGCAAAGTAGCTGAACAGCATCAGCCAGACAAAGACGTTATCCACCGCCAGCGCTTTTTCCAGTACGTACCCGGTCAGAAAAGCGAGCGTCTGCGTAGTGGCGACCTCGCGGCCGGCGTGCGTATCGAGATACCACCAGAAAGCGGCAGCAAACAGCAGTGAAACGGACACCCAGATCAGTGACCAGATAGCCGCCTGTCTGAACGACATGGTTTGTGCGCCGCGCCGGCCCTGCAGCAGCAGATCGATCGCCAGCATAATCAGCACAACAACGGTAAAACTGCCCCAGAGTAACGGTGTGCCTATCGATTGCATAATGGTGTCCTGTGCGAAAGTTAAAAAAAACGGCTCCGTCAGAAGACGTAAGCCGCTTTCATTACGCTGCAAGCGCACCTCGCCTTCCGGCAAGGTCTCACTTACAACACAGAATCACTTCCGGGTTGTCTGACGACCGGATGCGCTACACATCGTAATGACGATCAATCAGCTGACAAGTTACTCCCCTTTGCTTAGGAAAAAATAGCGCAGCCGCAGGACGATGCAATGCAGGACCAGACATATTTAGCAATATTTACACTTCATGGCGATCGGCAGGAAACACCACGCCGGTTTGCTGGCGGATGGTGGTCAGCAGTTCTGCTGTCAGCCGTGAGATCGCGAGGGCAGGGTGCGCGATCTGCTGCGTTTCTACCAGGCTGGCAAACACTTCGGCTTCATAGCGCATCGTATTGCTGTGCTGCGGCTGCGTCAGATCCTGCCCGGTACCGCTGCGTGGCAGTAGCCGCAACTGCTGACACTCCGCCAGCTTCTCAATAAGCAGCGAACCCGCTTCCCCCTGAATTTCACTCGGAATAGCGGAGTTGCTGACTTTGGAATGCAGCAGGGTGACATCAAAATCGCCATAGTGGAGGATCACCGTTCCGTGCGCATCTGTGCCGCTGGGCAGCAGCGTGGCTTCAGCCGTTACGCGGCGGGGGGCACCCCACAGCGTGACGGCAGCGGCCAGGCAGTAATAGCCAATATCCATAATTGAGCCATTGGACCAGCGCGGGTCAAACGTATTCGGGTTTTCGCCCGCAAGATAGCGCGGATAACGGGAAGAGTACTGACAGTAGCTGAACAGCGCCTTGCGCAGCGTGCCCAGCTGCGGCAGAGCGCGCTGCAGCTGATGAAAGTTAGGCAGGCTGGCGGTTTTGAATGCTTCAAACAGCACAACCTGATGCTGCTGTGCACAGGCGATCATCGCGTCGGCTTCACGCAGCGTGGAGGCCAGCGGTTTCTCGCAGATCACATGCTTGCCGTGAGACATGAACAGCAGCGCCTGTTCGCAATGCAGTGCATTCGGGCTCGCAATATAAACCGCGTCGATATCGCGGCACGCCGCCATCGCTTCAGGCGAGGTAAACGTCAGCGGGCAGGCGTAATCAGCGGCAAAGGCATCTGCCTGCTGCTGGCTGCGGGAGTACACTGCGCTGAGCGTGAATCTGCCGCTCGTATGTGCGGCGTCAATAAACTGACGGGTAATCCAGTTGGTGCCAACAATGGCAAAGCGAATCACAGGCCTGCTCTCCTGATAAAAGAAAGCCGCAGGGTAGCATGCTGCGGCAGGAAACTATCCGGCAGCATTTGATCCTGCGATCCGCATTCCAATATAGTGAGCCCTTAAGTCTGAAAGCCTGCGAACGGGAGAGCCGGGTGAGCGGAAGCAAACATGCACTAAACTGGACCACGCTGCTGATTGCCATTCCTGTGGGGCTGATGGCCTCGCTGGTGACGCTGGCGTTTCGCGGCATCATCGACATGATTAACCAGCTGCTGTTTAACAGTGACCATGAGATCACCGTGGCGATGCACGTCTGGCCGTGGATCTTCTGGCCGCTGCTGGTGGGGGCGGGCGGCGTGCTGGCGGGCTGGTTTCTGCGCTATGCCGTTGCCATTGAGCAGCAGGAGACGGTAAAAACGGACTATCTGGAAGTGATTAATGCCAGGCTGGACGCCGTGCCGACGCGTACTTCTCTGTTTCGTGCACTCTCTTCAATCGCCAGTATTGGCAGCGGCGCCTCAATCGGTAAAGAGGGACCGATGGTACAGCTCTCAGCGCTCAGCGGCAGTCTGCTGGGGCGCTGGCTGCCGGCATCGCTTAACCTGCGCAACAGCGATATTGTCGCGATGGCGGCGGCGGCAGGCCTCTCCTCGGTGTACCACGCACCGCTTGCCTCGGCGATCTTTGTTGCGGAAATTGCTTTTGGTATTTCAGCCCTGCAGCGACTGATCCCGCTGATTGTGTCCTCTGCGGTCGCGGTGATGACCATGTGGGCGCTGGGTTTTCGCAATGCGCTTTATCCGCTTGCCGATACGCTGTTTCAGATGGATGTGACCAGTCTGCTGGTGACGGTACTGATTGGTCTGGTGGCGGGCGTTGCCGGCTGGCTGTTGATCGCGCTGATTGGTCGCAGCCGGCGACTGTTCAGCCGCGTGCGATCGCTGCCGCTGCGGCTTGGTGCGGGCGGGGTAGCCGTGGGGTTACTGGCGCTGATCTCTACGGATATTCTCGGTAACGGGTATGAAGTGATCGTAAAGATCATTGAGGGCCATTACGTCATCACCGGATTACTGCTGCTGCTTTTACTCAAAACGCTGGCCACAACGCTTTCCGTAGGCTCAAACGCCGTAGGCGGACTGTTCACCCCTTCGCTGCTGATCGGCGCACTGCTCGGGGTGATTCTGGCGCAGAGTGCGGCGGCGCTGCAGCTGCCGACGGGAGATACGCTGCTTTATGCAGCAATAGGCATGGCCGCCGTGCTGGCCGCGGTGAGTCAGGCTCCGCTGATGGCCATGCTGATGGTGCTGGAGATGACGCTTAACAGCAGCCTGCTGTTTCCGCTGATGATCGCTTCCGTGCTGGCTTCGATGGTGGTCTATCGCCTGCAGTCCGCCAGTACCTATCCGGTGGTCAGTCACCACCTGAGCCGTTCTGAAGCCTGGTACGATTTTGACCATATGCGTGTCGATCAGCTGATTATTCCTGGCGCAGCGCTGCAGCCCGAAGAGTCGGTCGGACAGGCGCTGGCGGTCAGCTCGCTGAAGCGTGAACGCTATGTTTACGTACTGAATCAGGCGGAGCAGTTCCTGGGCGTGGTCTCTATTCACGATATCTCGCGCAAGGTACTGGCGCAGGAGATCACCCTGGATTCGCCGGTCAGTACCGTCATGGATAACAACTTCCCCTGCATTTTTCAGGGGCAGAGCATGCGCGAAGGGTGGGAGGCGTTTTCACGCGTGACGCTTGAGCGGCTGCCGGTGCTAAACAACCCGCAGGAGCGTCGTTTTATGGGCGCCCTGACAAAAACCAGTCTGATCCAGAAAGCGCAGGAGTTTCTTTAAGCCGCGTTGCCGCGCATGGCCTGATCGGTCATCCACAGGCGCGCGTCAAACTCCAGCTGATGATAGTCAGGCTCCATATGGCAGCAGAGCTGATAGAACGCTTTGCTGTGCTCTTTCTCTTTGAGGTGGGCGAGTTCGTGCACCACGATCATGCGCAGGAAAGGCTCAGGGGCAAGGCGGAAAAAGGTGGAGATACGGATCTCCGCTTTGGCTTTCAGGTTGCCGCCCTGTACGCGCGAAATCGCCGTGTGCAGCCCCAGTGCATGCTTCATCACTTTGATTTTATTATCCCAGAGGATTTTGCTTACCGGCGGTGCGCTGCGCATATAACGATTTTTTATCGCCTGCGTGTAGTCATACAGCGCGCGATCGCTGACCACGTCATGCGTTTCAGGATAGCGCTGCTGCAGGAACGTGCCTAATCGCTGATGATCGATCAGCGTTTGCACCTGTTCGAGGATATTTTCAGGGTAACCCTGCAGATAAATTAATGACATTGGGATTCCTGACGAAAGACAGTATACTGCGCCCCCCTTTTCAGGGCGAAAATTGCGCAAAGTGTACCACGCCGGAGATTCCATGAGCCAACTTGAACTGACCCATAGCACCCTTACGCTGGAGCGCTTTCCGCCGATGCGTGAAGAGAGCCCTTTACAGGCGTGGGATGCCGCCGATGAATATCTGCTGCAGCAGACGCTGCCGGAAGGTCCGGTGCTGGTGTTCAACGACAGCTTTGGGGCGTTAACCTGTGGCCTGCAGGACCGGGAAATCTGGCACGTCAGCGACTCCTGGCTGAGTCAGCAGGCAGCCAGGCAGAATCTGCGCTTAAACGGCCTGTCTGACGATCGCATTCACTTTATCGACAGCCTGAGCGCGCTGCCTGCAGCACCCGCGGCTGTTTTAATCAAAATTCCCAAAGCGCTGGCACTGCTGGAGCATCAGCTGCGCGCACTGCGCAGCGTGGCCACGCCGGACACGCTGATTCTGGCGGCAGCCAAAGCGAAAGATATTCATAACTCCACGCTGCAGCTGTTTGAGCGCATTCTGGGCGAAAGTAAAACATCGCTGGCCTGGAAAAAAGCCCGCCTGATCTACAGCCGCTACAGCGCACCGGCGCTGGCTGAGGCGGCAGAAACTACCGTCTGGCCACTGGATGAGACGCCTTACCAGATCCATAACCACGCCAACGTCTTTTCACGCACCTCGCTGGATATTGGTGCGCGGCTGTTTATGCAGCATTTGCCACACAATATTGAAGGCGAAATCATGGATCTTGGCTGCGGCAACGGCGTGATTGGCTTAATGGCACTGGAGCAAAATCCGCAGGCTGAAGTGCTGTTTTATGATGAATCTTATATGGCAGTGGCCTCCAGCGAGCTGAACGTTAAGGTTAACCGCCCGCAGGATCTGTCACGCTGCCAGTTCCGCGTTAACAATGTGCTGAGCGGCTTTCCGTCTGACCGGCTGCATGCGGTGTTGTGCAATCCGCCGTTTCATCAGCAGCATGCGGTTACGGATCACCTTGCATGGCAGATGCTGCGCGACGCAAAACGCTGTCTGCAGTATGGCGGTGAGCTGCGTATCGTGGGCAACCGGCACCTCGGCTATCACCAGAAGATGAAGAAGCTGTTTGGCAACTGCGAACTGGTGGCATCCAGCGCGAAGTTTGTAGTGCTGCGCGCGGTAAAACTGCGCTGATCACAGACTCAGCGCGAGCGCGGTAGCCTGTGCAATAGCCCGCCGCGCGTCCAGCTCCTGCGCCACATCTGCGCCGCCGATTACCCGCACCGTTTTGCCACGTGCGGCCAGCTCGTCAGCCAGCAGGCGCAGCGGCTCCTGACCGGCGCAAACCACGATGTTGTCCACGGCCAGCGTGACCGGTTTGCCCTGGTGCCGCAGATGCAGCCCTGCATCGTCAATGCGCAGATATTCCACATCGCCCCACATCTGTACGCCATGCGCCTGCAGACTGGCGCGGTGGATCCAGCCGGTGGTTTTCGCCAGCCCCGCTCCGGGTTTTCCGCTTTTGCGCTGCAGCAGCCAGATTTGCCGGCCGGGTAATGGCGGTCGGGTGGGAACAACGCCGCCGCGCGCCTGCAGCGTGCGATCGATCCCCCAGCGCTGGTAAAAATCTTCCGGGGAATGCAGTAAATAGGCGGCCGTATCAAAACCGATGCCGCCTGCACCAATAATGGCGATGCGCTGTCCCACCGGTTTTTTGTGGTGCAGAAGGTCCAGATAGCTGACCACGCTGGCATGATCGATGCCGGGAATGGAGAGCTGGCGGGGCGTCACGCCGGTGGCAATGACAATTTCATCCGCGTCTATCAGCTCACCGGCACGGACCCGGTGGTTAAGCCGCAGCGTCACCTTAGCTGCTGCCAGCTGATGGCGGAAGTAGCGCAGGGTTTCATGAAACTCCTCTTTGCCCGGGATCTGCCGGGCGATGGCAAATTGCCCGCCAATCTCCGCTTCCGCTTCATAAAGCGTCACCTTATGTCCGCGCTGAGCCGCCTGCAGGGCAAAAGCCATGCCTGCCGGACCGGCACCAATGACAGCCAGCTGCTTTGGATGCGTTACGGGCACAACCGGCATCAGGGTTTCATGACAGGCGCGCGGATTGACCAGGCAGGATGTCACGTTGCCTGCAAAAATCTGATCGAGGCACGCCTGATTACAGGCAATACAGGTATTGATGGCTTCAGGCTGGCCCTGCGCCGTTTTGGAGACAAACGCGGCATCTGCCAGAAATGGCCGTGCCATTGAGACCATATCGGCGGTACCTTCGCGCAGCAGGGCTTCAGCTACATCAGGGTGGTTAATCCGGTTAGTGGCAATTACCGGTACGGAGACGCGTTCGCGCAGGTAGCGGGTTACCCACGCAAAGCCAGCCCGCGGGACACAGGTTGCTATCGTCGGGATGCGTGCTTCATGCCAGCCAATACCGCTGTTAAACAGCGTCACGCCACACGCCTCAAGCGCCTCAGCCAGCATCAGCGTTTCGTCCAGCGTGCTGCCGTGCTGCACCAGGTCGAGCAGCGACAGCCGGAAAATCACAATAAAGTGCTCGCCGGTGGCCTGACGTACCGCCTGCGTCACTTCACGGGCGAAGCGCTGGCGCCGCAGCACATCGCCCCCCCAGCCGTCAGTGCGCTGGTTGGTCTGCGCCGTCAGAAACTGATTAATCAGATAGCCTTCGGAGCCCATGATCTCTACGCCATCATATCCTGCCTGCTGCGCCAGACGCGCGCAGCGGGCAAAATCAGCAATAGTCTGTCTAATTTCTGCTTCGCTCAGCGCATGCGGAGTAAAAGGATTTATGGGTGCCTGGAGTGCGGAAGGGCCTACCAGCGACCGCTGATAGCTATAGCGTCCGGCATGCAGGATCTGCAGCGCAATTTTCCCGCCCTGCGCATGGACCGCGGTGGTGATCTGACGATGCCAGTCGCACTGGTTTTCCCGGGTCAGCATTGCGCCACCCTGTGCCACCACACCCTGCGCATTCGGCGCGACGCCACCGGTCACTATCAGCGCCACCCCTTCACGTGCGCGCTCGGCATAGAAAGCAGCCAGGCGTGCAGCGCCGTCGGGATGCTCCTCCAGCCCGGTATGCATCGAGCCCATCAGAAAACGATTTTTTAACCGGGTAAATCCCAGATCGAGAGGCGTGAATAAGCAGGGATAGTGCTCGATCATAATCAGGCGCTCAAAAGTGGTCGGATGAGTCAACTCTAACGGTAATCGCGCATGATGGAAGAGAGGAACACTCAGCGTGTGAGTGACGTCAAAAAAAGCAGGGCGGCAGGTTACGCACGAGGTTTCAGCTTGCCTTCGTTACGCACGGGAAGGACCGGCACGCCCTGAACGGGTCAGAGTACAGGGCTAATGACTTAGCACTTTTTTTAAGGTCAGCATGGATTCCTTTTTCTGAAAAGCCCGGATAATAACTACACAGCGGCAAGAACTGTTTATCGCAACCGGGCGGGTTTTTAAACATTATAGTGGGAAAGTAATCTGGAAATAAGCCTTCAAATAGCGCCAGGAAGAGAATTTATCATTTTAATCGCTATTTTAATGTTATTAATAATGCCTGTTAATCCCGGAGTGTAGCTGAATGGCGTTATCTGGTGAGTGTTATATTTATTGCATGCCGTGCCGGGAAGATAGCGGCAGTTATCAGCAGAAGTGCGTCATTTGCCAGGTGATTTCACTCTCTCTTTTATTTGTGAAGTGGATGATTTTATATTTTAATAATTTTTTATTTTCCAGCTTTATATAATTACCTGAATAATCACATTGTGAAGAAGGTTTTCCTGCTATTACCAATGAGTTAACTGAAAAGGTTAAACGATATAACCTTTTACCTGTAATGTGCTTTTTAGAGGAGAGGCAGATTGGATTCAAACACTCAGCCAGTCCGTGTTGCTGTTCTCGACGGTCACCCTATGATCCGTCTGGTTTTTGAGTTGTGTCTGAAAAACCATCCCGATATTCAGCTTGTTGCCGCCTGGTCGTCCGGCAGCGAGCTTTTCAATGCGTTAAATACGCACAGGATCGATGTTCTGATCCTGGATTTTCTGCTGGGTGAACGTGAAGTTGATGGCCTGACGTTAATAAAGCAAATACGTAACCACTATCCGACGCAAAAAATGCTGGTGTTAACCTCTGCAGAAAGCCCGGCAGTTGCCAGGATGGCGCTCCGGGCCGGCGTAAACGGTTTTATCGGAAAAAGTCATCCCTTTGAAGAGGTGCTGGCGGCGGTCAGAGTCGTTGCTGAGAATAACCTGTTTTTAGCCGCACACCTTGCTGAAGAAATTCAGACGCTTTATGCCATTTCCGAAAAAATAGCGGATGAGCATTTTTGTATCGGCTGCACACCAGCGCTTCACGAAAAAATAAGGTTATTAAGCCCGCGTGAAGCGGAGGTAATTCGCTGCTTTCTTGATGGTATGAGCGTTTCACAAATTGCGGCCAAGTTCAGGCGGAGCCGGAAAACGGTGAGCGGGCAGAAGCAGTCGGCGCTGAAAAAGCTTGGCGTCCGTTCTGATTCAGAATTATTTAAATATAGCCGGGAGTTGCTGTCAGCCCGGTAATCAGGCAGAACGACCGGGCCCGGTTGCAGTAACCTGACAGCCAGTTCACGTTCCCGGTAACATCTTTTCTGTAACATTGTTCTGAGTGATGTTCATCACAGTTTTATACCGTTTAACCCGTTTTTATAGTCATCACATAAACAGACTCACGGGAAAAACATGAACATCGAAACGCAATCCTGCGTCATCAGCGGCAAACAGCAGGTCAGTGTCGCACAGCAGAACGTGCAGTGGGATGGCTCCGGCACGCTGGTGCGCATTACGCGCGGCGGAATCTGTGGCTCCGATCTGCATTACTATCAGGAAGGAAAGGTCGGCAGCTTTGCGCTGCAAATGCCTATGATACTCGGGCATGAAGTAATTGGTTATGTCATAGAAAGCGACGATCCCCGCCTGCAGCCACAGCAAAAAGTGGCTATCAATCCGGCGAAACCCTGCGGTGAATGCAAATATTGTCAGCGGCAGCAGGAGAATCAGTGTACCGCAATGCGTTTTTTTGGCAGCGCAATGTATGTCCCGCACGTTGATGGCGGATTTACCCGGCACAAAGTTGTGGCGAGCAGCCAGTGCGTGCCTTTTCCAGCGGATGCCGATGAAACGGTAATGGTGTTTGCTGAGCCGCTGGCAGTCTGCATTCACGCCACGCATCAGGCTGGCGATCTTGCCGGCAAACGTATCTTTATCTCCGGCACCGGGCCGATTGGCTGTCTGATTGCCGCCGCCGCACAGGCGCGTGGTGCTGCAGAGATTATCTGCAGTGATATCAGTGAGCGTTCGCTGGATATGGCGCAGCAAATGGGTGCTACGCAGGTGGTTAACGCTGCAAGCGGCGATTTCACTGCCTGGATGGCAGATAAGGGCTACTTTGATGTGGCGTTTGAAGCGTCCGGTCATCCGGCGTCACTGCAGCGCTGCCTGGAGGTCGTGTGTGCCAAAGGCACGGTAGTGCAGGTAGGGATGGGAGGCGCTTTTCCTGATTTCCCTCTGATGATGCTGATTGCCAAAGAGATAACCCTGACAGGCTCGTTCCGTTTTACACATGAATTCAATACGGCGGTTGAGTGGCTGGCGCAGGGCGTTATCAATCCGCTGCCGCTCTACAGCGGTGAATACCCGCTTCAGGATATCGATGCGGCGCTGCAGTTTGCCAGCGATAAAACCCGCGCGGCAAAAGTTCAGCTGACTTTTTAGGGAGACAATATGAGCGCACTCTTTTCTCTGACCGGCAAGCGCGTACTGCTGACCGGTTCAGCACGCGGTATCGGGTTTCTGCTGGCGCAGGGCCTGGGTGAAGCCGGGGCCGAAGTGATTATCAACGCGACCACAGCTGAAGGCGCAGAGCGCGCCGCCGGCGCGCTGCGTGAGCAGGGGATCGCTGCCCGGGCCAAAGCCTTTGACGTAACAGATTCCGGTGCGGTGCATCAGGCGATCGATGAAATTGAAGCGCAGTGGGGCGCCATCGATATCCTGGTGAACAACGCCGGGATCCAGCGGCGTCGGCCTTTTCTGGAGTTTCCGGAGCAGGACTGGCACGACGTGATTGCGGTAAACCAGACCGCGGTGTTTCTCGTCTCGCAAAAAGTGGCACAGCAGATGGTGACGCGCCAGCGCGGCAAAATTATCAATATCGGCTCGATGCAGAGTGAGCTGGGCCGCGACACGATCACCCCTTACGCAGCCTCCAAAGGCGCGGTCACCATGCTGACGCGGGGGATGTGCGTAGAACTGGCACGCTACAATATTCAGGTTAATGCGATTGCGCCAGGCTACTTTGTGACCGAGATGACGCAGCCGCTGGCTGACGATCCTGCGTTTACCGGCTGGCTGACTAAGCGTACGCCTGCTGCGCGCTGGGGTAAGCCGGAAGAGCTGATTGGTGCCGCCATTTTTCTGGCATCTTCTGCCTCAGATTTTGTTAATGGCCATCTGCTATTTGTTGATGGCGGTATGCGCGTAGCCGTGTAATGCGTGGTGCGTAGCCGGATAGTCTGTCTGGCTGCGCCGGCATACGGCTGACTTTTCTCTCTTTACCGGACTAATAAAAATGCCAATTACGATAATTGTGCTGGGCGTGATCCTGCTGCTGGTACTGATGATTGTTTTCAAAGTGAATGGGTTTATCGCGCTGGTGTTCGTCTCAGCGGTGGTCGGTATTGCTGAAGGTATGACGCCGCTTAATGTGATGGCGTCGATTCAGAAAGGCATCGGATCAACGCTGGGCAGTCTGGCGATGATCCTGGGGTTTGGTGCCATGCTCGGACGACTGGTCTCTGATACCGGTGCCGCACAGCGGGTCGCCACTACGCTGATTGCGGCCTTTGGTAAACAGCGGCTGCAGTGGGCGCTGGTAGTGACAGGGCTGATCGTCGGCCTGGCGATGTTTTATGAAGTGGGGTTTGTGCTGCTGTTGCCGCTGGTGTTTACCGTGGTCGCCGCCGCCAGACTGCCGCTGCTGTATGTCGGCGTGCCGATGGTGGCCGCACTCTCAGTCACCCACTGTTTTCTGCCCCCGCATCCCGGGCCCACGGCGATTGCCACCATTTTCGGTGCGAATCTTGGCACCACGCTGCTGTATGGCATGATCATCACGATCCCCACGGTGATTATTGCGGGCCCGGTGTTCTCTAAATTTTTAAAGCGGTTTGAAAAATCACCGCCTGAAGGACTCTACAATCCGCGTATTTTTTCAGAAGAGGAGATGCCAGGCTTTGGGATCAGTATTTTTGCTGCGGTGATCCCGGTGGTGCTGATGGCAATAGCGGCAATATTCGAACTGACCACACCTAAAGACGATCCGCTGCGACAGTTTTTCGAATTTATTGGTAACCCGGCGGTGGCGCTGTTTATTGCTGTCGTGATTGCCGTATTTACGCTGGGATTACGTAACGGCCGCCGCATGGAAGAGGTCATGGATATGTGCGGCAGTTCGATTGCGGCTATCGCCATGATTATCTTTATTATCGCAGGCGGCGGCGCTTTCAAGCAGGTGCTGGTAGACAGCGGTGTGGGTAACTATATTGCCGATATGATGAAAGGCTCTTCGCTCTCGCCGCTGCTGATGTGCTGGACCGTCGCGGCCATGCTGCGGGTAGCGCTGGGATCGGCAACGGTAGCCGCGATCACCACTGCCGGCATCGTTACGCCGATTATTGCCGTAACGCATACCGATCCGGCGCTGATGGTACTGGCAGTCGGATCGGGCAGCGTGATCGCGTCACACGTCAACGATCCGGGCTTCTGGCTGTTTAAAGGCTACTTCAACCTCAGCGTAACAGAAACGCTGAAAACCTGGACCGTTATGGAAACGCTGATCTCATTGCTTGGCCTGGCGGGTGTGCTGACGCTTAACGCCCTTATCCACTAACCGCCCGTTTTCCCGGGCAGTAAAGCGGTTAACGACGGCGGATCCACGAAAAGCGCGACTGGTATCCACAATCGAAGTGGGTATTGCGCCGGTAGCTGGAGCCCGCCTCGGCCATACAGTAGGTGCATACCTCTGCCACATCAATCTGCGCTGCCCCGAGCCCATGCTGCAATAAAATGCTGCGTGCCAGCCCGGGCAGACTGAACCAGACCCCCTGCTGCTGCGCCTGCGCCTGCGGACGTACCGCCTGCAGGTTCACGGGTTGCTGCGCTGTCCACTGCAGCGGCGGGAGATCGCTGCGCTGCTGCATCTGCCGGATGCGATCGTCGCCTAACTCATAGCAGCAGGGACCAATGGCCGGACCGATGGCGACGCAAAGCGTATCAAGGCTTGCTCCGCGTGCAAGCAGGGCATCAAGCGCACTTTGTAAAATACCGTTCAGAGTGCCGTTCAGCCCGGCATGGATCGCCGCCACCTGCTGCTGCTCAGGATCGGCAAACAGTACCGGCAGGCAGTCGGCAGTGTAAACGGCTACCGGATGGCTATCTTCAGCAATCACACCGTCAGATTCACAGCTTTTTGGCGGCCGGTTCTGTCCTGACAACACCACGCGGGCGCTGTGGCGCTGATGTCCGTAAGCGGCAGCTTCAGGCGCAGGCAGACCGGCAGGCTGAAAGGCATATTCCAGCCATGTCAGGCTATCAAGCAGTGCTGAACGCGGACCGCAGACTTTACTCTCCATACTTCTCTCCTGTGACCTGACCGTAACCGGTGACTGCGCACAGCTTACGTTAACAGGTACGTTTTTGCAGCGCGTCCGCAGATATCTTTCACATACCGGATAACGTCATACACTCGCCCGTATTACCGGTCCGTGCCTCACGATTATGCAGGCTGCGGTATGGTGCAAAAGCGGAAAACTGCATAAAAGGATGGGACGACAAATAATTCGGCAACTGAAAAAACATCCGGTCGCGCAGGGAATTGCATTTTACCGTCAGATCCACGCATATTTACATTTTGCGTTAGCTGTCAGGCTGTGACGTAATCTCCCGATATATCACCAGATTATCCGTTGGTCATCAGTGAATTATTTCGAGTCATCTGGCTGGTTACAAATTATCGTGCTAATCATTAATTTTAATAACTAAGAACTATCCTGGTTATAACGTAGTAATTCACCATGGCGGTGCACGCATTCCCTGAATGATATGTAATTTTTTGTCAGTCAATTCTGTACGGAAAATTTTTATATTTTTTAAGTGCTGAAATGAAACAACTTTAACTAATTATTTTCTTTTAAATATGCTTGCTCAAACTTAC
Source organism: Pantoea sp. SIMBA_079 (assembly GCF_046940275.1). Taxonomy (NCBI): domain Bacteria; kingdom Pseudomonadati; phylum Pseudomonadota; class Gammaproteobacteria; order Enterobacterales; family Erwiniaceae; genus Pantoea; species Pantoea sp. SIMBA_079. The sequence continues at coordinate 277,028 of NZ_JAWRYR010000003.1, read as the reverse complement.
TTATTAGTTACCTTTCCTGACCTTTATTTTACAGAGCGGCTGTCATCTCAGGGGGTTAAATAATTAAGGTGCAACTTAAATCTTAAGCAGCTATAACCAATTTTTGTGAGGCAACGCTGCTTTGTATCCGCTGCAGCTATTTATGGCCTCTTATACAGGGAATGTATTACCCGCAGATCGGTTACGCAGGCATAAAGAGAAGATGATTGTGATGACACAAAAACCAATATTAGTGAATTATCGCGGAGCCGGTTTGCCGCGTCATAAATATAGCGCAGGCTGTGCTGAACACTACCCGCGTCATCTGTACTGCAATCAGCTGAGGACAATGTGCCATGAACGTTAAAACGCTGCGGCAGGATATTCCGGCCGGCCTGGTCGTCTTTCTGGTTGCGCTGCCACTCTGCCTGGGGATTGCTCAGGCCAGCGGACTGCCGCCTTTTGCCGGTCTGCTTACCGGTGTGATCGGCGGGCTGCTGGTGACCGCGCTGAGTCCGTCGCGTTTTGCGGTCAGTGGTCCGGCCGCCGGACTGGTAACAATTGTTGTAGCCTCCATTCAGACGCTGGGCAGTTTCTCTGCCTTTCTGACCGCGTTGATTCTGGCGGGAGTACTGCAGTGTCTGCTGGGGCTGCTGCGCGCAGGGCGGTTTATCGCGCTGGTGCCAGGCAGCGTGATTAAAGGCATGCTGGCGGCAATCGGCATTTTGCTGATTATGCAGCAGATCCCGGTAGCGCTGGGCGCAGCCGGTGAGGGCGGGCTGGGGGCGCTGGTGTCAGGCAATATAGCGTTTTCAGCCAGTGCTATTGGGGTAGCTGCCGCGGGCCTGCTGACGCTCTGGCTCTGGACCACGCCGCTGATTAAGTCAGTAAAGGCGCTGAGCTGGATCCCCGGACCGCTGGTGGCGGTGCTGATTGGCTGTATGGCAACCCTCGCCGGAGATAAGCTTTTTCCGGCGCTGGCTGACGGGCTGCCGCGTATCACGCTCCCTGCCTTTGACAGCTTTTCCGCGCTGGTGGCTGAGCTGGAAACGCCGGACTGGCTGGCGTGGCAAAATCCCGCTGTCTGGGTGGTTGCGGTCACGCTGGCTCTGGTCGCCAGCCTGGAGACGCTGCTCAGCCAGGAAGCGCTGAAAAAACTGCGTCCGCAGCATCCGGCTCCTTCGCCCAACAAAGAGATGTTTGCGCAGGGGATAGGGAACTTAACGGCAGGGTTACTGGGCGCGATGCCGATTACCGCCGTTATTGTTCGCAGTTCGGTTAACGTCAGCGTCGGTGCACAGAGCAAACTCTCTATTCTGATCCATGGCGTGCTGCTGCTGGTCTGCGGCCTGTGGTTCAGTTCGCTGCTTAATGCAATTCCGCTGGCCAGCCTGGCCGCCGTACTGCTTTACACCGGCTATAAGCTGGCAACCCCGCGCCTGTTTGCTGAGCAGATCCGGATGGGGTGGGCGCAATATGTGCCTTTTCTGGCTACCATTGGCGGTATCATCCTGCTGGGTATGCTGGCCGGTATTTTCCTCGGGATTGCCGTGCAGATCCTCTGCAGCATTTATCAGAGTCACCGCAATGCGCTACAGCTCACCCGCCATGACGATCACTATGTCCTGCGTTTTCACCAGAACCTGACGTTTATGCATAACCCTAAGCTGCAGGGCGTGCTGGCAGAAATCCCGGAAAACAGCGTGGTCATTGTTGAGCAGGGTAACGCTGAATATCTCGATCCGGATGTGAAAGCGGTTCTGCGCGACTTTGGTGAGAATGCGCCGGAGCGGGGCATACGGCTGAGCCAGTGGCCGGTAGCCGTTAAATAAGTAAATGATTGTACCGGATAAAAATCGGCTATCACGGATAGCCGATTTTTGTTCGTGCGTGGCATAATTGGCCGCACAACATCTGCGTGAACCGGATGCCTTAGCCAGCCGAACAGGAGAGTAAACCGAAGCCTGTTCGCTGAATTGACACCGGACGATCTGATGTTCAATAAGAGGGGTGCCACTGCAACGCGGCAACGATTTCAGGTTACAGGATGCGGATGAATGCGCGTTTCGCTGTTTGATGAACATAACGTTAAGAAAAATGCTCTCACGCTGTTCTTTATCACGCTCTTTTTCTGTTTTCTTGGCAGCCACCTGCGGGTTCCTGAAGAGTTCTCACTGTTCTGGCCTGTCAACGCGCTTATCGCCGGGCTGATTGTCCGTCAGCCCTTTCTGCATAATCCTTCCAGCTACCTTGTTGCTCTGGCGGCGATGATTTTCAACGACACGGTGTTTTCAGGCTGGGCCTTTGCCGCTGTGACGATCAATATTGCCAATATTCTGTTTACCCTTGTGGCGGTCTGTATGCTGATCAGGCCGCTGCAGACACCGGCTGCCAGCAGCCAGGTCGTCAATGCGATGCGCATTTTTCCCGCCTGTTTACTCGGTGCTGCCGCCTGTGCGACCTGGGGCGCCTGGGCGCAGGGCATCGATTTCAATGCGCGCTTTGTGGTCGCATGGGCTGACTGGTTCAGCGAACAGATCTCGACCTCGCTGATGCTGCTGCCTGTCATGCTGGCACGTCCGCTGCGCAGCGTTTCCCTTCGCCAGCTGCTGACGCCGGCAACGCTGCTGCCGCTGGTCGCCGTGGTGCTGTCGCTGACAGCGGGCGCGCTGATTGGCGGCGCCGGCAGTCTGACCTTTCCGGTACCGGCGCTGATCTGGTGCGCTATTGTGCTGCCTATGCCGGTTACCAGCGTGGTGATCCTGCTGACCGGTATTACAGAGATTGTGCTGGTTTCTCACGGCGTAATGAATATACAGGGCAACGATGCGCTGTTGCCGATTGGCCATCTGACGTCAGCGCGCCTTGGCGTGGCGACCGTTGCACTGAGTCCGCTGCTGGTGGCGGTCAGCATGGACGCTATCCGGCAGCTTAATCAGCGTCTGGCGCTGCGGGCAAATGTGGATGTACTGACGCAGCAGCTCTCGCGCTCTGGCCTGTATGAACAGCTGAAACAGATGCCGTTCTCTCTGCATCGCCATACCGGCGTAATTATGCTGGATGTCGATTACTTCAAAACCATCAATGACAATTTCGGACACGACGCCGGTGACAGCGTGCTGGAAGAGATTGGACGCCGCATTCAGCAGGTTGCACAGCAGCAGGGCATGATCTGCCGCTTTGGCGGCGAAGAGTTTGTGATTGTGGTGTTTGATGCCGTGCCGGAACAGCTCTACCGGCTGGCGGAGTCCGTGCGCCAGGCGCTGGCGCGCGAAAAGTTCTGGATCAAAGGCAACAGCGTGACGGTGACCGCCAGCATGGGCCTGGCGTGGGATTGCGCCAGGCATGAGCGCGAGTGGCCGGAGGTGATTAACCGGCTGATTTCCGCAGCAGATAAACATCTCTATAGCGCCAAGCACAATGGACGTAACCAGGTGGCACCCGCCTCTGCGCTGAGTGCCAGCAACGTGGCCTGAACCACGTTGCTGGCGCTTACATAGTGCTGGCCAGGCGCTGACGCTGCTGATGCCGCGCCTGCGCCAGCTCAATCAGGCGGCTGATCAGATCGCGGTAGCTCAGATCCGCCGCCTGCCACAGCTTGGGATACATGCTGATATTGGTAAAGCCGGGCAGGGTATTCACTTCGTTAACCACGATCTCGTTGCCATCCGTCAGAAACACATCGACACGCGCCATGCCGAAGCACTCAAGCGCTTTGAAGGCGGCAAGGGCAGTAGCCTGGATAGCCTCGCTGTTTTCCCGGCTGATGTTTGCCGGCACCACCACCTGCGCACCGCTGGCGCTGATATATTTGGTGTCATAGGCGTAGAACGCATCCTGCACCACCACTTCACCGCAGGGGCTCGCTTCCGGTGCGTCATTACCCAGCACCGCGCACTCAATCTCGCGCCCCTTAATCCCGGTTTCAATCAGGATTTTGCGGTCAAAACGGAACGCCAGATCAACAGCAGCGTTAAACTCTGCGGCATCGGTAACTCTGCTGACGCCTACTGACGAGCCCTGATTAGCCGGTTTGATAAACAGCGGCAGACCCAGCTGTGTGATAACGGCTGCAGCATCCAGCGTAGCGCGCTCTGCCTGCGTTACGCTGATCCACGGCGCAACGCGAAGACCGGCATCACGCAGCAGGCGTTTGGTAAAATCTTTATCCATGCTCACCGCGGATCCCAGAACATCGGAGCCGACAAACGGGACATCCGCCATGCGCAGCAGCCCCTGCAGTGAGCCATCTTCCCCCTGCGTACCGTGTACAATCGGAAAAATAACATCAAGGCGGGGCAGCGGCTCTGCGTGTTCACAGCTGATAAACTGCGCGCGTTCGCTGCCGGGCACCAGCGCCACGGCTTCTCCCTGCGGGTGCAGCGCAATGCGCGCCGGATCCGTGGCGTTCAGCAGAAAGCGATCGGCGTCATAGCGCTGCCAGCGGCCCTGCTTATCAATGCCCAGCAGCACCGCGTCATATTTTTGCGCATCCAGCGCATCCAGAATATTTTTTGCTGATTGTAACGAGACTTCATGCTCAGCAGATTTGCCGCCGAAGACAATGCCCACGCGCTGTTTTGCCATTGTTTCTTATCCGATTGCAGTTAAGCGAGCAGCTAAGATAGCACGCGTATTCCGGGTCAGGGGAGCGCAAATCGCATCAGAACGGCGCGCATTGTGCCGTGCTCCTGCTGTTGCAAAAAACGGTCAATCTTCCCTAAACAGACGGGAAATCAGTTTGATTACGCGATGCTCTGTGCTTAAAATCGCGGCGGTTTACTTAACAGGAGCACTATTTTGGACAACTGTTCCGAACGATCGCAAAAGGCGCCTGCGCTAAGATAGTGTTCCCGCTGTCTTGACCGCGCGTTGAGATGGCTTATTCCCTCATGAATTGCCTCTGTTTACCTGCTGCCTCACATGCAGCACGTCGCCCGCTGCGATCCATTCTTTCATTCTGAGCTGTTGTCAGCACCTGCTGACATGCGGAGGATAAAATGGACTGGAAAATTTTCCTGCTGCGGGTGACTGCAGCACTGATTCTGGGTGCGCTGATCGGCAGCGAACGCCAGCTGCGGCAGCGCCTGACCGGCCTGCGTACCAACGCCCTCGTCAGCACCGGCGCCTGCCTGTTCGTACTGATGACGCAGAGCGTGCCCGGCATTGCACATGACGCATCGCGTATCGCCGCCTACGTGGTCTCCGGCATCGGCTTTCTCGGTGGCGGCGTAATTATGCGCGATGGCCTGAACGTGCGCGGGCTCAATACTGCTGCCACGCTCTGGTGCACGGCAGCAGTAGGCGTGCTGTGCAGCATGGGCCTGCTGCTGGAGGCGGCTATCGGCACCCTGATTATCCTGTGCGCTAATATTCTGCTGCGCGAACTCACCCGGAGCATCAACCGTCAGACGCTGGTACCTGCTGCCGAAGCGGTGCAGCACTATACCGTGCAGATCACCTGTCTGGCGCAGGATGAGGTGCAGGTGCGCAGCCTGATGCTGCACAGTTTAGGCAACAGCGATCTGCGCCTGCAGTCGCTGCAAAGTGAAGATATCGAAAGCTCGCAGCGCATGATGGTCAGCGCCGAAGTGCTGGGGAAGCCCAGTCTGACCCAGCAGCTGGAAAATCTTGTCAGCCGCATCAGTCTGGAGAAGGGCGTCAGTGCGGTGCGCTGGCAGGTGTGCGGTATGGAGCGCGATTAACAGCGTCGGGCTTCACCTGCCTGTTAATTGCATACAAAAACTGTTCCTGAAAATAACAGTTAAATAATACTGATCGTCCCTGCCTGTCAGAGGGCCATAACCTGGCGGGAAGAAAAGTACAATCGATAAATTTTAAGATAAATCTGAGCGAAATTTTAAAAATCAATATCAATGTCTTAACTCAAATTCCGGCTATTTTACTATATAAATCAATCATAATAATTTAACCCATGCGGTTGATTTATTAATCCGGCCTATTTTATATTCACGCCTTGTCCCTAAGGAAGCCGAGGGATTATCTGTTTTTTTCGCCATTTTTACAGGAGTAAATATGAGCAATTCTTATCAAAACGAGATCCCTAAAGCACGTATTAATTTGCGCCTTGACCTGCATACCGGTGGGGCACAGAAGAAAACTGAGCTGCCGCTGAAACTGCTGGTAACAGGAGATTTCAGCAACGGCAGAGAAAATCGTGTGCTTTCTGAACGCGAAAAAATCAGCGTTAACAAACACAACTTTGATAGCGTGCTGAGCGAGTTTGCCCCTGCCGTGCATTACGCTGTGCCGGACGCCGCCGCCGCTGACGGCAGTGAACAACAGGTCAGCCTGACATTTCGCAGCATGAAGGACTTCGAGCCGGAACAGGTTGCCCGTCAAATCCCGCAGCTCAATGCGATGCTGGCCATGCGCAACCTGTTGCGCGATCTGAAATCCAACCTGCTCGACAATGCGACCTTTCGCAAAGAGTTTGAAACCATTCTCAAAGATCCGGCGCTGAGCCGCGAACTACGCAGCGAGCTTTCAGCCCTTGCCAGTAACCACGACTGAATTCTCCTCTTAACGGACTAATACGAGAGACAATCCTGATGTCAGTTCAGAATGAAACCCTGTCTGCGGGCAGTGCCGCCGTGCCGCAACGCCCGGCAGCAGAGGGCGTTTACGCCTCGCTGTTTGATAAAATTAATCTCAATCCGGTCTCTGAGCTCAGCGATCTGAACGTCTGGCAGGATAGTCAGGCGCTGTCAGACGCCTCGGCCGATGAGCGCGTTACCGCGGCCATACAGGTGTTGCTTACCCGCCTTAAAAGCAGCGACACACAGGTTGAGAAACTCGACAAACATCTGCTGGATCACCACATCGCCGATCTTGACGCGCAGATTAGCCGCCAGCTGGATGCAGTGATGCACCATGAGGCGTTCCAGAAGATTGAGTCGGTGTGGCGCGGCCTTAAATCCCTGGTAGATAAAACCGACTTTCGTCAGAACGTGAAGCTCGACGTGCTGGACATCTCAAAAGATGACCTGCGCCAGGACTTTGAAGATGCGCCGGAAATTGTCCAGAGTGGTCTCTATTTGCAGACCTACGTTGCCGAATACGATACGCCAGGCGGTGAGCCGATTGGGGCGGTCATTTCAGCGTATGAGTTTGATGCATCCGCACAGGACATAACGCTGCTGCGCAACATTTCTAAAGTGGCCGCCTCTGCGCATATGCCATTTATCGGCTCAGCAAGCCCGGCCTTCTTCCTGAAAGACTCAATGGAAGCGGTCGCGGCCATTAAGGATATCGGCAACTACTTTGACCGCGCTGAGTACATCCGGTGGAAAGCTTTCCGCGACACCGATGATGCCCGCTACATCGGCCTGACCATGCCACGCGTGCTGGGCCGCCTGCCATACGGCCCCGACACTGTACCGGTACGCAGTTTTAACTATGCAGAGGAAGTGAAAGGCCCGGACCACGATAAATACCTGTGGATCAACGCCTCGTTCGCCTTTGCCGCTAATATGGTAAAAAGCTTTATCAGCAACGGCTGGTGTGTGCAAATTCGCGGTCCGCAGGCGGGCGGCGCAGTGGACGACCTGCCTATCCATCTTTACGATCTCGGCACCGGCAACCAGGTGAAAATCCCGTCAGAGGTGATGATCCCGGAAACCCGCGAGTTTGAGTTTGCGAACCTCGGCTTTATTCCGCTCTCGTACTATAAGAATCGCGACTACGCCTGCTTCTTCTCGGCAAACTCCACGCAGAAACCGGCGCTGTATGACACGCCTGACGCGACGGCAAACAGCCGTATCAACGCCCGCCTGCCCTATATTTTCCTGCTGTCACGTATTGCGCACTACCTGAAGCTGATTCAGCGCGAAAACATTGGCACCACCAAAGATCGTCGCCTGCTGGAGCTGGAGCTCAATAACTGGATAAAAACGCTGGTGACCGAGATGACCAACCCCGGCGATGCGCTGCAGGCTTCGCATCCGCTGCGTGAAGCGAAAGTGGTGGTGGAGGACATTGAGGACAATCCAGGCTTTTTCCGCGTGAAGCTGTTTGCGGTGCCGCACTTTCAGGTGGAAGGCATGGACGTCAACCTGTCACTGGTATCCCGGATGCCAAAAGCGAAAGCGTAAGGCGGCTATCCGGAATGAAAATTTACCGTCCGTTATGGGAAGAGGGCGCGTTTCTGACGCCGCAGCAGTTTCAGCAGCAGGCGATGTGGGACGCACATGTGGCCGGCGCAGCAGCAGGTATGATGCTGGCACATCCGTGGGGCGTGCTCTGTGCGGAGTTTGACGACGGCGCGCTGGCACTCTCAAAACTCAATGCGACACGCATTGCCGTCCGCTTTACCGATGGCACGCTGGTTGATACCCGTCTGGCTGATGCGCTTCCGCCAGTCTGTGATTTAACAAAAGTCGCGGACCGGAATGTTGTGGACGTGGTGCTGGCATTGCCGCTCATGGACGCAAGCGGCGGTAATCTGGAAAACGGTGCGGAGAGCGAGCGTCCGCGCCGCTGGGTTGCCGCCCGGGAGCGCGTGCAGGACCTGGCCGGTCATGAGCTTACGGAGATCGCCGTGCAGCGTTATGCCCTGCGTCTGCGGCTGGCGCATCAGGAAAACGCAGCGTACCTGACCTGTCCGGTCGCCCGTCTTGAGCGTAACGCGCAGGGGGAGTGGATGCGTGACACTGCGTTTATCCCGCCCGTGCTGGCACTGGCTGCCTGCCCGGCGCTGGTTGCGGAGCTGGGCGACCTGCTGCACCGCCTGCAGGCGCGGCGTCAGCATCTGATGCAATTGCGCCGCGAAAGCAATGAGCGTATGGCGGATTTCGCCGTTTCCGACGTTTCCCTGTTCTGGCTGCTGAATGCGCTGAACAGTGCCGAGCCGGTATTGATGGAGCTGTATCACGCTCCATCGCGTCATCCTGAACTACTTTATCGTGAGCTGGTGCGTCTGGCGGGCAGTCTGCTGACGTTTTCCCTCAGCAACACGCCGGATGATATCCCACGCTACCGGCATGACCTGCCGGAGCAGGTTTTCCCGCCGCTGTTTGCGCTACTGGATACGCTGCTGGAGGCGAGTCTGCCTTCCCGCGTTATCGCCATTGAGCTGGAGAATCAGGGCGTGCTGTGGAAGGGAAAGCTGCACGATGCCCGTTTACGCGAAGGAGCAGATTTTTATCTCTCCGTTCGCTCTTCGCTGCCAAATCACGAACTTCAGGCGCGTTTTCCGCTGCTGTGCAAGGCTGGCAGTCACGCTGACGTTTCTGAAGTGGTGAATATTGCCCTGAGCGGTATGACGATCCGCCCGTTATCCCAGGTGCCTGCGGCTATTCCGCTGCGCCTTGAGAACCAGTACTTTGCGCTGGATCTTTCAACGGATGCGGCGAAAGCGATGCTTGCCTCCGGCGGCTGTACTTTTTATACCCCGGAATCGCTGGGTGAGCTGAAGCTGGAACTCTACGCGGTGCTGCGCTCATGAGTGATATTAACAGGCTGATTGAACGACTGTTTTTTCAGGGCTGGCTGATGGTGAGCCAGCTGCAATGCGGGCAGCAAATTGAAAACGGGGACGCGCTCTATCGCGAGGCCGTTAACTGGGTAACGTCAGCCCGTGAAGCGCTGTCAGAGGCCGGAGTCAGCGAGGCCAGCTGCGACCATATGTTGTATGCCTTCTGCGTGTTGCTGGACGAGGCTGTGCTGAACCGGGATACGCAGGATGATGGCTGGGCCCGCTGGAGCCGTGACCCGCTGCAGGTCCGTTTTTTTGGCTCCCTGAACGGCGGTGAAGCGTTATGGGATCGCATCCGTACCGTACTGCATCAGCCAGCACCGGACGTCACCGTACTGACCTGCTTTTATCGCACCCTGCAGCTGGGTTTCGTCGGGCATTATCGCGCCCAGGATGATGAGCGGCGTGAAGATGTGGTGAATGCGCTGGCGGCCCTGGTGCCGCCGTTTACGCTACCGGAAGATGCGCCGCTGGTTATCCGGCCCGCAGGTCTGCGTACCGGACGCCGCGTTTACTGGCTGAGCTGGGTAATGGCTGTGATGCTGCTCGCCGGGCTCTGGTTCATGCTGGAGTCAGCGCTGGCAGATATGGTGTCGCACATTGCGGGGGCTCAGTAATGTTCCGACCCGACTCACGCCAGGGCCTGACGCTGCTGGGGAGCGGGCTCGCCCTGCTGCTGGCAGTGGAGTACTGGGGGCTGAAGCCGCTCAACAAGGCGATGTTCTGCGGGCTGATACTGCTGGTGGCTGCATATATTCTGTGGCGTCTGCGGCGCTCTGCCTCTGATGGTCACTCTGCTGCGGATGCCAGCCTGCCACCTGAAAGCTGGTGCCGGCCGGTGATCCTGGTGACAGGAGACACGGTTCCGCTGTTTGGCAATCGAAACCATCATGAGACCGGGCAGGGTTGGTACCTGAACGTACGCCAGCCTGATGAGTTATTCGCGCTGGCAGAACGGCTGGCTCTTCACTCTCCGTCACTGCTGCCGCAGCTGTCAGTGATGCTGGCAGTTGTTCCCGGACTGCACGCCTCCGCAGATGTATTTACGCAGCAGCAGAGCGGGTGGCTGCGGGCATTTTTACAGTGCCGCCGCGTGCTGAACGGATTGCCGCCGCTCCGGACAGTGATATGGAGTTCATCCGGCGATGACGGTACATACTGGTTCAGCCTGACGGCCGAGCGTCCACAGTTGCAGTTTCTTCCGGAAAAGCGTGCCGGCCTGCCACTGAGTGAATGGGTGGCACAGAATGCGCGCTATGTTCACCTCGCACTCAGGCTGCAAAGCGTGATGCAGTGGTATGCGGGGCAGTTCGCAGCTTCGCACTCAGCGAGTCCCTGCCAGATCGGTCTCTGCCTGACGCCGGTGCCGGCGCTGGCAGACAACCTGTGGCAGCAGTATGTCGCCGGACTGACCACGCTTGCACCTGAAAACACGGTATCCCCGCTTTCACTGCCGCTGCCGGATCGCCTTCTGTCCGGCATACCGCGGCGGTCGGGTATCAGCCGCGGGCTACGTACGGTGCGTATGGCGGGCCTGATGCTGGGTCTGTTTCTGGCACTGGCCATGCTTTTTTCTTTCATTCACAACCAGCGCCTCATACGGAGCGTGACCGATCATCTTGCCCTGTGGCGCAGCCTGCCTGATGAGGCCACTGCGGCGAAAACCCTTGCGCGCAATGCGCTTATCCGCGACCGCACGCTGCTGGATGAGTGGCAGCGCAGCGGCGAGCCGGTGCGTTTTGGTCTGGGGCTCTATCAGGGCATGCGCCTGACCGTACCGGTGAATGCGGCCATTCACCGCTGGGCACCGCCCCCGCCGCCGGTGCCGGTTATTCAGCAGGTCGTACAGGGGCCACAAACGGTGCGCCTTAACAGCCTGTCGCTGTTTGAATCGGGCAGGGCCACGCTTAAAGCGGGTTCCGGCAAGGTGCTGATCCACGCGCTGATGAATATCAGGGCCCGGCCTGGCTGGCTGATTGTGATAGCCGGCCACACCGACAGTACCGGCAGTGCACACAGCAATCAGCTGCTCTCGCTGAGACGCGCGGAAGCCGTGCGCAACTGGATGCGCGACACCGGCGACGTGCCGGAGAGCTGTTTTGCGGTGCAGGGTTACGGTCATGACCGCCCGGTTTCTGCCAACGATACGGCCGCGGGTCGCGCGCGCAACCGCCGCGTCGAAATCAGTCTGGTACCGCAGGCTGACGCCTGTCGCGTAGCAGACGAACTCACCCGGTCATCACAGGATGATGGCCATTTTTAATCTGAAAAGGAGCAATACCATGGCAATTCCGGTTTATCTGTGGCTGAAGAATGACGGCGGAGCGGACATCAAAGGATCTGTAGATGTGAAGAGTCGCGAGGGCAGCATTGAGGTGGTGGCACAGGAGCATAACCTGTACATCCCTACCGACAACAACACCGGCAAACTGACCGGCACCCGTATTCATACGCCCTTTCTGCTCACTAAAGAAATCGACGCGTCAAGCCCGTATCTCTACAAAGCGGTAACCACCGGACAGACTCTGAAATCGGCGGAGTTCAAATGGTATCGCATCAACGAAGCGGGTCAGGAAGTTGAATACTTCAACACAAAGCTTGAGAACGTGAAGGTGGTGAAGGTGAATCCGGTAATGCACGACACCAAAGATCCGGCAAAGGAGAAGCACAACCATCTGGAGCACGTTGAGCTGCGCTACGAAAAGATCACCTGGACCTATAAAGAGGGCAACATCATCCACTCCGATTCCTGGAACGAACGCGCTACCGCGTAACTGATTCACCCTGCTCAGGGCGTTGTGCTCTGAGCACCTGCAAATGGAGGCGTTATGTCGCATCTCGCTAACTGGGCAACCAACTGGCAGAAAGATCCGCGTTTCAGCAAGAACTATACGGAACGCCTGATTGAAAAAGCGTGTGCCATCGATTCTCAGCTTAATGATGCTTATTGCAGCGGTACGCTCAAGGTGATTGCCGGACCACACCGGAAAGCGGGGCCAAATGGCGGCGGTGATGCCCGCTGGCATATGACACTGCAACCGGATACGGGCAGCTCCTGCTGGCACGTCATTCTGGATAACAGCGTCACCCGGCCAATTGATGTCAATAAAAGAGAGCACCTCGGCCACAGTTTTTAAACCCTCTGTGGCGACACCTGTCGCCACGTTCAGTGAGCGTTTTTACACCAGCGCTCAGCCAATCCTGTTTTTAAGCCTTATGGGCCTCGGTAAACGGCCAGGGGCGGTAGCGTGCCTGAAACGGAGAGAAAATATATGGAACATGCGTCTGCAGCGCTGCTGCGCCGGCTTAACCCTTTCTGCGCGCGGGCGCTGGAGGCCGCCGCCTCGCTGTGCCAGACCCGCGCACATGCAGAAATCTTACCTGAGCACTGGCTGCTTAAACTGCTGGAGCAGGGAGAAGGGGACATCACGGTCATCGCGCGTCGCTACGAGTGGGACATGGATGGCGTCTGGCAGGATCTGCTGAGCTTTCTCGACGGTCAGCCCCGGCAGGTGCGTAGCCGGCCGGCGCTGTCGGCCCGCCTGCATCATCTGCTGAAGGAGGGCTGGCTGGCTGCCTCCATGGCCGGGGAGGAGCGTATCCGCAGCCTGCACCTGCTGCTCGCCATGGCCGATCATCCCTCACTGATGCGCTGTGACGCGCTCTGGCCAGTTCTTACCCTGAACCGGCCCCGGATAGCGGCGCTGCGCCCGCTGCTGGATGCTCAGTCGGATGAACGTCCGGACGCGGGGCCGCCGCTGATACCGGATATCACCGTTCAGCAGTCCGATCTTACCGGAGAAAAAAAATCCGCTGCCTCAGAGGCGCTGCTCCGCTTTACCCGCGACATGACTGCTGATGCACGCGACGGAAAGATCGACCCGGTATACGGGCGCGATAATGAAATCCGCCAGATGGTGGATATTCTCTCCCGCCGCCGCAAGAACAACCCGATTCTGGTGGGCGAGCCGGGCGTGGGTAAAACTGCGCTGGTGGAAGGGCTGGCGCTGCGCATTGCCGAAGGCAACGTGCCGGAGAGTCTGAGCACGGTCAGCGTGCGCACGCTTGACCTCGGTATGCTGCAGGCGGGCGCGGGCGTGAAGGGTGAGTTTGAGCAGCGCCTCAAAACCATCATTACTGAGATACAGCAGGCGGAGCAGCCGGTGCTGCTGTTCATTGACGAAGCGCACACCCTCATCGGCGCCGGTAATCAGGCCGGTGGCGCAGATGCGGCTAACCTGCTCAAACCCGCGCTGGCGCGTGGCGAGCTACGCACTATCGCGGCTACCACCTGGAGCGAGTACAAGCAGTACTTCGAAAAGGACGCCGCGCTGGAGCGTCGCTTTCAGAGGGTAAAAGTTGATGAACCGGATGATGAAACCGCCTGCCTGATGCTCAGAGGCCTGAAATCGCGTTATGCAGAGCATCATAGCGTACATATTACCGATGCCGCCGTCCGCGCGGCCGTTACGCTTTCCCGGCGTTACCTTACCGGACGACAGCTGCCTGATAAGGCAGTAGACCTGCTGGATACCGCGAGCGCCCGCGTACGTATGAGTCAGGATACGGTGCCGGAAGCCATCACGCGGTTACGTGCCCGCACGGACGCGCTGAACGTTGAAAAACGCGCCATTCTGGATGATGAAGCGCTGGGCGGTCCCGTCCAGGCAGGGCGCATGCATGACATTCTGAGCGAGCTGGCCCGCGCTGAGGAACGCCTTGAACAGCTGGAGCTGCGTTACCAGGCCGAGCGCGAACTGATGGAGACGCTGCTGGCCTGTCGTCAGGACGCGACGCAGAACGTCAGGCGTGGCACGTTACACTCTGCCCTGCAGACGCTGCAGCAGGGTGAGCCGCTGATCACGCTGGACGTAGACGCGCATACGGTAGCGGGCGTCATTGCCGACTGGACCGGCGTACCGATCTCTTCCTTAATGAAGAATGAGCAGACGGCGCTGCTGACACTGGAAAAGACGCTGGAAACCCGCGTGGCAGGCCAGCCGGCAGCGCTGAACGCCATCGCGCAGCGACTGCGGGCGTCGAAAACCGGCCTGACCGCTGAGAACGGCCCGCTGGGCGTGTTTCTGCTGGTGGGCACCAGCGGAACTGGTAAGACAGAGACGGCGCTGGCGCTGGCTGACACGCTGTACGGCGGCGAAAAGTCGCTGATCACCATTAACCTCTCTGAGTACCAGGAACCCCACACGGTGAGCCAGCTCAAGGGCTCACCGCCGGGCTACGTGGGCTACGGGCAGGGCGGCGTACTGACCGAAGCAGTGCGCCAGCGCCCGTATAGCGTGGTGCTGCTTGATGAGGTGGAGAAAGCGCACCGCGACGTGGTTAACCTGTTTTATCAGGTATTTGACCGGGGCTTTATGCGCGACGGCGAGGGACGGGAAATTGATTTCCGCAATACGGTTATCCTGATGACCTCCAATCTCGGCAGCGACGCGCTAATGCGGTTGCTCAGTGAACGGCCGGACGCCAGCGAGGCGGATCTGCAGCAACTGCTGCGTCCGATTATCCGCGACCATTTCCAGCCGGCACTGCTGGCGCGCTTTCAGACGGTAATTTACCGCCCGCTGAGCCGTGACACGATGCGTATCATCGTTGAAACGAAGCTTGAGAAGGTCAGAGATCGCCTGCAGCGCCACTACGGCCTGCACACAGATATCGCGGACGCACTGTACGATGCCCTCACCGCCGCCTGCCTGCTGCCGGATACCGGCGCGCGCAACGTTGACAGTCTGCTCAGTCAGCAGATTTTGCCAGTTGTGAGTCAGCAGTTACTGCAGTATCAGGCCAGGGGGCAGTTGCCAGAGAGCATCAGTCTTGACTGGAATGAAGAGGGCAGTGTACTGATTGGATTCAGAGGCTGAAACGGATGGACAGCGCAAAGGAGATTGCCCGAAAAATGCTGGCTGTAATAAACGCCGATCGCGATGGAATAATGGTAGCGTTTACAAAAAGTTTTATTCGTTTACCCGTATCACTGGCTTATCTGGGATATGACTTTCTTGATACTGACAGCCGCAGTAGCCGTTTTGACGATAAAATCCGGTTTGCTGAGTTAATAAAAAACAGCTTATCAGAACAGGACGTTCTGCCACGTGCGATTGAAGTGTTCACAAACGAGTTTACTGACAGAATTGACAGATATGATGTTCTGAAAGGCATGGGTAACGTATCCGCTACGGTAATAGGTGGGGCAACTTTTACATCACTGACAGGCGTCAATCTGGGAAAGGTATTGCTGAGCAGTATGCTCGGTTCCATTATGTCTGGTTTTGCGATATCAGGAATTCTGACAGTTGGGGCCGAACAATCCAGGGCAATTTATACCTCACTTGCATTAAGGCAAAGAAATTTTGAGCGCTGGTATAAGCTTAAAAGCAGAGGGGATCTGGATTTGCTCTATTTCATTATAGAAGATGTTGTTGGGCCTTATGAAAAAGCATGCGATATTGCTGAATATAATCCGGAAGAGTTTAAGGAAATATGCAAATATTTCTTTGAGGGCTTATGAGAGCAAGACAGATAATATTATCATTTCTTTCCAGACTCATTCAGGGGCTGGGAACGGGGCTTTTTATTTCCGGTTCCGGATTTTCAATATGGTTTTTCTTTTTTTCCATGAGTCAATGGAGAGTAGGATGGGGCGTATTGTCGCTGCTTGAAATGGTTGTCGGCTACATGCTTTACAGCTTTGCTATTAAGAGAATATTTGATGATACAACCAACTGGCATTAGAGAAAAAACGCAGAGTCCATGGTTGTACTCAGCTTAATATGCTGTGGTCTGCGCTAACTGGTTAAAGATTTTAGTAAATATTAATATCTTTCAGGTCAGTAAATAATACTGTTAATAACTCTGAGTTACTCTCTCTGCACTCAGTGAGGGAGATAGAAATCCGTCATCACGGAGCGAATGATAATGATCCCGACTGATTTACTACAACGTGCAGCATCGGCAGTCTCCTCTACGCTTAATCGTTATTCTTTATTAATTCCATCCTGTGCCTCTCCGGTTGATGTGGAAAACCTGACCGGTACAGAGGGCATGAGCGAAAATTACCTTTACAGCGTGATGTTCACCAGTCCGGATAAAGACATCCAGCCGGAGCAGATGTTGCGCAAAACGGTCACGCTAACCATGCGAACCGGTTTACTGCCTGAATCTGAATCATATAAGGTTGTTCACGGTTATATCACCGATTTCCGCCGTCTGACGGGTTCCGCAGACCAGGTCAGCTATCTTATCGTCATAGAACCCCGATTCTCGCTTCTGGATAAACAATATCGCTCACACCGATTCTTTGTGAATAAATCCGTGCCGGAAGTGGTCAGTCAGATACTGGATGATCATGGTTTTCAGAGGTGGGAATATGAATTCAGCCTGAAGCAGGATTACCCCAAAAGAGAGCAGATTAACCAGTATCAGGAGAGTGACCTGCAGTTTATACGGCGTCTGTTGTCGGAAACTGGCATTTTTTACTTCTTCACACTGCAGCCAGACACAAAGACTGAAGTCATCCGGTTTGGCGACGCGCAGAGCGCCTATGACGGTCAGAGGTCACTGCCGCTGAGCAATCCATCGGGTCTGAACGACAATGCTCAGGAGTCCATCTGGAACCTGAATATCACATATAACGTGGCTGAAGCGGGCGTCACCGCAAAAGATTATAACCATCGCGAAGCACACCGCGTGCTGCGGTCGGTGCAGGCAGACGTGACGCGAGGGGATGGTGAAAACATCTCTTATGGTCAGGTTTATCACTATTGCCCGCGCCACCCGCAGAGCGGCGATAAAGTTTATCCGGAACCTGAGACCGCCAACTTCTATGCCCGCCTCGACCACGAGCGTTTTCTTGCCCGACAGACGCTGATAACCGGGATATGCAATGACGCTTTTGTCAGCCCGGGACTGGTTTTGTTAATTACCGGGTCAGGCATAGCCACTCTGCCTGCACAGCTGCAGAGTCCTGCATTAATAACCCGTATCAGCGTCAGCGGGAGCCGGTGTTCAGCCTTTCAGTCCATGCTGGAAGCGGTACCTTACAGTGAAACCCTCTGCTGGCGTCCCGCTCTGCTTGCCCGCCCAAAAGTCAGCGGCACCATGACGGCGCGTGTGACCAGTGCGAAAGATAACGATATCTACGCCTGGCAGGACGCAGCGGGTTTATACCGCGTGGTATTTGATGCTGACGAGGAGAGCCGGGAGCGCGGTCTGGAGAGCATGCCTGTTCGGCTGGCGAAACCCTACGGCGGCGATATGTACGGCTTTCACTTCCCGCTGATACAGGGCACCGAGGTAGCGATAGCGTTTCGCGAAGGCGATCCGGATCAGCCTTATATCGCGCACGCGTTACACGATTCAAGGCATGTCGATCACGTCACTGAAAAAAACAGCACGCGCAATGTCATCCGTACGGCGGGCCTTAACAAGCTGCGCATGGAGGATAAGCGCGGTGAGGAGCACATCAAGCTCAGCACGGAGTATGGCGGGAAGACGCAGCTGAATCTGGGGCATAACGTTGACGCGAGCAGGGTTCTTCGTGGTGAAGGGGCTGAACTGCGGACGGATAAGTGGGTAACCGTTCGTGGCGGAGCCGGTGTATTCATCAGTGCAGACAGCCAGCCATATGGCAGCAATAAAATGCTCTCCATGAAAGAAGCTGAGGCACAGCTTGAACATGCGTTGAGTATTGCCAGAAGCCTGTCAGGTGCGGCAGAAGGTGCACAGGCATATCCAGCGGATATTCAAAGCCAGAAATTAATGACAGACGCACTGACAGAACTGGTACAGCCAGGGATGGTATTGAATGCACCGCAGGGAATAAGTATCAGCAGTCCGGAAGGCGTACGCGTCTCCTCGGGAAGCGCCAGCGTAGGGATCGTAGCGCAAAAAAATGCTGATATCAGCGTGATAAAGCGCTTTACGGTAGCGGCAGGTGAAGCCATCAGTATGCTGGCACGTCAGGCTGGTATGAAACTATTTGCGGCGAAAGGAAAAGTTGAAATCCAGGCGCAGGATGATGCGCTGGACGTCATAGCGAAGAAAGATGTCACCGTAACCACCACCGAAGGTAAAATTAATATTACAGCAACAACGGAACTGGTCATTAACTGCGGTGGTGCTTACATCAGGTTAAGTGACGGAAATATTGAACTGGGCTGCCCGGGAAATATTCTGCTGAAATGTGCCAATGTGCAGAAAATGGGAGCAGCTTCTGCAGACACTCCTGCTCCTGAATTTCAAAAAGGCTATGGCGGTGTTTACTCCCTGACTGACGAAGCAGGCAATATTATCCCCCGGACTGAATATAGGGTAACAACTGCTGATGGGCAGGTATTCCATGGAGTGTCAGATGACAGCGGAAAGACGTTGCCGATATATACCGCAATGCCTGGGAAATTAAAAATTGAGATCCTTGGCACTGGCAATTCAGTAGCAGGGAGTAAATAACTATGCCTGATTATCATGCATGGGAAGCCACTGAATGCGAGCATTTTACTGATGTAAACATTTCAGAGAAAAAAGTTGTCTGTAAGCGTAAGCCTGTTCCAGGAATAACAATTATTATTGGGGTTTTCTTTGATGGTACGGGAAACAACACATTTAACACTCAGAACCGCATTCTGGAGTCATGTTCTCATCTTGATGTTGGAATGAAGGCAGAAGATGCAAAAGCTTGCGCCAGGAAACTGGGCTGGAATGTCAGCAGTGCCGGAAGTTATATTGGGTATTATTCTAATATCCACTGGCTGAATACGCTTTACGCTACCGATGACGAAGTGATTGAGGGGCAGGCAGTTTATCAACGAGCAGTCTATGTACAGGGCATTGGTACTGTCAGAGGTAGTAGCGATAGCTCGATAAGTATGGCGACAGGCGGCTGGTTTTATGGCGTAGTTGATAAATCTGATGAAGGCGTCGCTCTTATCACTGAGCAAATTTCGAAATTCCTGGCGCTTAACCAGGGAGTAAATTTTGCCATTGAGAAAATTCAGTTCGATGTTTTTGGATTTAGTCGTGGAGCAGCCGCAGCCCGCCACTTTGTAAACCGTGTAAGAAACGACGATAAAGCCATACGGCTGGCAATAGCTAAAGGGCTGGGCGGTCGAAATCACCATGGTAAACCTGCAGGAGAAACCCGCTTTCTGGGGTTATTTGATACTGTGTGCGCGGTAGGTACGGTAAGTAATTTATTTGATGTACATAATGGTGTGAACCCTGGCGTTGAGCTGGATTTACCTCCGGGTATTGCACAGAAAGTCTTTCAAATTACGGCGATGCATGAGTGCCGCTACAACTTTAGTCTTAACAGCATCAGGGAATCGTGGCCGGAACTGGCCCTGCCAGGCGTGCATTCAGATATCGGCGGTGGCTATAACCCGAGGGAAAAAGAATATCTTTATCTGACCGAACCCCGGAACGAAACTGTTAATGAAGGTATTTCTTCTGAAATGACCAATGTCTATCGGCGTTCAGTGGCAGAAATATCCGATCTCAATAGTAATCCAGGGCTAAGTGCAATTATTCCGAGCGGTGAGGTTAAGACAGAGACCTGGTATGACTATCTGGTCAACGAGGATAAAAAACGTGGTGGCACCCTACAAAAACGTGTTGGGGCGGCAATAACTATTGAGAGGGTAGTGACTAATGACTGGAGCAAAGTGAGTTTACGGGTAATGCTGGATGCTGCCCAGGAGGCTGGAGGCATTTTCAAGGCTTACGACCCACTATCACCAGATATGAAACTTCCTACTGAGCTTGAGCAGTTGTGCCAAAAAGCAATTGACCAGGGAAAAATGGTAAGAAGCGGTGGTGTGATGACGTCGTTTTCCTCATCTGAATTAGAAACTATTGGGAAATATATTCACTGCTCTGCTCACTGGAACCCTGTAGTTGTTAAAGATGTCTGGCTGGACGGGAAGAAAGTAAAAACTATCTATGGCGCTGTCAAATCATCTGATTTGTTTTTTTATATCAATCGTCCGAATCCTGGCTGGGTTCGCGCTGTGTGGAATATGCAGGGAGGAAAATCATGAGGTTAATTACCAGACCAATTCAGCTTTTATTGCTTGTGTGTACTGCTACCGCCTGTACCAGCAATAAACCTGACAGTTACAAGACTCCCTGGGAGATGTGGTATTTTGCTTTTACTACTCCTAAATCTTTGCCGGCACAGGTAACATTGTTAAAGCTGCTGGACATAGATGGCTATGCATCTACATATCGGACTATTGATCAACCTCGGGGTATCAGCACAGGACGCTGGAGTGAAAAGAATTCAGCAGGAAATACGCAATTTAACCAGGCCGAAAGATTGCCGCAAATAATGATATTTTGCTGGGATTCAATAATTGATAAGAAAACTTACCAATCCACTCTATTTTTCACTCAGGATACATGGAAAAAAATGATTAGCCCTTACCCTGACGTTTTGAAACCGGAAAGAAATGCATACCGCCAGACGATGCTGATAGGTCTGGCGCCTGAGGGAAAAGTCCGCGTCTGGCTGAGGCAATATGGTCATTCAGATATTCCATTAAATGATACAGAAATAATGACTGTTTCAGGAGCGGGGCTTGATATGTGTAAAGGCGAAACGAACTTTCCTAATGGGTACAAATATAATGAGAGTATAAAAAAATTTATAAACGGGAAAAGATATCCTTATGGTTCATGGTGAATAAATTTGTTTTAGAGTTGGGGTGTTCCATTTTAATAACCCATCTGAACCTCATTTCGGTTTTCGCCGCCTTCAATAAGAAGAGCGGTTGCTCATGAAAAATATTATTAGATTAATTTCGGCCTTCTTAATTTTAATTTTTACTGCCGCCTGTGCCAGCGATCAGTCTGACAATCTCAAAACTCCCTGGGACAGGTGGTACTTTGCTTTTACCACCCCTAAATCTTTGCCGGCACAAGTGACATTGTTAAAGCTGCTGGACATAGATGGCTATGCATCTACATATCGGACTATTGATCAACCTCGGGGTATCAGCACAGGACGCTGGAGTGAAAAGAATTCAGCAGGAAATACGCAATTTAATCAGGCCGAAAGATTGCCGCAAATAATGATGTTTTGCTGGGATTCAATAATTGATAAGAAAACTTACCAATCCACTCTTTTTTTCACTCAGGATACATGGGAAAAAATGATTAGCCCTTACCCTGACGTTCTGAAACCAGAAAAAAATGCATACCGACAGACGATGCTGATAGGCCTGGCGCCTGAGGGGAAAGTCCGCGTCTGGCTGAGGCAATATGGTCATTCAGATATCCCATTAATCGAGACAGAAATAATAACTGTTTCAGGTAAAGAACTAGATATGTGCAAAGGTGTCACAGGAAGTAATTTTTCCTATGGTTACAGCAATGAAACGAAAGCGTTTATTTCAAATAAAAAATATCCTTATGGCTCCTGGTGAATATTTTTTAAATGCGGGGTAACTATTTATTAAATATATTGTCAGTTCGTTGTGCGTAGCCTGCAAAAAGAAAGTGAGGGTGGCTATGAAAAATATATCCAGGTTGATTTCGGTTTTCTTAATTTTGATTTTTACTACCGCCTGTACCAGCAATAAACCTGACAGTTACAAGACTCCCTGGGAGATGTGGTATTTTGCTTTTACCACGCCTAAATCTTTGCCGGCACAGGTAACATTGTTAAAGCTGCTGGACATAGATGGCTATGCATCTACATATCGGACTATTGATCAACCTCGGGGTATCAGCACAGGACGCTGGAGTGAAAAGAATTCAGCAGGAAATACGCAATTTAACCAGGCCGAAAGATTGCCGCAAATAATGATATTTTGCTGGGATTCAATAATTGATAAGAAAACTTACCAATCCACTCTATTTTTCACTCAGGATACATGGGAAAAGATGATTAGCCCTTACCATGACGTTCTGAAACCAGGAAAAAATGCATACCGGCAGACGATGCTGATAGGTCTGGCGCCTGAGGGGAAAGTCCGCGTCTGGCTGAGGCAATATGGTCATTCAGATATCCCATTAATCGATACAGAAATAATAACTGTTTCAGGTAAAGAACTCGATATGTGCAAAGGTGTCACAGGACATCCAGATGGATATGTATACTATGGAGATACTCCTGATTTTATTAAAGATAAAAAGTATCCTTATGGAATCTGGTAAGTAACCATATTTAAAGTAAAATTAGCAAAACAACCTCCCTCTCATCTAAATGGATTTTTCATGAAGCCATCGAATAGCTTATTTTTTATTTTTATCTCTGCTTGTTTATTTTCTGCAACAACCATTGCCGATACCATATCAACAACCAGGGCGGACGATGCAAATAAAATAGCTAATATGTATCATTTAGGTATGGGGGTTCCGCGGGATATGAAAAAAGCCTTCGAGTTCTACCAGATCGCTGCTGAACTCGGAAACACGGATGCTCAGGTTGATTTAGGTGATATGTATTATTACGGAAAAGAAACCGCGCAAAGCTACGAAAAGGCGAATTACTGGTATGAGAAAGCAGCGAAAAATGGCAATGCCACTGCCCAGATGAATTTAGGCTATGCATACCTCAATGGTAAGGGAGCTGAAATGAACTATGCCAAAGCCAGAAGCTGGCTTGAGATTGCAGTAAAACAAGGCCAGCCTTCGGCGATGTATCACCTGGGCACGATGTACTTTGATGGCAATGGAGTTGCTGAAAACAAGGAGCTGGCCGTCGAACTTTTCAAAAATAGTTGCTCTAAAGGTGATTACAATGCGTGTGATAAGTTAAAAGATATTAAGCAAAAGAACTAATAAAATTACATGCATAATGAAATTTATATGCGAAATTAAAGATGGGTCTCAATATGTCGAAAGGTTTTGTGTTGCTGGGTGATAAAACCACACATGGTGGACAGGTCATTTCCGTCTCATCAACAATGGTAATTAATGGAAAGAGTGTTGCCCTTGTTGGCGATAAAATAAGTTGCCCGATAAATGGCCATGGCATTAATGCTATTATCGATGGCTCGCCAGAATGGATATCAGATGGTAAAGCCGTGGTTGTTAATGGTTGCCACTGCGAATGTGGCTGTCAGGTTATTTCCAGTGCGCCGGATTGCGCAATAGGATAAATAATGAGTTGGGAGCGTCAAAAATCAATAATATCAGCTAAGCCCGAAGAGCCTTCATTCACCCTGTGGATAATGGCAGGGGTTCTGGCACTGGTCGGGTGCATACTATTATTTGTCCTGCATGCTAATAAACTGGCAGGAGTACTTAAAGCATATAATCTTTGGGCTGCCACCTCATTTCCTGCTGTTATCTGGATATTCTTTCTCTGCCTGCGCAGCTGGCTCTACAACAACGCGTTTAACAGACATGAATTTGAATTAAATGAAGCAGAATTTGCACAACAGCAGTGGGAAGAGTGGGCTGGCCGCAACATCGCAGTCCTGCACAGCGGTGTTATATTGCCTGCAAATCTGACATCTAAAATTCTTTTGGCTTCTCCGCCAACACTGGAGCAAAGCACATTTTTATCCCGACGAATCGCTCTACACACTCCTGAGGCGCACTTTTCTGTTTTGCTAGCAGGGGTAAATCAGGCTTTGGCAACGTTGCCTTCAGGTATCGTACCTGTCGTTACATTGCTGACCGATTTTTCTGATGATTTGCCTGCGTTGCAGGCTGCATTTATGAATGCCTGGCAGAGAGATATTCCCGATCGCCCGGGACCCCGGTTGACCATTCTTAAGTCGAAGTCCTTCCTTTCACTGGATGAGCGAATTCGCGCGCCTGCGCTGGATGTGGAAATAATCCTGATTCATCAGACTCAGGGAGGAGATGCGTATAGTGATGCGCTGGCTCTTCTTATGATGACCTCCGATGATGTGGTCACAAAATTCAACCTCTCTTTCAACGCCCGTATTTTGCGTCCAATGGCACTTGACAGGGAAATATCAGAAACGTCGCTGGATACGTTTTTCTCAACGCAAACGCAGGCCTGTTCAACGGTCAGTATCGTTGGTGACAAAGTGGATTGGGGTAATGCATTTTTTCGTTTGCTTAATTCAGCCAGAGAATATGGCGGTTACTGGAAACCTGAACAGCTTCACTGGCTGGAAAAATATGCCGGAATAAGTGGCCCCTTCTCTCCATGGATACTAGCTGCTGTAGCCAGCGATATCGTCAATATACAAAAAGCGGACTGCCTGATGCTCTCAAAGGATGATGAGCAGAAATTTATTAATACGGTGCAAACAGGGAATATAACTAATGAAAACAGGTGACTCTTTATGGCGTGGAGAATGGGGCCGGCTGGGATTCTCCGCCCTTATTGCAGGAGGGATTGTCTGGCTGATATGGCACTTTGGCGACAGGATTGGGCTACATACTACGCTTATGAAAATGCTGGTACTTGCCGGTGCGTTATTTCTGTTGATGATGCTTCGTCATGGCAGAACAATGTGTCTGGCTATTCAGCAGGGCTGGCATCGCTTAGAGGCTAAGCGAAAGAATGTCCTGCCTGCTGATGAAAGTCGTGTTGCACAGACCGCACCGCGTAACGTCACCGTTGATGCTATCCGCCTTACCCTGCGTAACCTCCACGGTCGCCGCTGGGCAGGTAAAACGCGCATCCTGCTGATAACCGGCGCAGTTGATGAAGTGGAACAATTAACCCCGGGCCTGCCGGCTCAGCTCTGGCAGGAAGACCGTGGCACGCTGCTGTTGTGGGGTGGCGATCTCAACACACCTCCGGACATAGCCTGGCTGATGGCGTTACGCAGGTTGCGTCGCCGTCCGGTTGATGGAATGGTGTGGGTGACCCCGGCGTTCGACCAGCTGTCAGCGCCGGGACTGAAGCAGCCGCTGTCGCTGCTTTCTGAGAGCAGCATGGATCCCCTCTCTCATGCCATTCGCGCCCGGATGGATGCGCTGGGCTGGAAGCTTCCGCTATATGTCTGGTCCCTGCATACGTGCGCCGGTAAGCCGGAAGGTCGTATCACGCAGGCCACTGGCTGTCTGCTGCCTGCTGCCTGTCATAATGAGGCTTTAACAGAAACGCTGACTGCCCTGACGCCGGCACTCATCTCGCAGGGGCTGCAGCAAACCTGTGGTGAGGCAAAACATAACTTTCTTTTGACGCTCGCTGACCAGCTCAGCCGCGGGGCGGAGAACGTGTCTGCACTCCCCTCAGTGCTGCTCACTCCATTTAGCCCACTACCGCTTGCGGGGCTGGTGTTCAGCCAGCCTTCTGCGGGTGCCAGGCAAGCTGCTATGCACCACTGGCGCATGGATAAGTGCTGGGATGTTCTGCCTGCTTCAGTTCAGACACTTCCTGCAGAGCTTCGGCCACGTAAGCCGGGCGTTCCATGGCAAAAGGTGATGGCGTCTTGTGCTTCTCTGGCAGTGGTGGGTTGGGCTGCGTGGATAGGCATGGCATACGTAACTAATTACAGACAGATTGCTGAGGTAAATGCTCAGGCCGCGCTTGCCGTCAGGCCGAATCAGTCGCCTGAACAGCGCATGAACGCGTTGACTGCATTTCAGAATACGCTGGCTCGCCTGGAGTATCGCGCGGAACATGGCGTGCCATGGTATCAGCGCGCCGGGCTTAGTCAGAACGAAGAACTGCGGTCTGCCTTATGGCCACGCTACCTTGAGGCAGCACAGTCTCTGCTGCGCGACGCCGCCGCAGACTGGCTCACCGATGCACTGCAGGCTTATGCCGCACTCCCGCCCGACAATCCGCTGCGCGAAACGCAGGCAAAGCAGGCCTATGTGCATCTCAGACTCTATCTGATGCTGGCGCGTCCTGAACGTATGGATGCCGCCTGGTTCAGCCAGACGCTGATGCAGAGCTGGACGCAGCGGCAAGGTCTGGATGACGCTCGCTGGCAGGGAAGCGGGCAGCTGCTGCTGGCCTTCTATGCGGAGCATCTCATTACGCATCCCGAATGGGCACTGAAAGCCGACCCGGATCTGGTCGGGCAGGTACGCACTCTGCTGGTACGCCAGATGGGGGTGACCAACAGCGAATCGCGGCAATATCAGCGGGTGATTGCCCGGATAAAGCACCAGTACGCCGATATGCGGCTGGCCGATATGAGCGGGGATACGGATGCCGGTCGCCTCTTTACCACCGATGAGGTTGTGCCCGGCATGTTCACCCGGCAGGCGTGGGAAGAGGGTGTTAAACCTGCCATTGAACAGGTGGCACGTGAGCGGCGTGAAGAGATTGACTGGGTGCTGAGTGATGCACCGCCGCCCGCGGGTGATGCTGCTTCGCCTGAGGCACTGGAAGCGAGGTTCGCCAGCCGCTACTTTGCCGATTACAGTGCGGCCTGGCTGCACTTCCTTAATAGTCTGCGCCTGCAGCCCGCGCCAACGCTCTCCGATGCAATTGACCAGCTCACGCTGATAGCGGACGTCAGACAGTCGCCGCTGGTAGCGCTGATGAACACGCTCAACCTGCAGGGGCGTACTGCACAGAGCGGCGACGCGATGAGCGACTCGCTGGTGAGATCGGCGCAAAACCTGTTTAACCGGGAGAGGCGCCCGGCGATTGACCAGCGCAGCGGCCCGCGGGGGCCGCTTGATGCCACCTTCGGACCGCTGCTGGCGCTGACCGATAATCAGAGCAGCAGCACCCTGAGCCTGCGCACTTTTCTGACGCGCGTGACCCAGGTACGCCTGCGTCTGCAGCAGGTCACCAGTGCGGCAGATCCGCAGGCGATGACGCAGGCGCTGGCGCAGACGGTATTTCAGGGCAAGAGCGTTGATCTGACGGAGACACGTGACTACGGCAGCCTGGTCGCCGCCGGACTGGGACAGGAGTGGAGTGGTTTCGGGCAGACAGTGTTTGTGCGCCCGATAGAACAGGCGTGGCGGCAGGTGCTGATGCCGGCTGCAGGGAGCTTCAACGCACAGTGGCAGCAGGCCGTGGTGAACGAGTGGAACCGCGCATTTGACGGCCGCTACCCGTTCAGAAACGTCAGCAGCGAGGTATCACTGCCGCTGCTGGCGAAATACCTGAATGCAGAAAACGGACGCCTTACCCGCTTTCTGCACGCTCGCCTGAGCGGCGTACTGCACCGCGAAGGGACCCGCTGGGTACCGGACCGCATTAACGCCCGCGGACTGACATTTAATCCGGCTTTTCTGCAGGCGCTTAATCAGCTCAGTCAGATTGCTGACGTGGTATTTATCAGCGGTGATGCCAGCCTGCATTTTGAGCTGCGTCCGGGAACGGCAGCAGACGTGATGCAGACTGACCTGATAATCGACAGCCAGAAGCTGACTTACATGAACCAGCAGCCGGTCTGGCGGCGCTTTACCTGGCCTGCCGACACCGAAGCGCCGGGCGCATCGCTGAGCTGGATCAGCACCAAAGCAGGCAGCCGTCTGTACGCTGACATGCCAGGCAGCTGGGGATTGATTCGTCTGCTGGAGAAGGCGCAGGTCAGTGCCAGACCGGGGTCCGGCAGCAGCTGGCAGCTTACCTGGCATGCCCCTGACGGACGGCCGTTAAATTATATCCTGCGTACCGAAGCCGGCGAGGGGCCGCTGGTGCTGCTGAAGCTGCGCAACTTTACGCTTCCGTCCGATATTTTTATCACCGGCAGCACCCAAAGCCCGTCGGATGATGCTGACTTCAGTGAGGAGGAGTGATGCCCCTGCAATCCCTGATTAGCGCCTGCGGCATGGATGCGGAACACCTCCGCGTACAGGCTGCTGAGCACATTCTTTTATGGGAGCACTGGCTGCAGCCTGTGAATGCCAGCCTCCCCGCCGGTGAAGATCCGACCTATACCGATGCGTTTCAGCAGATGCAGGAAGAGATGAACCGGCTGTCTGGTGCGGATACGACGCTTATCTGTTCGCTGGCAGCGCAGATACTGACGTCGGAAGCGAAAGATATCCGCGTAGCGGTCTGGTATAGCCTCGCCCGCCTGCAGCAGGATGGCGAAGAGGGGTTTGCTGAGGGCCTGGCCCTGCTGGCGGGTCTGCTGCAGCGCTTTGGTGACGACCTGCATCCGCAGCGAACGCGCAGTCGCGAGGCGGCGCTGAATTTTATATCCAGCGCGCGCGTGCTGGACACGCTGACGCTCTATCCGGAGGTGACGATCGCGACGGCGCAGCGCACCGTGGCGGCGCTGCTGGCTATTGATGACATCTGCAGGACGCAGGGCGGCACCCATTCCGCAGGGCTTTACAGCGCGCTGGAGTCCCGGCTGCTTAACGCAGGCGGTCCTGATGCGATAGTGCCGCTGACCACAGCAGACAGCCGGCAACCAGACGCGTCTTCAGCCTCAGCTGCGCCAGCTCTGGCTGCCATCAGCTCCGGGCGGGAGCTGATGGAGCAGGCGCGAGCGCTGGCAGCTTATCTGCGCGAGCAGCCAAATGGCGCGCTGGCCGCACACCGGCTGATGAAAACCCTCCGCCATGACACGCTCAGTCAGCTGCCGCTGTTGTCAGGTAACGGCAACAGTCGTGTTACGCCACCAAAATCTGACCAGCGCGCGCTGCTTAAACGCCTCTGGATCCAGCAGAGCTGGGCCGAGCTGGCTGAGCAGGCGGACAGCCTGTTCAGCCGGGGAACAAACCACTTCTGGCTTGACCTGCAGTGGTATCAGCACCAGGCGCAGCTGCGATCGGGGCATACGGAGTTTGCGGCTATTGTTCAGGATGACCTGAAGGGGCTGCTCTCACGCCTGCGCGGGCTGGAAACGCTGGCCTTCAGCGACGGCATGCCGTTTGCGGATGAGGTGACGCTGAGCTGGATCCAGCAGCAGGTCATGATAACGGAGAGTGCGTCCGGACCCGATCCCGCCGCTGTGACGGGCATGCCGGAAGATGACGTGCTGTTACTGGAGAGTGAGGCCACTGAGCTGGCAGAGAGGGAGGGCATTGAAGCTGCGCTGGCCTGGCTGCAGCAGCGACCCGGTATTCGCACTCCCCGCCAGCAGTGGCTCCTTCGCCTGCTGATGGCACGGATCGCTGAACAGTCTGGTCGTCAGGAACTGGCACTGCAGCTGCTGGGCGCGCTCGATGATACCGCAGAGAGTATGACGCTGGCGGAGTGGGAGCCAGCGCTGTTATTTGAAGTAAAGTCCCGCCGGCTGAAGTTACTGCGTGCCCGCACGGGCCGGAGTGAAACGGATAAAACCCGTATGCAGTCTGACATGGAGCAGCTGCTGGCCGGGCTGGTGACTATCGATGCTGCACGAGCGTCAGTGCTCTTTCCTTAATACGGCCTGACCTCTTTCTTTAATTTAAAAAAAATGGTCCAAAGGAATGATGACATTAATCAGGTGCTTGGTGTGTGCGTTTGCTATTTTAAGTCTGTGTGGCTGTACAGTTTTGATCTGGGGAGTTAACCCATCGACTTCACAACAAATTAAATACCGAAAAGTAGCCAGTGATAATATCGGCGGTGTATACCGCTATAAAGGACTTCAGGCTTCAGTGGTAAATAACAGGACGAGCTATCCTGTGGGTATTCCGCCTGATGGCCTGGCGTTTGTAGGTAAAAAAAATATCTACGTAGTGACTGCGGGAGGTGAACATCTTCTGAAAACAGATGCACTACACAGCCGATATCAGCTTGAATTGAAGGGGAATGATAGAAAAATAAAGCTGGGGCTTGTGTCACCCGCAACTAAACGTTCAGTGGCAAGATTCGAAGGTGATTTTAACGTTATCGCGCGGAACCGTCCGGGGATGACCAGTCCATGCGAAGCACAGGATATGCAGTCACTCGGCTTCCATTACTCTGATAATGCGTGTGTCAGCAGGATAAAAATAAAAGGCGTCATTGTTCCTGAAAAAAGCCTCGGTTTAAGAGATGAACAGCTGAGTAAAACTGCCAGTCAGTACGAAATTGAATTGTGGACCGATAAACAGGTCACCGATATTCATGCCGGTAATATTCTGACCAATGTGATTCTTACCCCGGTTGCGGCTGCAGCGGACATTATTTTCTTCCCGATATCGCTGACGTTTCTCAAATTGATGATTGATATGGGTGCGTTCAAATAAGAGAGGCTCGTCAGAACATGAAAAACTTAACCCTGCGCTATTACGATATCGAAATGCGCTATCTGCGTGACGCCGCAAAAGAATTTGCCGAAACCCATCCTGACCGCGCCGCCATGCTCAACCTGGATCGCGCTGGCACGCCAGATCCCTTTGTGGAACGCCTGCTGGAAGGCTTCGCCTTTAGCGTAGGGCGACTGCGTCAGAAGATTGATGATGACCTGCCGGAACTGACCGAGGGCCTGGTCAGCATGCTCTGGCCGCACTATCTGCGCACCATTCCGTCACTCGCCGTGGTGGCGCTGACGCCGGACCTGCCGAAAATGAAGATAGCAGAGACGGCGCCTGCAGGGCTGGAGATCTTTTCCCGTCCCGTGGGGCCGAAAAATACCGTGTGCCGCTATCGCACCACAAAGCCGGTCACGCTTAACCCGCTGGCAGTCGCCGGAGTTGCTATGGGCACTGAACCGGATGGGCGCTCTGTGCTACGCCTGCGCCTGACCAGCAGCGGACAGGCAGACTGGAGCCAGTGTGACCTGCGTCAGCTGAGCCTGTGGCTGGGAGAAGATGTGCCCGTGGCGACGGCGCTGCATCAGAGGCTGACCCGCCGTCAGGCGGCGCTGTACATTCGTCTGGCCGGGCAGCCGGAGCGTAGCGCCTTTGACGGCTGGTTCAGCCCGGGCGGATTTGACGAGGATGACCGGCTCTGGCCAAAGGGAGAGAGCGCCTTCAGCGGCTATCAGCTGCTGCTGGAATATTTCACCTTTCCTGAGAAATTCCGCTTTGTGAACCTGAACGGACTGGAGACGCTCTCGCTTCCACCCGGGCTGGCATACATCGATATCGAGGTGGTGTTCAGCGAGCCGTGGCAGAGTGATTTACCGGTGAAAGAGCGCTCTCTGCGCCTGCACTGCGTACCGGTGATTAACCTGTTCGACCTGGAAGCCGATCCGCTGACCGTGAACGGACTGGAGAGCGAGTATCTGCTGCGCGCAAAGCGCCTGCAGGATGGGCACACAGAAATTTACTCAGTGGATGCGGTCAGCGGTTCAGGGCTGGCCGGGGCAGCTGAATATGTTCCGTTCACCAGCTTCCGGCACCGGGGCGGCATGATGCGACGTCATGCTCCGGAGCGCTACTTTCATACCCGCGTGCGCCGGGGGGTTACCGGCCTGCATGACACCTGGCTGATCCTCGGCGGTCAGCAGTGGGAGAAAGACGATGTGCTTTCCCGCGACACGCTTTCGCTGCGCATCACCGGCACCAACGGCCAGCTTCCGCGTCGCGCGCTGCAGAGTACACTGCTGGACCGCTGCGAACAGGTGCTGCAGACGCCGGTAACGGTGTGCAATCTGACCCGTCCGACGCTGCCTGCTTATCCACCCGCTGAGGACCGTTTTCACTGGCGGGTCCTGAGTCACCTCGGCTCGGGCTTTATCAACATGATGAACAGTGCGGAGGTGCTGCGCGGCACGCTGGCGCTCTATAACTGGCAGGATGACGAACTCTGTAACCGCAGGCTGGAGGCGATTCTTGACGTGCAGCATCACCGCCTGCAGCGGTTTGAATCAGGTTATCTGCTGCGCGGTCTTGATGTTGAAGTGACGCTCGACAGCAGCGGTTTTACCGGTGACGGCGACATACATCTGTTTGGTGAAATGCTTAACCGTTTCCTGTCGCTGTATGCGGACATGAATCAGTTCATTCAGCTCTCGCTGATTATCCGGCCTGAAGGAAAATGTCTCCGATGGAAAGAGAATCACAGCCAGCGTCTGCCCGGCTGATAGCACGGCTGGGTAACCAGCTGCCCTGTATGAATTTTTACCGTTTTTGCCAGCTGCTGGAGAAGTGCGATCCTGAAGCGCCGGTACCAGGCAGCGGCTGGCAGGTGCGACACGAGCCGGTACGGTTCAGGCCGCACCCCGGCATGGGGTTTCCGGCAGGTGAAATTCGCGGGGCTGACACTTCCGGGCATCCGCACCTTCCGCCCACGGTACGCATCAATTTTATGGGGCTGTATGGCACGGCATCTCCGCTGCCAACGCACTATATCGACGATATCACCCGTCAGCGCGAGGGCCACGAGGCGCTTCAGGATTTTCTGGATATTTTCAGTCACCGGCTGACCACGCAGTTTTACCGTATCTGGCGCAAATACACCTATCCGGCCACGTTCGCACCTGGCGGCACCGATAAAACCTCTCAGTACCTGCTGGGGCTGGCTGGTCTGGGGATAAACGGCTGTGCGCAAAACATCGCCACGCCGGTTTCCCGCTTTCTGGCGCTGTTACCGGTCATGATGCTGCCTGCCCGGACCGCAGAGGGCATGAGCTCGCTGGTGATGCTGCTGGCACCGGATACGCGCGCGCAGATCGTTCCGTGGGATCCATGCCGTGTTCCCCAGCCCTGCCGTTTACGTCTGAGCACGCAGCAACCGGTCAGTCTGATGCGCCGTCCGGTCATGGGGACGCATGCCACCGACGTTAACGGACAGGTATTACTGCGACTGCTGACCGGTAACCCGGAGGAGGTGCGTGGCTGGCTGCCCGGCGGACAACTGCACGGCGATCTGATGGCGCTGCTCCATGTCTACCTCGGGGCAAAGCTGGATGCGCGGCTGGAGCTGTGCGTCGAGCGCGCCATGCTGCCTGATGCGCAGCTGAGTTGCCGGACAGAAGCGGCACAACAGCTGGGCCGCACCGCGTTGCTGCCTCAAAGAAACCTGAATGCCTCACGCAAACCTGATTTACTCACCATTCCGCTCGGTCGTTATCAGCGCGTCCGGGTACAACTTTCAAGGAGTGAAACCGATGAACAGGGCGACTACCGCTGGTAAGACGCTTATCCCTCTGATGCTGGCGCTAAGCGCCAGCGGCTGCGGTCTGACGCAGAAAGTATCCGAGGGCACCGCCTCCGTCACAAACTCTCTTTTTTACAAACAAATACGCACGCTGCACCTCGACTTTCGCGCCCGCGAAGGCGCCAACCGCAACGCGCAGGGCGCTGCGCTCTCAACCGTGGTACGCATCTGGCAACTCAGCGACCGTCAGGCCTTTGACGCCGCCGACTATCCTGCACTGTTAGCGGCTGACAGCCACGTGCTGAGGGCAGAGCTGATGGCGCAGAAAGCGATCCGGGTGCGTCCCGGTGAGTCGGTCAGTATTGATATGCCGATGGAGGAGAGAACAGAATTTGTGGCGGTGGCCGGGCTGTTTCTGTCGCCAGATACTCAGGATGATACGTGGCGACTGCTGCTGACCCGCGCAGACCTCCATCCGGACAGGGCAAGGGTAATTGAGCTGGGTGACGGCACGCTGACGCTGGTAGCGGAAAAGGGGGAAAGACCCTGATGCAGCCTTCACTTTACGACATGCTTTACGGCAATTTTAGCGGCGGCCTGGATCTGGATGCGGTGAGCGAACGGGAACAGATGATTTTGTCAGTGCTGGATAACCTGCAGCGCATTCTTAATACCCGCGCCGGCGCTCTGGCTCATCTGCCCGATTATGGCCTGCCGGATATGACGCTCATCCTGCAGGGGTTGCCCGGCACCGCACATCAGCTGGTGCATATTCTCTCTGACGTATTACTGAAGTATGAGCCCCGGCTGAAACAGGTTGATGTGGTGATGCTGGAACAGACGCAGCTTGGTGAGCTGCGTTATGCCATTGATGCCGGGCTGGACGTCGTGGGTAGGGTGCGCTATGGCACTGACTTTATGCCGGGAGGAAAGGTGCTGCTGCGGCATCTGCGCCAGCAGAATGTGATGACTTAAGCCATAGCCGTCAGCCAGCCATGCAGATGAGATCTCCGGTCTGGCACTTCGTCTTTACTTTCCCGCTAACGCTCTGATAACGGACCTGCTTCCGGCAGGTCTGCGGATAACTATGACATTTTCATCTCAGAAATCGCACGTGCTGATGACCGGCGGAGACCCTCGCCTGCATCCCGAATTTATTACTCTGCAAAACGAAATTAAAAAGCTCAGCCATCCCGCCCGGCCCGATATTAACTGGCTGCAGGTGATGGAGAGCTGCACCCGGCTTTTCGGACAGGCTGGAGCAGATCTGCAGTCAGTTTGCTGGTTTACGCTGGCGCTCTCCCATCTTGACGGCGCTAAGGGGATGCGGGAGGGGCTCAGGGTCACGGAGGCACTGATGCGCTCACGCTGGCAGACGCTCTGGCCCCACCAGCCTGCAGACCGGATAGCGATCCTGAGAATGCACTTTCAGCGCCTGCAGTTTCTGTCACGCACCTGGCCAACAGATAAGCCGGATACGCAGATCCTGCTAAGGGAGTGCGCAACATATCTGGATCTGATTGAGCAGCATCTGGCGCAGGCGGGCCTCAACGCCGCGAGCGGTATCCGCAAGCTGTGCGATAACGTCAGAACAGCAGCCGAAAACGCGGAGACGTCACCGGGCCAAAGCGACATAGCAACTGCACGCAGAAGCCGCCCGCGCGAGGCGTTTTCCGACCCGGCTCCGGCAACGGCAAAGTCACCAACCTTTATCATTCGTCCTGAAACAGAGCCTGGACCAATGTTTTCAGGCCGCTATGTCAGACCTTTTATCGCAGGCATGGCCGCTATGCTGGTGGTGGTTGCAACAGGCGCAGGCGGCTGGCTTTATGCCCGCCAGCCCGGTGAAAATACGCGTATGCTCTCTGCTGCCGTACCTGCGCTTCCTCATCCGCTGACAGAAGAGCAGCGGGCAGGCATCCGGCAGGATCAGCGTATCAACGCAGCAGAGTGGATCAACACGATCAAAACACAGGCTGAACGGTTTGATGCCGCCGGCATCGGCAGGGCGGGGAGCTACAGCGTCGATGTTGCGCTGCTGGCCGGCTCGCTCTGGCCGGCTGAAGAGTTAACACGCCGACTGCTGACAGACGCGGTCGCCAGAAGAGAGGCGATGACAGCCTCGCCGGAAGCGGCAGGCGCCTGGCAGCAGGGGATGGAAAAACTCAGCCTGCTCAGTGAAAAGCTCAATGCGCTTGATGAGAAGCGGGGGCGTTACCTGACCGTCAGTGAGCTGAAGTCAGCAATATTTTCCACTCAGCAGGCATTCAGCCTGCATATCCCCGCCGAAGAGTGGCTGCGCCAATATGAAGATTCTGCCTCTCCGGCCGGGGAGGCGCAGTTTAAACGGGCAATCAGTGAACTGCAGGCGCGGTACGACATGATTCGCCTTCGCAGGGCACTAAGAGACCCACAGTAAAAACGGAAAAACTCAGCCTGTTC
Source organism: Pantoea sp. SIMBA_079 (assembly GCF_046940275.1). Lineage (NCBI taxonomy): Bacteria > Pseudomonadati > Pseudomonadota > Gammaproteobacteria > Enterobacterales > Erwiniaceae > Pantoea > Pantoea sp. SIMBA_079. Next base: position 241,287 of record NZ_JAWRYR010000003.1, on the reverse strand, counting down.
GTTTGCTGATATTTAAATCCGGAGCGACAGCATGACGCTATACAATATAAACCTGAATTTCAGAAGCTATTAAGACTTCTCATTATCAGACTTTACTCCCGGGGGATCGCTGCAAACCCGGTAACGATAGTTGCTATGCTTTTTTCTTTGGCATGAGGAATAACATTGATGTGCTTTCCTGAACCACGCTTTGTTATCAGTCTGATAACGCTCTGTTCTTTCGCACGACATTAGACGTTATCGATGGCATGTTAACCCGGTAGTACAATCAGCAATCCTCAGCAATAAAATAACTGAAAAGCACAGTGGCTGCTGAATTACTCTATATTTCAATTGTTCGGCCGTACATGCAAAACCTTTTCACTATAAGCAGTGGTGTTATCGGGAAGGTCTCTATTTACAAAGGACATAGCGCCGATCACAACGTTATCACCGATCCGGATCCTGTCAGCGATGATGCAGGAACCTGCACCAATACTCACATTATTGCCAATAACAATTGATATTGGCTCTTTATCAGCATTTGCGCCGGTAATGCCAATCGTGGTGTTTTGTCTTATCCGCAAGGAATGACCTGTGACGACCGAACCGTTTATCACAATTCCCTGATGATGAGAAATCACCATGCCGGGGCCGATATTTGCCCCTAACTGAATTTCAGTTCCATATTTGAAAATGAGGCGTCTGTTTATGTTTATGGCCCGTTTTTTCAGAAACTTATTGCCTGAGTGGTGCCAGTACGACGCTATGCGCCACCAGAAGTGATAACGGCGATTCGGGCATTTAATCGCTTTATGCAGCGTCCCAAACCACGAAAAATCCTTAGAACTCATCATCACTTCACGGCGTAAGCATTCGTGTAAGTGCTCCAGTCTGGCTTGTTTATCCACATCTCACCTTTCATTTTTCGCGGGGATCTGAAGCCAAAAGCCTGCGGGAAACAACCCTGAAGATATGAGTTAGGCGGGCAAGGCTTTGTGAGTATTCAGAAAAATGCGTATCTCTACAACTTTTGTGCTCAGCAGCCAACAAAAAAGCCACCCTGAAAGGTGGCTTAACTGCATGATTAATATCATCAAATTTGGTGGCCCCTGCTGGGTTTGAACCAGCGACCAAGCGATTATGAGTCATATGAATAGCTTGTTTCATCATTTTCCATCTTTAATCATGCCATCTTTTTAATAATATAAATCAGTTGGTTACCTTTGCGTCTTCGTTTCATGTTGTTCCGGGTTTTTCCTTTCAGTATCATCCTTACGTCACCTGCTACATCACCCAGAAAACGGCAGTAAAACTTTTCTCGTAAGGATTTTCTTTTGGCAGATAATTTAACGGACTCAATGGTACGCGGACTGAAAGCGCGCGATTCAGCTTATCAGGTATGGGACAAGAGTGGTGAGCGTGGAGCAGGGCGTCTGGGGGTTAAAGTTGAGCCATCCGGGCAGCGGGTTTTCTACTATCGCTACTACTGGGATGCTAAGCGCCACTTTATTCAGTTGGGTCGTTATCCTGAAATGTCATTAGCTCAGGCTCGTCAACTTGCGAAAGGTTATGCCGGTACGCTGAAGGAAGGGAAGAACCCTAAGGTCGAAAAGGCTGAACAGGACATCGCGCTGGAAAAGCAAAAGCGTGCCGAACAGTTAAAGGGCAGCATCGAGCAGCTTATTCAGGGCTACACCAACAAAATGCGGGAGGATGGAAAGCGGACATGGCAGCAGGTGCTGTACCGTCTGGAAAAGGAAACCTATTCCATCATCGCCAAAGATACGAAAGCTAACGAAGTCACACCGCTACATATCAAACAGATTTTGTCTGCCATCATTCAGCGCGGGGCGAGCGTTGAAGCGAACCGTGTGCGCTCTTATCTGATGGCAGCTTTCAACTACGGGCTAAAAGCGGACAACGATCCGGCCAACCACCAGCAGAACGTGATGTTTGGACTTGAGATGAACCCGGTGAGCGTCATTCCTAAGCAGTCGGCTGCAGAGAAAGCGGGAACCAACTGGCTGAAGTTGAATGAGCTGCAACAGCTGATGGGTGACTTTCCCAAAACGCCAAGCGTTGGCAGCACGGTGAGCTTGCTGCTTAATTTATGTGTTTACGCTGGTGGGCAGCGCCCGCATGAACTGGCTTCCAGTCGGTGGGATGCCGTGAACTGGGAAGAGAAAACGCTGTTGATTGTTGCTGACGTCTCAAAGAACAAGCGCGACCATTTGGTGCCATTAACGGATTCAGCGGTTGATATTCTTGAAAGGCTGAAGGTGGAAAACAACAACGATAGTCCGTTTATCTTCCCGCAGCGACTGGATCCGGCCAAGCACCTACGGACTGACAGCTTTGCGCAGGCAATCATCTATTATCGCGAGCATTTTCCTGATCATCCGGTATTTGTTGCGAGAGATTTGAGGAGGACCTGCAAAACGCTGATGGGCGAAATCGGTGTCTCGAAAGAGTTACGTGACCGTATTCAAAACCATGCATTGCAGGATGTCAGCTCGAAGCACTATGACCGTTATGATTATCTTGTAGAGAAAAGAAGGGCATTAGAACAGTGGGAAAACAGGGTTAATCATGTTGAGCAGGCCACCAGCAACGTAGTGAACTTATTCCAGAGAGGATGAGAATTAGCCAAAGATAGTCTCAATTCTTTGAAAAGCATTTACCAGACTGGTTCGTCGGATAGCGTATTGTTGAATAGACTGGGCATTATCGATGAAGCAGAATTTGATGTGTTATCAGTTCAGGCAGATCCTGGGTTACAGTCTTTTTGGAAAGCATAAAGCGTTTTAAAGGCTGTTCAGGCCAAAGTCTCAGACAACTATATGCCGATGATACAGCTTGTTAACGATATTTTGCCGAATTAGCGAGCTAAACCGATAGCTTTTGCTTCAGCTTGATACTGCTTGAGATTTTGCTCAATTTTCTGCACAGCTTCACCCGTTTCAATAGCCGTTGAGCTAGCAACAGAGCGGTAAATTTGTTGTTTGGTGATTTTGGCGCTGGTGGCTCGACTTTGCATTGTGAGGTCCTCATTGTGCTTATTGGATTTGTGGTGGGTGGGTGATGAGCTTACAAAGTGGTTCATCAGATGGTGTTTACCGGGAGGTAGCCCACCATCGAGGTGGGCTAAGCTGCTTAATCCTGTTACCTGGCTCTTGCTCTCATTTCCTGCATGTTCATGCCGTGATGAAAACGCTGATGTCCACACATCCAGCATGAACAGAGGCATGGCGTATGGTAAGCCTTACCGATATTGACGATAGTCGCGCCTTCAGGCCAGCTGTAAGCCGTATTATTATAGCGACCGCGTTTAGTTTTGAGCCTTTTCATATGATGGCGACGAAACGCTCGATTTCTTGTATGCATGGGTAATCCCCGAATATACCGTCGGGGCAGCCACACCTTCGTGTGACCGCCGGAACGGGTATTCGGAGTGGAGGATTTTACGCATTGTTATGATCCTTATTAAAATCCATTCGCCTGAATGCCGGAAAATTCTACTCGTTAGTATTCCAGTTTCTGAAGTGATTTTTCAATCTTTCAACAGTGTGTCGCCACTTTGGCGTTGTCGGTTTACAAACGGTATTTTGATTACCGAAGAACCCAAGTTCATTTACTGCATCCTGTTCACTACGGGTTTCAAGCCATTTAACTGAGACAAAATACTCAGATTTATCGGGATCACCTGAGTTATCGCGATAAAGGTTTCCATGCTTAAGCACGTCCATTGCGAGTTTTTCACCAGCTTCAGTATTGATTGTAAAGCTGCTGGCTGGCTCAACGGCACTTTGCACAATACCGACGCCTACATAACCTGTTTTTGGGATGTTAACCCAGACGCGTTGACCGGGCTGAAGCTGTTTTAAAGTCTGGCTGTACCAGCTTCCGCCACCGGCACTGATAAAGCCATAACGGCGCGCCTCTTCCCAGTTACGACTATTTGAGTCACCGAACGAGACATAGAACTCTCCGTTCCAGGGTTCTTTTGATTGAGCACTCGTACCTGCGGTGGCCTGAGCAGCGTTAGTTTGCGTCTCGCTGGGATCGAGAAGCCAGGCGCGACTTAAAAACTGTTCATCTCCGTGCTGAAAGACTTTGAAGAACAGCACGTTGATAGAGATACCATTTTTGCTCAGGTAGTCGACAATTCGTTCGGTGGACGGATCCAGTTCCGCCGCTACGATAATGATTTGATGCGACTGGTTAATAGACTCTTCTTCTAACTCAGTATTGAAATGTTGCTTAAAGGCGTCACCCAGATTACCGCCGCCAGAAAATTTTTCATAAATCTGTGACAGGCGGTCTGCAGTTAAATCATCTACCCATGAAGCGTAATCCAGCGCCTGAGCGACTACCTCGCGCGGTGTGCGGTCGCGTTTCAGCTCTATCAGGATTAGCGAGGCATCAGGCGCTATCGCCAGCAGATCAATACGCCCCTTATCGAGCGTATTTTCCTGATGGCCGATAATCATCCACTGGTCTGAAAGAATGGTTGGGTCGTTTAAGATCATTCTTTCCAGCAAGCTCTCACTAGCCAGTTTGCTGATAGTCAGTGGCTGAGGGTTATCACCTACACGCCAGATTGCATGGTGAACCGGCATCCTCTGCCCCTTAGCTTAGCGCTGCGTCTGTGAGTGCATCCGCCAGGTGTAGCTGGGTTTGCTGGGCGGATTGCAGGCTAGATTTAAGCGCTTCGCAAAAAGATATTAGTTCATTAAATTTTTTAAAAATTCTTTTCTGTTCATTTAATGGAGGTAACATTATCGATATTGGATAAATTTTATTTGCAGATATAACAGGCTGAGCTGTAGCATTTTCATTTTCTTTGAGATTTGTGCCCTTTAATAAAATTGATAAGAATTTAATGTCAATATTGCTGGTGGAATGGAAAGTTCGGAAAGCATTATCTGTTACCCATGCTAGTGATGGTGTTATATGGATTGAACCGCAATAATAGCCAACTCTTCCAATAACAATTGTAGGTTTTTGTATGTTCCAGTCGTTATGATATCCGGTAATGCCGTTTCCTCCATAAACAGGGATTTTTCCATCACTATCCATTTGCTTGAGCGTTAATCCATCACCAGATGAAATAGCTATTACATCCCCTAAGTGACATTTAATCCAGCCGTTCGGTAACGTGTGTTTATTTTTATCGGCCATCTTAGTAAAAGCTTTTCCCTTTTTAATTTTACCTTCTTTCACCAGTTGCGCTTTTTCCTGCTCAATACGTTTAAGCAGTTCGGATGCGGGCTCATCATTCGGGTCCTGCGGCACTAGTTTTCCCATGACCGCCAGTTGCAGAATGGTTTGCTTAAGCGCATCAATGCTGGCTTCGGTGGTAAACAGAGTGTCGAAATGCTGGCTGATTCGCGCCCAGTTTTCGGCTAACTCTTCGGCGTTCTGGCTATTGGTGAGTGTTGCCAGCAAAGTTTCAACCAGCTGGGAATGTGCCTCCAGACTGGTCAGAGATTGCTGTTCCAGTTGGTCGCACAACGCCATGAGTTCGCCGACCTTATTTACGATAAGATCTTGCTCATTAGAAGGAGGTATAGCAATGAGACCTGAGAAAAATTGTTTATCATTAATAGCTGGATAAGCTATTCCTGTTTGACATCCTTCTACATAAGTAATGAATGTTGATGAGCGAAGATAATAATAAATGTAATTTGAAAGTATCCCTTTAAAAGGGTGGATGATGGCAAATGCAGTGCTGGCAATTGGCTCTGGGTCGAATTTTTCTGAAACTATTGCAATGTTTAATAGATATGGTCTTACAGTTGAGTAAACAACTGTACCTTCTTTTACTATCTTTCTTGCCCTAGATGGTGCATTTTCCGCCTGAACAATTTCAGGTTCACTGATAATACCAAGTTTTTTATTGATTGAGCCTACATCAATATAAGTAAATTGAAGATCTGGTGTTTTTTGACCCCAGTCATGCCCTATTTCAGAAATTCTGACCCACTCCCAACCAACCGGTAATTCAAACGGCTTCTCATCTTCACTGATTTCCGTCAAAGGCTTCTGCTTTTTAATTTTTCCCTGCTTCACCAGCTCGGCTTTTTCAGTGGCAATGCGTTTTAGCAACTCAGACGCAGGTTCATCATTTGGGTCCTGAGGCACCAGCTTGCCACGTACAGCCAGTTCCAGAATCATTTCGCGCAGTTTTTTAATGCCATAAAGATCAATCTTGCCGTTGTTGCCGCGTCCAGCCGTTGAACGTGTCTGTAAGGCAGATGTCCAGGTAATGATATGTTGGGTGATCAGTTGCTCAGCAGACATTAGTTGACCTCCTTGCCCGCAAGCGCGGCACCGAGGATATCGCGTAGCTGGTGGCGCAGCTGGTTGATTTCGTTTTGCTGCTGCCGATACTGCGCCAGCAGCTCATCGGGATCATGGCTGATTGCTTCTGCCTGATGCGGATTCTTGATATCAAGGTTGAAGTTACGTGCAATGACTTCATCAATGCTGACTTTCCAGGCGTGTTCGTTTTCAACACGGCTGGCAAAGCCGTCGGCTTCATTGCCCCACCAATCGATCTCCGGCTGAAACTCTTCAACCTTCATTGGGCGAGTTTTGCTGTAGTTTTTCACGCCTTCAGGATAGGGATGTTCATAGAACCAGATGTCGTGTGTCGGCTGGCCTTTGGTGAAAAACAGCAGGTTAGTTTTGATGCCGGTATAGGGATTAAACACGCCATTCGGCAGACGTACGATGGTGTGCAGGTTGCACTCTTCTGTCAGCAGCTTTTTGATTTTGGTTTTAACACCTTCACCAAATAGCGTGCCATCCGGAAGAACGACAGCTGCGCGTCCTTTATCCGCCAGCACTTCCACAATCAACTGCAGGAAGAGGTCTGCAGTTTCACGCGTTTGCGTTTCAGAGGGAAAGTTTTTCTCGATGCCATCTTCTTCGGTGCCGCCAAATGGCGGGTTGGTAACAATCACATCGAACTGCTCATCCCATGAAGAGAGCGGTTTGCTTAACGTATTGTCATGGCGAATCTGCACCGGAACTTCAATGCCATGCAGCAGCATATTGGTGGTACAAAGCAGGTGCGGCAGCTGCTTTTTCTCTACGCCATGAATCTGCTTCTGCAGCGTTTGGTGATCGTCGGTACTGTGAACGTAGTTGGCTTTGATATGATCAACCGTGCAAGCCAGAAATCCACCAGTGCCGCAGGCAGGGTCAATCACGCGCTCGCCCAGTCTGGGATCGATACGGTTAACCATAAAGCGGGTAACGGCGCGTGGTGTATAAAACTCACCAGCGTTACCGGCGCTTTGCAGGTCGCGCAGAATCTGTTCGTAGATATCGCCAAACAGATGACGTTCGTTGCTGTCGCCGAAATTAATCTCATTCAGTTTGTTGATGACCTGACGCAGCAGCGTGCCGTTTTTCATATAGTTATAGGCGTCGCTGAAAGCTTCCCGTACCACAAATCCACGTGGATTTTTATCGCGAGGCGCAGGCAGGTTTTTCAGGGCAGGGAAGAGATCGTCATTAACGAACTCAAGTAGCGCGTCGCCCGTTATACCTTCTGCATCAGCCGCCCAGTTGCGCCACAGATAACGTGCGGGAACCGGCAGACGATACTCTTCAGCATCCATTATGGCTTCCAGCTCTTCTTCCTGAGTGTCAAAAATTTTTAAAAACAACAGCCATGAAAGCTGACCCAGACGTTGCGCATCGCCGTCCACACCGGCGTCTTTACGCATAATGTCCTGTAAGGATTTGATAACTGAACTGATAGACATGTTTGTTGCAATTTCCGTAATAAAAAAGTCTGCCACCGAGCGGTCGCTACGGTGACAGACATTGAAAGGGAATCAGGCCGAGCGAGGAGGGAGTTCGTAAATTTCGTTTTCCAGTTCACTCACTGCACTCATGTAGCTTTCCTTGTCACCAAAGTTCTTTTTGATGATCTCCAAAGGGCGGCCCATGGTATCAAAAGGTCGAAGCTTCAGTACCTGAATATCTTCGATTTCCTTTACGCCCGCATCAGCGTATTTATCGAGCAGATTGCTCAAGACGGCCTGAGCCGACTCAGAGTATTTGGTAAAGTAGTTACGTTTACGCACATTATCGGCGCGTTCACGGCGGGTGAGCGGCGGCTGACCGTACACGACATGACAGAGCATATCGAACGGATCCAGCTCTTTGCCGACCTCTTCCGTCAGCACATCCCAGATAATGCCCTGCTGTTCGAGCTCTTCGATAATGGCCTGTTTACGTTCAGCACTCTGCCAGCGCTGAACAAAATCGTCCAAAGATGCGTACTCTTTCATCAGTGTACGACGTGTGTAATCCTGAAATGATTCGGTAACCAGCTTACCGTCAGCGTCATAATACTGAACGCGTTTAGATAACACGTTAACAGCAACGCCTTTAACGTAAAACTTTCTGCGTCGTTCTTCGTCAGTTTCGGGCAGTTCGCCATCAGGTTCGGTTTCTGTTGAGGTGCCAGAGGGATAATCCGGCGATGGTTCTTCTGCATGGCCTGTTTGACCTGCTCCATCTGATACTTCATCTTCCAGCTGTTCATCAAAATCGGACTCTGGATCGGCGACCTCATCTTTTGTGGTGGTTATGACTTTTACCGGCAAGCCATCAAAACGTTCATCTGCAAACAGCTCGGTGGCCTTTCTGAAATCCAGAATGGTAAACCACAGCTTGTTGTAGCGTTCATCAATACGTGTACCACGTCCGATGATCTGCTTAAATTTGGTCATCGACTGAATATTTTGTTCAAGCACAACCAGCTTACAGGTTTTGGCATCTACACCTGTTGTCATCAGTTCTGATGTTACGGTGATAACCGGGTAGGGCTTCTTCGGATTGATGAAGTTATCGAGCTGATTTTTTCCCTCGGTCTCATCGCCTGTAATACGCATAATGTATTTATCATTTTCTTTCATTTGCGCTGCGTTGAGATTGACCAGGGCGCGCCGCATCCGCTCTGCATGAGGTATGTCATTGCAGAAGACGATGGTTTTATCCATGGGGTTGGTGCGTTTAAGGTAATCCGTAATGGTTTCCGCCACCAACTGAGTGCGTTCATCAATAACTAAATTGCGATCAAAATCTTTTTGGTTGTAGATGCGATCTTCGATCAGCTCACCATTTTTATCGACTTCCCCTTTCGCTGGACGCCACCCTTGCAGGTCAACATTGATATCAACGCGTACCACTTTATAAGGTGCCAGAAATCCATCCTCAATGCCCTGTTTAAGCGAATAGGTATAGACCGGCTCACCGAAATAGTCCGTGTTTGAGACCTCATGGGTCTCTTTCGGTGTCGCTGTTAAACCGACCTGAGTCGCACTACTAAAATATTCCAGAATCTCGCGCCAGGCACTGTCTTCAGCGGCGCTGCCGCGATGGCATTCATCAATGATGATCAGGTCGAAGAAGTCACGCGCAACCTGCTTATATGCTTTTTCATGCTCTTCGGTTCCTGTCATCGCCTGATACAGCGCCAGATGGATTTCGTAAGCGGGATCGACAGTGCGGCCAGTGATTTTGGTCATTGCCTGCCCAAAAGGCTGGAAATCATTGGTGCGGGTTTGATCAACAAGAATGTTGCGATCGGCAAGGAACAGAATGCGTTTCTTGTGCCTGCCTTTCCATAACCGCCAGATAATCTGGAAGGCAGTGTAGGTTTTGCCGGTGCCGGTTGCCATCACTAATAAGATGCGGTTCTGGCCTGCTGAGATAGCCTCAAGTGTTTTATTGATTGCCTGAAGCTGATAATAGCGCGGCGATTTACCAGAGCCATCTTCATAGTAGTCCTGCGTAATAACAGGCAGCTGTGCGGCGGTATAGCCTTTCCAGCGACAGAGCTTCTCCCATAACTCAGCAGGCGTTGGGAACTCTTCAAGTGTAATCTCTCGTTCCAGCTGATCGGAGTTCGTTTTGTCGTGAAATACGAAGCCATCACCATTGGAGGCAAAGACGAAAGGAACCTCTAACAAGGCAGCATAACCCAGTCCCTGCTGCATCCCTTTGCCAATTTCATGCTTGTTTGCTTTCGCTTCAATGACGGCCAGCGGTAAGCCAGGCTTATGGTAGAGCACTATATCTGCTGATTTGACTTTCTGACGGGATGCCAGCTTACCCCGCACAACTACCTTGCCATCACGTAACTTCACCTCCTGGCGAATTTGCGTCATGTCATCCCATCCGGCCTTCTTGACCGCAGGCAGAATAAATTTAGTTACGATGTCGGTTTCAGTCAGTTGAGCTTTGTTCACGCCAGCCATAGCATTTCCGGTCAGATTAAAGTGAAGGAATATGGACCAATTCTTGCACAAATAAAGAGCTTCGTTAATGCCTTTAGCCAACAAAATCAGTCCTGTGAAATCTTTCATCATGCTAATTCAAATTTGCAGCTTGGTGCTTTTTGTTAAACCTTACTTATTGATTATTCTCTTGTGTCCATCACTGCTCAGGGTCACCGCTATAATGGCTTGTAATTGCAGCAGAGTGCTCTCTTCAGTTAGCTGGCTTAGGAAAAGTTTAATCAGTAACGCCTTTAACAATAGGACGCTTGTTACATGTATTCTGGGGAGATAGTGTGCGATGAGTAAACGTTTGTTCCGTCTGGCAACATGGCGCGCTCATCGTCGTGAGAAGCCTAATACTGAAGTGGTAAGGAACGGGCAGCCGGACGAAGGGATCGGGGCGGAGGCTCCTATTCGAAAAGCATCCGAAGATCGTCTCAGAAGAGCTGAATTTGCGGCTCGTATAGCCGACGTGCTTTCGGAGCTTAGTTTGCGCGAAGGCCGTGTATTTGCTATTCGCGGAGGGTGGGGCTTCGGGAAATCATCTCTTAAAAACCTCATTACCGAACAGCTCAATGATAAGAGCAGCGGAGCGGACTGGCTCGATTTCAACCCCTGGCAATGGGGGGACGGCGATGCAATTGCCAGCGCGCTATTTGGCCAGATAGCAAATAGCTTGGGAGGCGAGCATTCGAAGGCTGCACATGACCGTGCCGAAGCACTACGACGCTACGGCGCGATCCTAACCGGAGTCGGTAAGCCTCTTAAAGAGGCTGGAGGCTCAGGCCATCTAATCTCGATGGTACTAACAAATGCCTCAGTTTTAGCAATCGCTTCGGCCATTGGATATGGCCTTCCTACCGTCACAAAAGTTGCAGCTGTTCTTGCCTTTCTCTCAGTCGGAATACCTTTTGTTGGACGCGTGCTTTCATATCTCGGGCGAGACCATACCGGCGAGTCTCTCGACAAGATACGCAGTTCGCTTGAAGCTCGCCTTCGCGAACTTGACCGACCGCTGGTTGTCTTTGTCGATGATATTGACAGGCTTGAGCCAGAACAGATTAGGATGTTACTTAGGCAGGTAAAGGCAAATGCTAACCTCCCTAACATTGTTTTTGTGCTCCTATTTCAACCCAGTATCGTAGAAAGGGCACTCGATCCGGTCGCTGCCAACGACGGGCGAGCCTTCCTTGAAAAGATCGTGCAGGTTAGCTTTGACTTACCGGCCGTTCCAGCATCGTTCGTGCATCGTATGTTTAAGGAGGAACTCTCAGAAATAGCGGGCTCCTACGCGACTGAGGCTAACGGGTTTTCTCAAAGACGCTGGGGTAATGCTTGCATCGGCTGCATCCAGCCCCTGCTTCGCAACATGCGCGATGCACGTCGTCTCATCTCGTCCATTGCTGTACACATGCCATTGCATGTGGTCGGCCACGTATTCGAGGTAAATATTGTAGATTTCCTGCTTCTTGAGACTCTCCGGGTCTTCGAACCAGATCTCCACGATGCACTGTTTCGTGAGCGAGAATTGGTTCTTCAGGAAATGCGCTTTTCCAGTGATGGACGCCGAGAGGTAGACCAGGCAGCGGCTAAGGAGCTTCTTGAGACAGTCTCAGAGCAACGCCGCAATATCATTAGCAATGCGCTCAAAGACTTATTTCCACCTCTCGAATGGGCATTTGGAGGAACAAGATATGCGGACGGCTTCAATCGCCAGTGGTTGACTGAAAAACGAGTATGCACATCGCGCTACTTCCCACGTTATTTTGAACTCCAGACTAGTGTTGGAGAAATGTCTGAACGCCGTTTCTTTGATTTTCTCGAAGCAACAGCGACAGAGGGTGAGCTCTTAGCTGCAATCACTGCCCTCGAAGCTGATGGGCTGCTAGGTTCGCTCGTTGCGAGGCTCGACGAATCCGTTGATCGATTACCCTTCGAACACGCAGCTGTTCTACTTCCAGGTATGTACCTACTCGCTGAAAAACTCGCAGGTACTGACAGCGGCTCTTTTGATTCGTCATATGTAGCAGCATGGCGAGCGACAAATTGGTACCTGAAGCGCATTCCTGAGGATGTGCGAGGCGCTTTGGCTTTAGAAGCACTCCGTAAAACTGAAGCTCTATCCGTTGCCTCGCTCCTGATCCATCTCAGTGACCCCACTGATCGAAATGAGGGCGAGAGGGGAGTCTTCGATCCATCCTTAGATTACAATACCGTTGTGGCAATGAAGACTGAATGGCTGCGGCTGATAAGGTTACGAGCAGCAGATGGCGATGCGCTGATTGCTGAACCAGATCTCATATCTCTGCTCTATCGCTGGAAAAACTATACCGATTCAATGGATGAACCACGTGAGTGGATGAACAAAGCGATTCAAACGGATCAGGGCTTCGCAACGATGGTTACACGTTTGATGAGTCGTGGCTCGAGCCACACATACGGTGATTGGGTATCCACACAGCATAACAGTTTTAACAAAGAGACAATTAACGACTTTATTGGCATTAACTTGGCGAAAGCCAAATGTGATGCAATTAATCCTGCACAGTTCCCGGAGCACGAAGAGTCTCTGCGAACGCTGCTTTGGTATCTACAAGGATGGCTTGGGCTGAGAGAAAACGATGCTTTCGATTTTTAGAGCGCCGGAACGGCAGAAGCTCAAGCCAGAAGTTATGCAATAGATCTTTGACCTATGTGGTTCATGTGACCTGCTCCCCGTTGATTAATACACCGCGATGTTAGTAATGTCTTCATAAGCCACATGAGGGCATCCCCATGAAGAAGCGTTTTTCCGACGAACAGATCATCAGTATCCTCCGCGAGGCTGAAGCCGGGGTTTCTGCCCGTGAGCTCTGCCGCAAGCACGCTATTTCAGACGCCACCTTTTACACCTGGCGCAAGAAGTTCGGCGGCATGGAAGTCCCCGAAGTGAAGCGGCTCAAGTCGCTTGAAGAGGAGAACACTCGTCTCAAGAAGCTGCTCGCCGAAGCCATGCTGGATAAGGAGGCGCTTCAGGTGGCTCTGCGCCGAAAGCTCTGACGACAGACCAGAAGCGGGAAGCCGTGGAGGTCATGTTTGAGGCAATGGGTCTGTCGCAACGCCGTGCCTGCAGGCTGGCTGGTCTGTCCCTTTCAACCTGCCGTTATTCGGCTCAGCGTCCGGCTGCTGACGCGCAGCTGTCTTTGCGTATCACAGAGCTGGCACTTGAACGTCGCCGGTTTGGTTACCGGCGCATCTGGCAGTTATTACGTCGGGAGGGCCTTCACGTCAACCACAAGCGGGTTTACCGCATCTATCGCCTTAACGGTCTGGGTGTAAAACGCAGGCGACGCCGTAAGGGGCTGGCGACTGAGCGGCTTCCGCTTCTACGCCCGGATGCGCCGAACCTGACATGGTCGATGGATTTTGTCATGGATGCACTTGCCAGCGGCCGCCGGATTAAGTGCCTGACCTGCGTGGATGATTTCACGAAGGAGTGTCTGACGATCACCGCCGCTTTCGGGATTTCAGGTATCCAGGTCGCGCGTATTCTGGACAGCATTACGCTGTTTCGTGGATATCCTGAGACGATAAGAACCGATCAAGGCCCGGAATTTACCTGCCGCGCGCTGGATCAATGGGCCTTTGAACATGGTGTTGAGTTGCGCTTAATCCAGCCGGGCAAGCCAACGCAGAACGGATTTATTGAGAGTTTCAACGGTCGCTTTCGGCATGAATGCCTGAATGAGCACTGGTTCATCGATATTCTACATGCCCGAGAAATCATTAATGACTGGCGGAAGGACTATAACGAGTCCAGACCTCATTCATCGCTGAATTACCAGACGCCATCTGAATTTGCAGCAGGCTGGCGAAACGGGAAGCATGAAGAAATATCAACCGACATTACTAACTGAAGGTTGTATCTGATACAGGGGGCAGGTCATGGGGATTGGATGATTTTGATAGTGTTCTAGATGTCGTATTTACAGCATTAGAGCAAACTGCGAGAAGGTAAATTTGCTAGAAAGTGGGGGTTAGGCTGGAAGATAATGCGGCCATCTAAACATTTGAAGCAGTAAATAACGCCAACAGACCTTACTTACAGGATTTGTTGGCGATTGATCTTAAAAATAAAATCTAATTTCTCATGTTTGTTAACAAATTATCAGCGATTTTTCTTAAAGCGACTTCATCACCTTTAGCACTGGCTTCGAGTAATTTTACTATGTTCCTATTTTTGGCGGTCTTTGATTCAAGTTCAAAGGATGCGACCAGTTTTATCCAACGATTTCCTGGGCCGTTATACCAAGCTAGTTTTTGTAAAATTAGCTCATCACCAGGCAAGCACTCATTTAAATAATACTCCCATTGATTAACAGTCAGGCGTTCTAATAAGTTATTAGCATCTGACTGTGCTGCGTTTGATACGCCGTATTGATTTCCAAGCTTAACAGCTAATATAGCAGACATACTTATTGGAAATGCTGGCCACGGGATTGTTGTTCCAAGCTTCGAAAGTGCAGATATTGCGGCTGGCTCGTTGTAAAAATTATTCATTTCAGTATGAACATTGATTACATTAGAAGCGGCAGCAGAAAATGTTTGTGAGCGAAGAGATTCAGGAACATAATCAAACCCCTTCATCGATGTTAGTGCTTTTTTTAAGGCTGTAACTGCTGGAGCATGACCGGAATTGACAGCTTCTGCGTATGATTGGCCAATGGACCATTTCTCAGCATCTCGTAAACTGTTCCATAAAAATGGTACAAGCACAACAATATTGCCCAATGTATGTTCAAATTGTGCTCCAGATTTAGTCTTAACTCCTGAGAGTAAAATACTTAATGTGGTTTTTTTGAAAAAATACGGTGCTGCTCGTAGAGTCTCAACTTCGGAATCTGATATTTTGAATGTACGACTTTCTAAGGAGGTACGAAAGTCCATAAACTCTGCAGGGGCGATATTGCCATTTCTTCCCAGAACAGCATTTACACAGGTTCTTAAGAAAGATAAAGCTTCCTCTCTAGACATTTCCTCCGCTTCAGAGTCTTCCAGATTGAGACTATCAAAATGTGCTAATAATTCAAGGTGTTGAGTTAAGCGTTTGGCATCTGTAGAATTTATTAATCCTAATTCTCTTGCAAGAGTAATTGCTTCATAATTTGAAATGCTTACTGTTGGAACCGAGTCCTCTGTGAGATCTGCTCGGCCAAGCATTTCACCAACGAAGGCCATTCCGAGTGATGCTAATGCTCTTTTGAGCTGAGAAAGTGCTTTGTTAAGAACAAAACCAGCCATCATTTCGTAAGAGTCGGATTGGAATGCAGTTACAATTTGTTTTTGGTCACGAGAACTTAGATTATTAGCGACTCCCGCAATATCCGAAGCTGTCGATGCTGTTTTCGGTACAACTGAACCTGTAGGTTCTCTCCAAACCACTACCGAATTATTCATTTTTACTACCCTCACTATTAACATGAAGATCTGTTCGTCCATCTTGAGAACGAAAATAAGCAGCTGACAGATCTGAACCTACAAGCTGTTTCATCGAAGCATAAGCACGACTTCTTGCGCCCCCAGAAATACTTGTGGTTTCCTCACTACGAATAAAAGCTCGATATCCTAAAACACAACCTGCATTATTAAAAACAGTAATGCCATCGCTTCCTATAAATCCTGATACTAATTCAGCTGCAGCTTGTAAGCGACTTACTGAAGTTGCAGTTCTTCCTTCATCCAAATGCAATGTTATTTTCTCAAATAAATCGATAACTGGATTGAGTTGTACAGCGTCGTTAAGTGAAGTTGGTAGCACTTTTGCATCAGATGAAATAACAGCGATTAATGTCCCGTGACTATTATTTACAGCAGATCCAAGTAGTCGGCCAACAAAGCTAGAAAACATTTCCGAATTTTCACCTAGGTTCGAAGAAATAGATTTAGCTAAGCCTTGAATGTGTTCTTCACCGTTCAGTTCAGTTACGTCCGCATCATTATTAAAACGAAACTCAACACCACTTCCTGCGTTCGTTTTAACTTCTACCTTATTAATTGCACTTTGAGATATTTTAATTACCGGGAAACCATCGGGAGTGCCATCTAATATCGCTTCATCGACAGTCAATGAAGATGGGTCACTGCTTCCACAAAATACTCCAAATTTGCACGTTAGATTTGCAGAAGACCTCTCAATATATATCCGCCAGTTATCTCGGCAAAGAGGTGCAGCCGCCTTCAAAATTTTAGAACCGGCATTCTCTAAATTAATCTCATCGGACAGTGGAACATGTTCTCCTACACCTGCTCTCTGAAGCAACTCTGCAATTGAATTACATATAAATACTGATGGTTTTAACGGAACACCTTCTTCAGTATATGCTGCAAGTTGGGATACTATCCCAGCGATGAGTCTTGAGGTCACACTACATTCAAGACCTATCTCTGTCATAAGATCCATCGTGTTAGAGGTTAAGTCTGCTCTGAAAGAAACACTTTTTGAATATGCCATTCAATTACCCTCGAAACAATATAGTATGTATTTTTCGATAAGCACTTGCTGTTCAGTTCCATTGTTACCCATAAATTTTTCCCATTAAGGATGATTTGAGTGCATACCTACAACATCATGCTGCATCATTTCACATGAGTTTCATGATGTAAGTTGTCTTTCGTGTGTGAGCAACCTCACATTTTTTTAGTAAACGAGTCAGTAAGAAGGTTTATTACTTGTAAATCATGTTCTTAACATGAACTTAACCTAAGCGCGGTCTTTAAATTCGATGGCACGTATTAGATACTAAAACTTCATAACGACTAATTCAAAAGATTTATACACATCGATTCAGATAGTTATTGTCAATGCCACGGGTTTAACGGGCACCACAGATTCATTTAAGATGACTTACAAGGGTGGTGCTCATGAGCAGTAAAAGTTATCCCGAAGAGTTTAAAATTGAAGCGGTTAAAGAGGTCATTGATCGTGGACATTCCAATGCAAATGTCGCCACCCGTCTTGATATCACCACGCACAGCCTCTTTGCCTGCACGGCCCTGATTCATCAGCCGCTAAAGTGCAGTCTGATACCCAGTCTAAGATCCGGCGACTTCAGAAAGAACCGAAGCGGTTTTGATCTGCTCACCACAAGTTAATGCAGATAGAATGTTAGCAATGTCCGCTTCTGGCACCAAGCAGACTTTCAACCGGGTACACCTTCTGAGAGCGAATAGTGAAAATTTGCAAGGAATCACTGACACCATAATGTTTTAATCAACGGGCAGTAGGTCTGTAAGCTTCGCCTCAGAGTTTTTCACTACCAGCAGCTTACTGCCTTATGTAGACGCACAGTCGTATGCAAAGCCGGGCATTTCATCATCAAGCGCTTGCAGTGCTAACTGCCGCTGATTTCCAGAGCGGTTCACTAAGTTAAAACACAAGGTGTATCTCTTTCTCACTCTAGTCAAGACATGCTTGTTTTATATACAAATGCTGATTGTAGATTTTCAAATTCTGATCATTGCGTTGTTTACCGTTTGACGGTTTTGATCATTATCCAGTGATCAGAGTTCATGATCATATTCTTCAGCGACTGTCTTGAAAAATCACATCCAGGGTTTAATCAACATTGGGTCAAAAAGTCCAATGGAAAAGTTAAACAGATACTGGCGGGCAGTGGTAACGTTCAAACTATAGAAATCTGCATACTCTCTGACGTTACAATGCCTCAGCCATGCATCGCTGTAATAGTTATCAAAATGCTGAACCCAGATATCACTCATTGGCTGTCGCGACAACTGACGATGTGCTGTACGTTGGGGAAGCTGATACTCACAAATATATTCCTGAACCGTAAGCCGCTGCTGCTGGTGGAACTGCCGACGATGATAAACCCAAAACAGCACACGGATCGCTGCACCTCCGCATTTATGCAGATTGCCGTACATCACACGTTTGGGAAGCTTATGCACTTCTGCATATTGCTGCTGTGTTACGCCATTCAAAATCGCCTCACGACGATAATTTTGTTTGTGGTAAGCCCACTGGATGCGCCACGTATCGCTCCAGAAATTGTAGTCCTTGTAATGCGTGTCGCACTCAATGGCAGGCAGTAGGAAACGCTCAAACAACTCATCCAGCGTTGCAGGCAAAGCATGCAGATGCTGCTTTCTTTGCAGCCGCTGTTCATCAGTCAGCGGCACAATTTCATAACCGGTTAGCCAGTCAATGCCGCCTACATAAGTCTTCATCTTACGATTAAGAGAGTAGGGCATCGCAATTTTTGCATTGTACTCCACTTTTATCTTTTCCATCTTTACCTGTCTTCATAGGTGCTTATAGCCAGCGTGCCAAAAGCCACGGATTAATTAAATTAGCCGGGTAGTTACACAAATAGCGGCTTGCAGTAGACGGATTTAGGTAATACCAGCGGCAATACTGTGAAACGCTGATATTGCATGGCCAGTAATATCGGTAGTAGCGCTCAAAATGACGGTGCCAGTGAGGGCTGAGTTGAGCGCTTGCCAGAATGCTATTACCGTCACGCAGGCGGCCCCTGATTTTACTAAAACGCTGCAGCGCTCGTCTGAGCGCCTTCATTGGCAGTGAGGCAGCCTCATCCAATCGTTGGCTATCTTTCAGGGGCAGTGTCGCAGGCTTACCAGCAGAAGGCTCTGCGGGAGTGAAAAACGAATCCAGCTTTCCGGGAAGAGGGCAATGCGCTTGTGCCCGATCAAAATGGGCAATCTGAGTACGTAATTGCGCAGTTTTAGTGTGTTTGGCTTTTTTTAAAAACGGGTAATGCCGGGTTCCGGAACGCGCAATGTCTTTAGCAATTCCTTCCTTAGAAAGCCGCTTAGCAAAGTAACTCACCCGCAGTAACAATGCGGTCATGGCCTCAATATCATTCTTTCGAATTAAATAGTAACCATGCTTTGGAAACCAGACCGTTCCGCCCGTTGCTATTTTCCAGCAGCTCTCCACCAGCTTATTAATTTTAAGAGGATGACGCACGCAGTTACCATCAACCATCAACAGGTAATGATAATGCTGTGCTGGTGCCTGATTCTGTTCTCTGACCCAAAACACTCGGGCAAAGCTTTCGGGATACTCTTTTCTTAGAGCAGGAATCAATAGCTGATGAAAGCGGGTAATAACGCGGTTGTCAGCCGTGTACTGAGGCAGATGAAAATCATAACGGATTGCCAGAAAGCGAGAGCAACTGACATAGGTTCTATCAACTGCCTTGAACAAAGAATTCATGATCTTCACATCCTGCTGACTCTCTTCAGGCATTACTGGCCAGAGAACATCGTCATACAGAAACTCGCCTTTAGCCCGGATATCCGGATAAACCGTACCGCGCGTAATATTATTAATTACCGGTTCCTGAGGGGTTGAATCCAGACTGCCAGTTTTACTGTTTATCATAGGGTTACGGCTGTATCAGAATCACATATTGATAACGATTTGATGGGCTGATTGTTTCAAATAGTTGCATCTGTATATAAAAAGAAAGGCTGGAAATTCCAGCCCTGTTTAGAGGTTTAGCAGCAGTTATCGAGCCACTGTTCATACTGTGTGACTGTCCAGCCCATAGTTCTGCCTGCACGTTTTTTTGGCGCAGGAAACTCACCGCTGATTACCCAGCGGTAAAGGGTGGTTCGGCTGCAATTCAGGAGGTCAAGCATCTCACAAATACGTATCAGACGTTGAGGGCTTGGAAGGTGGCTGACAGTCGTTGAAAAAGAATTGATGTGTTTCATGTTTAATCTCTCGGTAGCGAATCAATATGAAACGTATCTTAAAAACCGAGAAGGTTTATGTCGTGGTTACCTTGGAAAGATACCTTGGTGACCTTTGCTATCCTACTGATTAAGCAGATTTAATTTTTCTTATTTTTTGCATCTGTCTCTTTTCAGCCCGCAGCTGATGAAGATCAGTCACGTCGCGTTCAAGCAGGCTAATCGCTTCCCGAAGAATTTTCAGGCATTGCTCTTCACTCATTGGAAAACACCCTTCCGCTGGCCAGAATAGCGGGATCTTATTTTCGACCAACCTCAAAAGCTCCGGTGCTTTTGGCATTAAATCCTTTGTATAGGTGAGTCTGTTTTTGTCGTACAAACTGGCTATAACAGCGATGAAAAACTCTTCCCGTTTAGCTGCATAAGTTTCGGCTTTCTCTATAGGGGCAGCAAGACGTTTTTCCAGCGCCTCAATTTTTTCTTTAAGTGACAGATTTTCAGCTTTCAAGTCCAGGTTATCTTGTTCAAACATCGGTGCTTCTGGCCTTGCAGTATCAAGCGGAACTCCAAGCGCGTCAGCAATTTCTGTCCGCAGAAAACCACAATTAGCCAGCTTATCAGTATTCATGACATCATCACTTACCGCCCGCAGTGCCGCCTCGGCATTAGGATAATAGTCAGGAGCACCTATGTTTGGCGCGCCATGTTTATCCAGGAGCTGGTATGGGGCAACGGGTGAAGTGTCATACCAGCTTTCATATCTAAACCAATACAGCGAAGGCTGATGCTCTGAACGTCGATACTTTTTCAACGCTAAAAGGCACAGGGCGTTATAGCTCTGATCGGGATAACGCTGTTTGAGCTGTTCAAAAAGAGATTTAACACTAATGAAGTGTTCGGTAGCGGACTGACGCGCGAGTTGCTCATTACGCAGTTGCTGAATGGAATCGTCGAAACTCATGGCTTGTTTATGTCCTGCAATTCTGGGACGGTTCAGATAAGGCTGTCTTAATGATTGAATCTGGATGGCTGTCAGGCTTTTGAAGATAGGAAATCAGGTTTCTGGCAACCGGCCAGCCAGACATTTAAACTCACACTACTTACATCACCCAGCCATTCACTTACGTCACCCACTACATCACCTGAATCGCATCCAAAGAAAAAGGAGTCAGACGATTTCTCATCTAACTCCTTGTTTTATTTGGTGGCCCCTGCTGGGTTTGAACCAGCGACCAAGCGATTATGAGTCGCCTGCTCTAACCACTGAGCTAAGGGGCCAGTAGTGCGGGGATTATAAAGTATCTGGCAGAGGCGATCCAGCGTTCACCGATCGGTTGATGAAAATTAGCACAATGGTGAGTGATTGATATTAATGAAAAAATCGGTGTGCTGCTGTGACAGGAGTGATTGCCACAACAGTTTGAGCGTTTTTTTGCTGACCAGGCAGTAAAAGAAATCGTTAACTGGCCGGGTTGCTGGCGCTGGCTTTTCACTTATCATAATTACCACGCTTTCCCCATCCCGCTGAATACTCTACCCTTTAAGCACGTTTATCAGGCATTCAAAGGCGTATGCAACCCGAACATGACATTCGCGATATCATCGCACACGATCTGCAGGTGCTGTTCTGCGGCATTAACCCCGGCAAGTCATCTGCGCATACCGGTTACCATTTTGCGCATCCTGGCAACCGTTTCTGGAAAGTGATCTATCTGGCCGGCTTCACGCGCGAGCTGCTGAAGCCGGAGCAGGAGCGGCGGCTGCTGGAGACTGGCTGCGGCATCACCGCGCTGGTTGAGCGTCCCACCACGCAGGCGAGCGAGCTGAGCGGCGATGAGCTGCGCGACGGCGGGCTGCGGCTGCAGGATAAAATTTTGCGTTATCAGCCGCGGGCGCTGGCGGTGCTGGGCAAGGATGCGTATCAGCGTGCGTTCCGGCAGCGTAAAGTGGAGTGGGGCGAGCAGCCGCAGCCGCTGATGGAGACGCGCATCTGGGTGCTGCCAAACCCCAGCGGGCTCAACCGCGCTTCGCTGGAGGAGATGGTGGCAGCGTATCGCCAGCTGGCGGAGGCGCTGGGTCTGCCGGAGCGCGGGCAATAAAAAACCCCGGCGTGCCGGGGTTTGTGTTTTCCTGCAGACGATTAATCGTCGAGGAAGCTGCGCAGCACTTCCGAGCGGCTCGGGTGGCGCAGTTTACGCAGCGCTTTGGCTTCAATCTGACGGATACGCTCACGCGTGACGTCAAACTGCTTGCCCACTTCTTCCAGCGTGTGGTCGGTGTTCATATCGATACCAAAACGCATACGCAGGACTTTCGCTTCGCGCGCGGTCAGGCCCGCCAGTACGTCGTGGGTTGCAGAACGCAGGCTCTCAGAGGTGGCTGAGTCCAGCGGCAGCTCCAGCGTGGTATCTTCGATGAAATCACCCAGATGCGAATCTTCGTCATCACCAATCGGCGTCTCCATAGAGATAGGCTCTTTGGCGATCTTCAGCACCTTGCGGATCTTATCTTCCGGCATCAGCATACGCTCAGCCAGCTCTTCCGGGGTCGGCTCGCGGCCCATCTCCTGCAGCATCTGGCGCGAAATACGGTTGAGCTTGTTAATGGTCTCAATCATATGCACCGGAATACGGATGGTACGCGCCTGATCGGCGATAGAGCGGGTGATCGCCTGACGGATCCACCAGGTGGCGTAGGTTGAGAACTTATAGCCACGGCGATATTCAAACTTATCAACCGCTTTCATCAGGCCGATGTTGCCTTCCTGAATCAGATCGAGGAACTGCAGGCCGCGGTTGGTATATTTTTTCGCGATAGAGATAACCAGACGCAGGTTAGC
Source organism: Pantoea sp. SIMBA_079 (assembly GCF_046940275.1). Classification (NCBI taxonomy): domain Bacteria; kingdom Pseudomonadati; phylum Pseudomonadota; class Gammaproteobacteria; order Enterobacterales; family Erwiniaceae; genus Pantoea; species Pantoea sp. SIMBA_079. The sequence continues at coordinate 218,442 of NZ_JAWRYR010000003.1, read as the reverse complement.
TTCAACCATCTCTTTCTTCGCGCGGCGCGCTTTCGCTTCGCCGATCGACATACGACGGTTAATGTCTTTAACCTGTTCGATGGTCAGGCCGGTCTCTTCCTCGATCTGCAGCAGCTTCTGCAGCGAGCGCATCACATCGTCTTCAACATCTTTCAGCTTTTCAGACCACGGCTTGTTCATCGCCAGGGCTGCTTTGAACCAGCTCTCACTGGTTTCGTTACCGGTGAACAGCGTGATGAAGTTCTTCTTCGGCATTTTGCACAGTTCAACACACAGCTTCATGATCAGGCGCTCTTGCGTACGCACGCGCTCCATCATTTCACGCATGTTGTTTACCAGGTAGTCGAACTGCTTCGGCACCAGGCGGAACTGCTTGAAGACTTCAGAAAGGTTGTTGATTTCGGCAACGGCATCAGCGTGGCTGCGGCCTTTCGCTTTAATAACGGTACGGGTTGCTTCGTACTGAGTGCGCAGCTCGAGGAATTTCTCGCGCGCCAGCTCCGGATCGATAGAGTTGTCGTCGTCGCTGCTGTCGTCGTCGTCGCTCTCTTCATCTTCCTCTTCGTCGTCATTGCGGTCTTCTTCAGACAGCTCAGAACCAACGTGCGTGGCGGTAGGGGCGAGATCTTCTTCAGCGTTAGGATCGACAAAACCGGTGATGAGATCGGACAGGCGTGATTCGCCCGCTTCCACACGATCGTACTGATCGAGCAGGTAGGTGATAGCTTCCGGATATTCGGCAACAGAGCACTGCACCTGGTTGATACCGTCTTCGATACGCTTGGCGATGTCGATTTCGCCTTCACGCGTCAGCAGCTCCACGGTACCCATTTCACGCATGTACATGCGCACCGGATCGGTTGTGCGTCCGATTTCAGATTCAACGCTGGATAAGACCTGCGCGGCAGCTTCTGCGGCATCTTCATCTGTATCGGTGCTGTTCTCATTCAGCATCAGATCATCGGCATCAGGGGCTTCTTCCACCACCTGGATACCCATATCGTTGATCATCTGGATGATGTCTTCAATCTGATCGGAGTCGACGATATCTTCCGGCAGATGGTCATTGACCTCAGCATAGGTCAGATAGCCCTGCTCCTTACCACGGGTGACAAGCAGCTTAAGCTGTGACTGCGGGTTTTGCTCCATAAGACGGTATCCACACTTCTGTTAATTAGATTGGTGTCGGTCGGCAGCGAGCCAACTATAACAGTGAAGGCATTATGTTTTTGCCGCTGCCTTCAACGCGGCCAGGGCTGCAGCCCCTTTTAGTTCGGCACTTAAGCCGCTTGATATTCGGTCTGAAATCGTTGTGCTTTACGGTTACGCTTAATGTGCGTGTAAACCGAAAGCGGCAGGCCGGAACGGGAAATACTCCACCATTCCGACCCGGCTGAATCTTATTTTTTCGCTAATGCCTGGCTTAATGCCCAGAATTCGCGCCGCTCAGCGGCACTGAGCCCTTCGGTGCGCTCACGCGCAATCAGCGCTTCCAGGCGCTGCTCCAGCGCAGCGTCATAAATGCTTGCCAGTGAATCCTGAAACACCGCTTCGGCTTCCTCATCCACTATCATGTGGTTCCAGGTAGCCAGTGTTTCAAGGGGCTGGCTAAAATTTGTCCCGCGATATAACTCTAGTAGCTGTCCGGTCGTCAGGCCAGGATTCTCTGTACAGCGGCTGACCAGATCGACAAACAGCGACAGACCGGCAAGTTTTGACTGCGCCAGCCCGTCAAGCGTGGGCACAATCGTCGCAAACTGTGGATTCTGCACCAGCAGCGCAATCAGTACGCGCATTGTGGTGCGCTTCAGCGGTGGCGCAACGGGCGGCGTACCGTTTTCTGCCGCCTTTGGCATCAGCCGGTCTAACTGGTTATCGTCCAGAATGCCGAGTTTATTACCCAGCGTCTGGCGCATATAGATCCGCAGCGTTTCGCCCGGGATCTGGCTGATCAAAGGCAAAGCCAGCGTCGCCAGCTTGGTACGGCCATCGCGGGTGCTCAAATCCACCTGTGGCATCAGGCTGTCAAACAGAAACACCGAGAGCGGCATCGCCTGCTCCATGCGTGCTTCAAACGCTTCTTTTCCCTCTTTACGCACCAGCGTGTCGGGATCTTCGCCATCAGGCAGAAACATAAAGCGTAGCTGACGCCCGTCATTCATATAGGGCAGGGCGGTTTCCAGCGCGCGCCAGGCGGCTTCGCGACCGGCCCGGTCACCGTCATAACAGCAGATAACCGTGTCAGTCGAGCGGAACAACAGCTGAATATGTTCAGCCGTAGTGGAGGTTCCCAGCGACGCCACGGCATAATCGATGCCGAACTGTGCCAGGGCGACCACATCCATATAGCCCTCCACCACCAGCAGGCGTGCCGGCTGAGGATGGTTCTTCTGTGCTTCGTAAAGGCCATAGAGCTGGCGGCCTTTATGGAAAATCGGTGTTTCCGGCGAGTTCAGATACTTAGGCGTATCATTACCCAGCACGCGTCCGCCAAAGCCGATAACGCGTCCGCGCTTATCGCGGATCGGGAACATCACGCGATCGCGGAAGCGATCGTAGCTGCGGCCTTTATCATTGGTGACCAGCATGCCCGCTTCCATCAGCGATTCGCGGTCTTCCTGCTGCTGTCCAAAACGCTTCAGCACGTTATCCCAGCCCGCAGGCGCATAGCCAATCGCAAAGTGATCGATCACCTGCTGGCTGAGCCCGCGTGAGCCTAAATAGCGCTGGGCATTCTCCGCTTCCGGACTGCGCAGGCTCTGCTGATAGAAACTATCCAGTTTCTCCAGCAGCTGGTAAAGACTCTGACGCTGATGACGCTCAATCGGGCTGGGGCCGCTGCCTGTTTCGTACGGCACTTCAAGGCCGTGCTGGGTGGCGAGTTCTTCAACGCTCTCTACAAATTCCAGACGATCGTGATTCATCAGGAAGTCGATAGCGTTGCCTTTGGCACCACAGCCAAAGCAGTAGTAAAACTGCTTTTCACCGCTGACGGTAAAAGAGGGGGTTTTTTCGTTATGGAATGGACAGCACGCGTGATAGTTCTTACCCTGCTTTTTCAGCTTAACGCGGGCATCGATGAGATCCACGATATCCGTGCGGGCAAGTAAATCATTGATAAAAACGCGTGGAATTCGTCCAGCCATAAGCCCCGATTTTTTTCAGCTCTTAAACGGCAACAAGCCGCGCTTCCTTTCGGAAAGCACGGCCTCTTACTTGACTCTGTCTGCGTTTAACACGCGGCGGAAGCGAACTTCCGAAAGAAATTAGTACAGACGAGTGCGGCGTGCGTTTTCGCGAGCCAGTTTCTTGGCGTGACGCTTAACTGCTGACGCTTTAGCGCGCTTACGCTCGGTCGTTGGTTTTTCATAAAACTCACGACGACGAACTTCAGCCAGAACGCCTGCTTTCTCGCAGGAACGCTTGAAGCGACGCAGTGCTACGTCGAATGGCTCGTTTTCACGTACTTTAATTACCGGCATGTAACTCTCACCTCGATAAAATTCGGTTTTTGCTGCTGACTGCGGCGCCAGCACATTTCAAAATGGTGCAGCATTTTACTCCAGCCGGGGCTGGCTTGTAAAGCACCATGGATAATTTAGAACCAACAGGAGCGTTTGCCTGTGCGGCTGCCGGTTTTTTCAGGCCGTGGAGTATAGCGCACTCTTTGTGCGGCAGAAAAACACTTTTTCCCGTCAAAGTAGTCCGGCGGCAGTTTTGCCTGTGCTACACTGCGCGCCGCAAGAAGAGGGTAATAAAGCTATGCGAGTTCTGGGTATTGAAACGTCCTGCGATGAAACCGGCATCGCGATTTATGACGATGCGTCCGGTCTGCTGGCGAATCAGCTGTATAGCCAGGTGAAGCTGCATGCCGACTACGGCGGCGTGGTGCCGGAACTGGCATCGCGCGACCACGTGCGCAAAACGGTGCCGCTGATACAGGCGGCGCTGAAAGAAGCACACCTGCAGGCCAGTGATATCGATGCGGTTGCCTATACCGCCGGTCCGGGTCTGGTGGGGGCGCTGCTGGTCGGGGCCACGATTGGCCGCGCGCTGGCCTTCGCCTGGAATGTGCCGGCGGTGCCGGTGCATCATATGGAAGGCCATCTGCTGGCCCCGATGCTGGAAGAGCATCCGCCGGCGTTCCCGTTTGTCGCGCTGCTGGTCTCCGGCGGCCATACCCAGCTTATCAGCGTCACCGGTATCGGGGAGTATACGCTGCTGGGTGAGTCAATCGACGATGCGGCGGGTGAAGCATTTGATAAAACAGCCAAGCTGCTGGGGCTCGACTATCCGGGCGGCCCCATGCTGTCACGCATGGCACAGCAGGGCACAGCCAACCGCTTCCGCTTCCCGCGTCCGATGACCGATCGCCCGGGCCTCGACTTCAGCTTCTCCGGACTGAAAACCTTCGCGGCAAATACCATTCGCGAGCATGACGGTGATGAGCAGGCGCGTGCGGACATTGCCCGTGCATTTGAAGATGCGGTTGTGGATACGCTGATGATCAAGTGCAAACGCGCGCTGGAGCAGACCGGCTTTACGCGGCTGGTGATCGCCGGCGGCGTCAGCGCCAACCGCACGCTGCGCACGCGCATGGCAGAAATGATGAGTGCGCGCGGCGGCGAGGTGTTTTATGCCCGGCCTGAATTCTGCACCGATAACGGCGCGATGATCGCCTATGCCGGCATGGTGCGCCTGAAGGGCGGAACGCGGGGTGAGCTGGGCGTCAGCGTCCGTCCGCGCTGGCCGCTGGCGGAACTGCCCGCTATCTGAAAACAAAAAACCGGCGTGCAGCCGGTTTTTTTTACGCTTTCTTTTTTTTCCGTTTCCAGACGCGATTTTCCTGTCCGCGCCACAGCCGCTGAATATTGTCATGATGCCGCAGCAGGATCAGGCAGGAGAGCATCGACACCGGAAACGTAAACTGCGGTTTGAACCACCAGACGTAGAACGGTGCGATCAGCGCGCTGACGATGGCGCCCAGCGAGGAGTAGCCGCTCAGCAGCACGGTCAGCAGCCAGGTGCCGGTCATCAGGCCGGTGAGATCCCAGCCAATCGGCGCAATCGCACCCAATGCCGTCGCCACGCCTTTGCCCCCGCGAAAGCGGAAAAACACCGGATAGATATGTCCGAGACAGGCGGCTATTGCAGTCAGGCCAAGGTACATGGGCGTCACGTGCAACATCCAGGCGATCCAGACCGGAATCATTCCTTTAGCCACATCAAATATCAGTACCGCCGCGGCCGACGCTTTGCCACCGATGCGCAGCACATTCGTGGCGCCGGGATTGCCGGAGCCTGAGGTACGCGGATCGGGCAAACCTGCGAGTTTACAAACCAGTATCGCACTGGAAATCGAGCCGCAAAGATACGCGAAAATAATCATACCAAGCGCGATAGCACTCATAGCGTCGTACCGTTCCTTTTGGGTCGTTTTGTTGCCGGTAAGCGTGGATAATACGCATAATCCGCCGGAAGTGGTATCCGGCCTGGCCAAAAACAGAGAGTGACATCATGGATATCGTATTTATAGAACAACTCACCGTGTTCACCACCATTGGCGTATACGACTGGGAACAGGGTATGCAGCAGAAGCTGGTGCTCGATGTCGAAATGGCGTGGGATAACCGGCGTGCCGCTGCCAGCGACGATGTCAGCGACTGTCTGAGCTATGCCGATGTCACCGATGCCATTCTCTCGCATCTGCAGGGAAACCGGTTTGCGCTGGTCGAGCGCGTCGCGGAAGAAATCTGCGATCTGTTGATGAAGCGTTTCAAAACGCCCGGCGTGCGTATCCGGGTCGGTAAGCCGGGTGCAGTGGCTCAGGCGGCAAGCGTTGGCGTGCGTATCGAGCGCGGGACAATTCCTAAATAAACCCCCTGTGATTGCCATCACAATGAAACCAAATCAAATTATGGTGTGTCTTAGCTGAGGCCGTTGCGTTAAGCGAAGCGAAGTGGCAGAAAACCCTAAGGTTTTCTTCAGATCAACGCCGGCATAATTTCAGGCGGTAGCAGTTTGCGACCGCCTTTTTACTGTTTAAAACGGATAGGGGAAAATTTTGATGGCAGATATGCATCAGCTGTGGGTCGCTGCGATCCTCGGGGTTGTCGAGGGGCTGACCGAGTTTCTGCCGGTCTCATCCACAGGCCATATGATTATTGTCGGGCACCTGCTGGGATTTGAGGGTGATAAAGCAGAGACGTTTGAAGTAGTGATCCAGCTCGGATCAATTCTGGCAGTGGTCGTGATGTTCTGGCGACGCCTGTTTGGCCTGATTGGCATCCATTTTGGTCAGGAGCGCCATGAAGGTACCGGTACCGGTAAGCTGACGCTGATCCACATTCTGCTCGGGATGATCCCGGCGGTGGCGATCGGTTTACTGCTGCACGATCAGATCAAAACGCTGTTTAATCCGATTAACGTCATGTATGCCCTGGTCGTGGGCGGCGTGCTGCTGCTTGCCGCGGAATTCCTGAAGCCGAAACAGCCAAAAGCGGTGGGCGTGGATGATATCACCTATCGTCAGGCGTTTATGATTGGCTGCTTCCAGTGTCTGGCGCTGTGGCCGGGCTTTTCCCGCTCGGGTGCGACGATTTCGGGCGGGATGCTGATGGGCGTCAGCCGCTACGCAGCGTCGGAGTTCTCGTTCATTCTTGCCGTGCCGATGATGATGGGCGCGACCGTGCTGGATCTCTATAAAAGCATGGGCTTCCTGACGATGCAGGATTTCCCGATGTTCGCGGTGGGCTTTATTACCGCATTCATCGTGGCGCTGCTGGCGATCAAGGTCTTCCTTGAGCTGATCAAGCGTATCTCGTTTGTGTCGTTCGCGATCTATCGCTTTATCGTTGCAGCAGCGGTCTACGCCGTGTTTATGTAATAGCGGTCGCGCGGCGGGCTATGCCGGCCGCGCACCGATCAGTCCTTCTTCAATAGCCGCAATCCGGCGCCTGCTCAGCTCTTCCCGCACGTCTGCCCCTTTAAAGCCCGCAGCGATCACCTGCTGCACCGGTACCGCCTGTGCCAGCGCAAACGCCTGACGCAAATAGTTACCCTGCGGATAGGGCATACTCTCCAGCGTGGCACGCCCGCGCGCGTCTGCCTCACTGGTCAGCGCCATTTTTTCGACCCGCTCCGGCTTACGCCAGGCGTCGATGCGATCAAACAGCGCCACCAGCGCCGCGGCTGACTGTCGCTCAATGGTGTGTACGATGTCATGAAACTCGGTCACGATCAGCGCCAGATCGCGCACGTAATTAGGGACGCGCAGCCGCTGGCACAGGGCGGCGACAAGCGGTACACCGGCCAGACCATGACCGTGATGCGACGGCCACTTTTCCGGCGGGGTCAGCGCCTTGCCGACATCGTGAAACAGCGTAGCGAAGCGCACGTCCAGCTCATCAGAGAGGGCGGCTGCCAGCGTCAGCGTCATCAGCGTATGCACACCGGTATCAATCTCAGGATGCCATTTCGGCGGAGCTGGAATGCCGTACAGATTGTCAATCTCCGGGAAAAGTACCTGCAGTGCGCCACAGTCTCGCAGTACCTGAAAATAGACCTGCGGGTTGCGCGTGAGCAGCGCGTTTTCCGTCTCTTTCCAGACGCGCTCTGCCGTCAGGTGCGCCAGTTCGCCGCTGGCGGCCATCTCTGCCATCAGCGTCTGCGTTTCAGCGGCAATGCGAAAACCGAGGTGGGCATAGCGGGCGGCAAACCGTGCCACGCGCAGCACGCGCAGCGGATCTTCGCTAAACGCTGCCGAAACGTGACGCAGCGTGCGGCTGGCAAGATCGCGCTGGCCGTGGCAGGGATCGATCAGGCTGCCATCCTCCGCCTGCGCGATGGCGTTGATGGTCAGATCGCGCCGCTGCAGATCCTGCTCCAGCGTGACATCGGGTGCAAAATGCGTGATAAAGCCGGTGTAGCCGCTGCCCTGTTTGCGCTCGGTGCGCGCCAGCGCATACTCTTCCCGACTGTGCGGATGTAAAAAGACCGGAAAATCGCGGCCTACCTGCTGATAATTTTGCGCCAGCATCTCATCAGGCGTGGCGCCAACCACCACCCAGTCACGATCTTTTACCGGCAGCTGCAGTAAAGCATCACGCACTGCACCACCGACCAGAAAGGTTTTCACTCAACAACTCCAGAGGTATTCAGATAACTGCGCGTCAGGCGCGTGTTTCATAATTGTTGCATACTTTGGCGGAAAAGCGGGCATGGGAAAGGGGGCATCTGGCGATCCCCCCTGAAAAAACGGCTGGCGTACGGCGGATCAATTCATCCAGCGATCTTTCTTTTTACGGCGCGGCACCATATGCGGCAGCAGCAGACCCAGCAGCAGGCCAACGCCCAGCACGCCGCCACCGTACATAAACCACTGCATAATAATGGTGCGCTGCTTGTCATCCAGCTGTACGTTGGCTGCGCTCACTTTTTTCTGCGCCACAATCAGCTCATTTTTAAGCTTCTGGTTTTCCTGTTTCAGACCATCGATTGTGCCGTCGCTGTTAGCGACTTTGTTCTGCATTTCTGACGTGCGCTGATTCCAGCTGTTATCAATGTTAGCCAGCTTGTCGGTCAGATCTTTAACCTGCTGCTCCAGCTGCGGCACGCGGGTACGCAGGCTCGGGGTGGCGCTTAGCTGCGACAGCGGGATCCAGTTGGTTTTGCCTTCTGCATCGCGAATTTGCGCGTATTGCGCATCGCTGTTGGTCTGCACCACGGTAACTTCTTCCCCGGCGTTCAGCTTACCGACCAGGCGATACTGATCGCCCGGACCGCTGCGTACCCAGGTCGATAATTCATCGGAGATATAACGCTTTTCATCGGCAGCGTGAGCGGGGGTGATGGCGCTGAAAGCCAGCAAAGAAAGGGCGGCAAGTGTAATTTTTTTCATTCGATGTCGTGTTTTCTTGATGGGCGTAAATTTACCGGCACAGTCTGGAGTTGCCTCGCATAAATCTGAATGAGAACTATCCTGGTCTCAATCCGGCGGGAAAAGGGGCGTAAAAGCACAAGAAAGCCGAGACAGCGTGCTTGTGGTGCATTACTCTCGCCAGATTAACCGTATAAGTGCCAGCAGCGTAGTAAATAAAAAATTATGACCACTGAAATCGAATTAAAGTTCATTGCCACCCCGCAGGCTGCCGCCACTCTGGCAGAGACGCTGGCCGCCTGGCCACATCAGCATGAAGCCGCTCGCGAGCTGACGAATATCTACTATGAAACAGACGACAACCAGCTGCGCCGCTGGGATATGGGGCTGCGCATCCGGGGGGTAGACAAGCGTTATGAGATGACGCTTAAGACCGCGGGTCAGACGCTGGGCGGTCTGCACCAGCGCCCGGAGTACAACGTGGAGATGACGGCACCACAGCTTGATATCGCCCGCCTGCCCGCAGAAATCTGGCCGCAGGGTACCGACATTGCCCGCCTGCAGCAGCGACTGCAGCCGCTATTCAGCACCCATTTCCGGCGCGAAACCTGGACGGTACAGGCAGGTGACAGCATTATTGAAATTGCCTTCGATCAGGGCAGCGTGGCGGCCGGGGAGCTTAGCGAACCGCTGCGGGAAGTTGAGCTGGAGCTTAAACAGGGTACACCGGCCGATCTGCTCAGACTTGCGCAGACGCTGGCAGCGGGCGGCGGACTGCGTCCCGGCAGCCTGAGCAAAGCTGCGCGCGGCTATCAGCTGGCGCAGGGCGACGCACTGCGTCCGGTTCGGGCACTGCCGCTGCTGAAAGTGACACCAAAAGCAACAGTAGAGCAGGGGATGGTCGCTGCGCTCAGCGCCGCGCTGGATCACTGGCAGTATCATGAAGAGGTCTGGCTGCGCGGTAACCCGGCAGCGCGGCAGGCTGTGCTGGAGGCGCTGGAAACGCTGCGACAGGCATTTTCGCTGTTTGGTGCGCTGGTGCCGCGTAAGGCTAACAGCGATCTGCGCCAGAAACTGACCCGGCTGGAGGAACTGCTGCAGGATGAAGCTATCAGCGCGGAAACCCTCTGTTTCTCTGCCACCTCCGTAGAAGCGCAGATGGCGCTGACATGCTGGCTGGCAGAAGCACAGTGGCAGCCGTGGATCGACAGCAAAAATCAGATCAAGCTGCAGGGCTCTTATAAACGCTTTTGCGACATCATGCTGAGCCGCGTGGCAGCGGATCTGCGGGAAACCTTTACGGATGTAAAACTGATCGGCGAGTTTCAGGATAAGGCCACGCGTCTGCAGCGACAGCTGCTGGCTGTTTGCCTGCTGGCGGCGGCCTATCCCGCTGAAGAGGTGTGCCAGTGGATGGCAGGCTGGCAGGAACTGCAGCTCGCCATCCGGGAAAAACAGCAGCACGGCCTGATCCAGCTCGCTACGATGGCCATACGCCAGCCGCCATTCTGGCTGAGCAGCGGCGTCAGGCGTTAACAACCTCATGTAAAATTCAGGGAGAGAGGATGCAGTTACCGTTACCTTCGCTGATGCAGGCGCAGCTGGCCGGCATCGCAGAACGCCTGCAGCTGCCGCTGTCGGCGCTGACGTCTGAGCAGGCTGGCGCGCTGGCCTTCAGTGACTTTATCGTGGATAACCTGCAGCAGCAGCCAGCATGGTGGCTGCAACTGCAGGAGCAGCCTCCTCAGCCTGATGAATGGCAGCACTATGGTCTGTGGCTGCAGCAGGCGCTGCAGCAGGCGGATAGCGAGGCCGCGCTGATGCGTGAGCTGCGCCTGTTTCGCCGGCATATGCTGGTACGTATTGCCTGGATGCAGACGCTGCAGCACGCCACAACCGAACAGAGCCTGACGCAACTCAGCGTTCTGGCAGAAAGCCTGATCGCGGCCGCCCGCGATCGGGTGTGGCAGGATTGCTGTCGCGACTTTGGCACGCCCTGCAACGAGGCGGGTGAGCCGCAGCCGCTGCTGATCCTCGGCATGGGCAAGCTGGGTGGCGGAGAACTCAATTTTTCCTCTGATATCGATCTGATTTTTGCCTGGCCGGAGAATGGCGTCACGCGTGGCGGGCGACGCGAGCTGGACAACGCACAGTTTTTTACCCGCATGGGGCAGCGCCTGATAAAAGTACTGGATCAGCCTGGCGTCGATGGTTTTGTTTACCGCGTGGATATGCGGCTGCGCCCGTTCGGCGACAGCGGTCCGCTGGTGATGAGCTTTGCGGCACTGGAGGACTATTACCAGGAGCAGGGGCGTGACTGGGAGCGCTACGCCATGGTTAAAGCGCGTCTGATGGGCGACGATCGCGGCGAATGGAGCCAGGCGCTGCAGCAGATGCTGCGGCCGTTTGTCTATCGCCGCTATATCGACTTCAGCGTGATTCAGTCGCTGCGCAATATGAAAGGGATGATCGCGCGTGAAGTGCGCCGCCGTGGCCTGAAAGATAACATTAAGCTGGGCGCAGGCGGCATCCGCGAAACTGAATTTATTGTGCAGGTATTTCAGCTGATACGTGGCGGACGCGAGCGCTCACTTCAGGGGCGCTCATTGCTGCCGGTGCTGCAGGCCATTGGTGAGCTGGAGCTGCTGCGTCCGCAGCAGGTCGGTCAGCTGCATGACGCCTACCTTTTTTTACGCCGGCTGGAGAACCTGCTGCAGAGCATCAATGATGAGCAGACGCAGACGCTGCCGCAGGATGCGCTCAACCGGCAGCGTCTGGCATGGGCGATGAACTGCGCCGACTGGGAGGCGCTGACGGCACAGCTGACGGCGCATATGGCTGATGTACGCAGGGTGTTTGATGAGCTGATTGGCGACGATGCCCCGGACGTTGACGACCAGCCTGAGCTGGCGGAGTTTGCTGCTCTCTGGCAGGACACGCTGGAGGAACATGAGCTGGCGCCGGTGGTGCCACAGTTGTCTGACACGCAGCGGCAGCGCTTTTTTTACGTCCTTAATGACTTCCGGCAGGATGCCAGCCGGCGCACCATCGGGCCGCGGGGGCGGCTGGCCCTCGACCAGCTGATGCCGCGCCTGCTGGGTGAAATCTCCCCGCGGGAGGATGCTGACAGCGTGCTGGAACGTCTGACGCCGCTGCTGCTGGGGGTGCTGACGCGCAGCACCTATCTGGAGCTGCTGACCGAGTATCATGGCGCACTGCGCCATCTGATCCGCCTGTGTGCCGCCTCGCCGATGGTGGCCAGCCAGCTGGCCCGCTATCCGCTGCTGCTGGATGAGCTGCTTGATCCCGCCACGCTGTATCAGCCCACCGCTACTGACGCCTACCGGGACGAGCTGCGGCAATATCTGCTGCGTATTCCGGCAGAGGATGAAGAGCAGCAGCTGGAGGCGGTGCGCCAGTTTAAGCAGGCACAGCTATTGCGTATTGCCGCAGCCGATATCGCCGGGACGCTGCCGGTAATGAAAGTAAGCGATCACTTAACCTGGCTGGCAGAGGCGATCATTGAATCCGTCGTGCAGCAGGCCTGGCAGATGATGGTACAGCGCTATGGCCGGCCTTCGCATCTGACGCACGATGACGAGCGCGGCTTTGCCGTGATCGGCTATGGCAAGCTGGGAGGCTGGGAGCTGGGTTACAGTTCCGATCTCGATCTGGTATTTCTGCATGATTGTCCGGAGAGCGCAGAGACTGACGGTGAACGCGTTATCGACGGACGGCAGTTTTATCTGCGCCTGGCGCAGCGCATCATGCATCTCTTCAGCACCCGTACCGCTTCCGGTATTTTGTATGAGGTGGATGCCCGCCTGCGTCCTTCTGGTTCCGCTGGGATGCTGGTCAGCACCTTTGACGCTTTTGAAGCGTATCAGCGCAATGATGCCTGGACCTGGGAGCATCAGGCGCTGGTGCGCGCGCGGATTGTCTTTGGTGAACCGGCACTGATGGCGCGTTTTACGCAGGTCCGTCACGCTATCCTCAGTCTGCCGCGTACAACCGCAGCGCTGCGGGCTGACGTACGCGAAATGCGTGAAAAGATGCGGGCGCATCTGAGCAACAAACATAAAGGACGCTGGGAGATAAAAACAGATGCAGGGGGTATCACTGACATTGAATTCATTGCCCAGTATCTGGTCTTAGCGTCAGCTGCGCATCAGCCAGCCCTGACGCGCTGGTCAGATAACGTGCGCATTTTTGCTCTGATGGCGCAGCACGATATCATGCCCGCGCAGGAGGCCCAGGCGCTGACGGATGCGTATGTCACACTGCGTGATGCGCTGCATCATCTGGCTTTGCAGGCGCTGCCGGGTCACGTTGCACCGGAGCGTTTTGCCCGCGAGCGCGGGATTGTCAACGTCAGCTGGCAGCGCTGGCTGGGCACGGTTGAGCCTGACAGCTGAGGCGTGCGGCAGCATCTTACCCTGCGGCGGGTATATGGTATTATCCGCGCAATATTTTGAGCGTAGTCTGGAGTCTCTGAAATGAAAGTAACACTGCCCGCGTTTGGCAAGGCCACCGTACTGGTTGTTGGCGATGTGATGTTAGACCGCTACTGGTATGGCCCGACCAGCCGCATTTCACCCGAGGCGCCGGTGCCGGTAGTCAAAGTCGATACCATTGAAGAGCGTCCGGGCGGCGCGGCCAACGTGGCAATGAACATTGCCGCGCTGGGCGCCGCATCGCGTCTGATTGGGCTGACCGGTGAGGATGATGCCGCGCAGGTACTGAGCCGCACGCTGGAGCAGGTTAACGTCAGCTGTGACTTTGTCGCGCTGAAAACGCATCCCACCATCACCAAGCTGCGCGTGCTGTCGCGCAATCAGCAGCTGATCCGGCTGGATTTCGAAGAGGGCTTTGAGCAGGTCGATCCGCAGCCCATCCACGATCGTATGCGTCAGTCGCTGTCGCAGGCTGGTGCACTGGTGCTGTCAGACTACGCTAAAGGAGCGCTCAGCAGCGTACAGACCATGATCGGGCTGGCCCGCGAAGCGGGCGTACCGGTACTGATCGACCCGAAGGGCACCGATTTTGAGCGCTATCGTGGCGCGACCCTGCTGACGCCAAACCTGTCTGAATTTGAAGCCGTAGCCGGCAAATGTAAAACCGAAGCGGACATTGTCAGCCGGGGTATGCAGTTGATCGCTGATTATGCGCTCTCAGCGCTGCTGGTGACCCGTTCAGAAAATGGCATGACGCTGCTGCAGCCGGGCAAAGCGCCTCTGCATATGCCGACGCAGGCGCAGGAAGTGTATGACGTGACCGGTGCCGGCGACACGGTTATTGGTGTGCTGGCTGCGGTCCTTGCGGCGGGTGATACGCTGGAAAACGCCTGTTTCCTTGCCAATGCGGCGGCAGGCGTTGTGGTGGGCAAGCTGGGGACGTCAACCGTCAGTACGGTGGAACTGGAAAACGCTATCCATGCGCGGCCGGAAAGCGGCTTTGGCGTGATGACGGAGATCGAGCTGAAAACCGCTGTTGCCCAGGCACGTCAGCGCGGCGAGAAAGTGGTAATGACCAACGGCGTGTTTGACATTCTGCACGCAGGGCACGTCTCTTATCTCGCCAATGCCCGCAAGCTGGGCGATCGGCTGATTGTTGCGGTGAATAGCGATGCGTCAACCAGACGCCTTAAAGGTGAAACCCGGCCGGTTAATCCACAGGAAAACCGGATGATCGTGCTAAGCGCTCTGGAAGCAGTAGACTGGGTCGTTCTGTTTGAAGAAGATACGCCGCAGCGTCTGATTGCCGATGTGCTGCCGGATTTGCTGGTGAAAGGCGGAGATTACAAGCCGGAAGATATCGCAGGCAGTAAAGAAGTGTGGGCGAACGGCGGTGACGTACGCGTGCTTAACTTTGAAGATGGCATCTCCACCACCAATATTATTAAAACAATCCGCAGTCACTAAGCAGACAGCCGGGGGGCAGCAGCCACCCGGCTGATAATATTTACTGTGGCGTATCGATTTTACCGGCCGGATCGGGCGTTACGACTGCTGGCGCCGGTGCCGCAGGGCTTTCACTCTCCAGTTTTGCCAGACGCTGCTCCAGGGCTGCCAGCTTTTCGCGGGTGCGCAGCAGGACCTGAGTCTGCACATCAAACTCTTCACGGTTAACCAGATCCATACGGGTCAGCTGCGCCTGCAGAACCTGCCGGATTTTCTTTTCCACGTCGTCGCCAAAGTCGCGGATACCTTTCGGCATCGCTTCATGGACCTGGCGCGCCAGTTGTTCAATTTTTTTTGTGTCGATCATGGTTATTTCCTGATTGCGGTGGCTGTGAGCAGCACGTTTTCCGACGGTACAAGAAGTAAGTGTAATGCCAGAACCAAAAAGGTTAAACCCGAAATCCGCAACGCATGATGTGCAAAAGCAATTGCCGTTTTGTCGATTGCCCGTCCCGGTGAATAACGCTATAGTGATTTTGCTTATTCTCAGGGCGGGGCGAAATTCCCCACCGGCGGTAAATCAGCTTCTGCTGAAAGCCCGCGAGCGCTTTTGCCTCCGTGTAAAAGGACAGCAGATCCGGTGTGATTCCGGGGCCGACGGTTAAAGTCCGGATGGGAGAGGGTAACGACATCAGCCGGGTTCAGGCCCGCGTCACGTTTTTGCCATGTGTATTTTTCACGCACTCCTAAGCTCGCCCTGGTTCTGGTAACTCATAATATTTTAAGGTTAATTACCATGAATCAGACGCTTCTTTCTGAATTTGGCACGCCGGAACAGCGTGTAGAACGTGCACTTGACGCACTGCGTAACGGTCGCGGTGTGATGGTTCTTGACGATGAAGATCGCGAGAACGAAGGCGATATGATTTTTGCCGCCGAAACCATGACCACAGAGCAGATGGCGCTGACTATCCGCCACGGCAGCGGGATTGTCTGCCTCTGCATTAATGAGGCCCGCCGTCAGCAGCTCGATCTGCCGATGATGGTCGAGAACAACACCAGCTCTTACGGCACCGGGTTTACCGTAACGATTGAAGCCGCTGCGGGTGTGACCACCGGCGTCTCTGCGGCTGACCGCATCACCACTATCCGCGCCGCAATTGCCGATAACGCTAAACCAGCTGACCTGCACCGTCCGGGACACGTTTTCCCGCTGCGCGCGCGCGAAGGTGGCGTACTGACGCGCGGCGGTCATACCGAAGCCACGCTCGATTTGGTTACGCTTGCGGGCTTTAAACCGGCAGGCGTGCTGTGCGAACTGACCAATGACGATGGCAGCATGGCGCGCGCGCCTGAAGCGATCGCCTTTGCGCAGCAGCATGATATGCCGGTAGTGACTATCGAAGATCTGGTGGCTTATCGCCGCCAGCGCGAAACCCGCCAGGCCAGCTAACGCCGGTAGAGAAAAGCAGACCAGCCGGAGCCCGGAAAATCAGCCAGCGCCGGCGGTCTGCAGCAGTGTCAGACTCAGCCCCATCACCGTCATTCCACACAGTACGCCATAGCTCGGGTTGTTGTGCGGATCGATCTCGCGCGCCAGCGGCATCAGTTCATCCACCGAGAGCGCAACCATAATTCCTGCAACGGCGGCCATAATGGCGGCAATCACGACCGGCGACAGCGCCGGACCCAGCAGCAGAAAGGCGATGACGCCGCCCAGAATCTCCGCCATACCGGAAATACAGGCCCAGAACAGCGCTTTGGCTTTGGAGCCGGTCGCCGCATACATCGGCCCGGCAACCGCCAGTCCTTCAGGAATGTTGTGAATCGCCACGGCTAAAGCGATGCCCAGCCCCAGCTCCATATCACTGCTGGCGGTAACAAAGGTGGCCACCCCCTCAGGAAAATTGTGCAGGCTGATACCCAGCGTCAGCAGCACGGCGGTTCGCTTCAGGTTAACCGGACGCCCGTGAGTGGCCATCAGATCCTGCGGATGCTGATGCGGCAGCAGGCGATCCATGGCGAAATACCCGATCAGACCAAGCATAAACATACCGTACCCCAGCATCGGCGACATGCCTGCGGTATGCAGCGCCGCGGGCAGCATCTCCATTAGCGAGATCAGCAACATAATGCCGGCTGCGAAGCCAAGCGCAAAAGCAAGCAGGCGGTTTGAAGGCTTTTGACCGAGGATGCCGAACAGGGCGCCAATAAAGGTAGCACCACCGGCCAGAACAGTGAGCAGTAAAGGCACCGACATAGCACGCTCCACGATGATAATGATTACCAGTTACATTATAATTAACCTTATAAAATATCGAGTTATTAAGCGTAAAGTTATGTCGTTTGCGCTTGTTCAAATTTGCTGACAGACATGCTCACGCATCTCCGCGTTCACAGGCTCATGTAAGCGCGTATCGTATTGCGCATGAAAGCAACAGCGATGAGGTATGAAAATGCGTGACGGTCGTATGCCTGCTCTGTTTCTGGGTCATGGCAGCCCGATGAATGTGCTGGAAGAAAATCGCTATACCCGGGTATGGCAGCAGCTGGGCAGAGATCTGCCGCGGCCGCGCGCTATCCTTGCTATCTCGGCGCACTGGTACACGCGCGGGACGCGGGTAACGGCCATGGAACAGCCGCGCACCATTCACGATTTTGGCGGATTCCCGCAGGCGCTGTTTGACGTGCGCTACCCGGCGCCCGGATCGCCTGCGCTGGCGCAGCGTGTGACAGAGCTGCTGCCGCTGACAGAAAAAGATGAGAGCTGGGGGTTCGATCACGGCTCGTGGGGCCTGCTGGCCAGAATGTATCCTGAGGCGGATATTCCGCTGGTGCAGCTCAGCGTGGACAGTACCCGTTCTGCTGAGTGGCATTTTGAGGCAGGACGTAAACTGGCTGCGCTGCGCGATGAAGGGATCCTGCTGGTGGCGAGCGGCAACGTGGTGCATAACCTGCGCAAGCTGCAGTGGCAGGGGGCTGCGCCGGTGTATCCGTGGGCCGACGGGTTTAACCAGTATGTGCGTGATAATCTGCGCAGCGACGCTGCGGCGGGCGATCATCCGCTGGTTAACTATCAGCAACATCCGGGCGCGGCGCTTTCGCATCCGACGGCTGAACACTATCTGCCGCTGCTCTATATTCTGGGCGCACGCGCAGCGGGTGAGGCGGTCAGCGTGCCGGTTGAAGGCATGGAGATGGGCGCGATCAGTATGCTGTCAGCGCAGGTGGGGTAGCGGCCTGCGTCAGCCGCAGGCATAAACATGGCGCACCGGAATGCGCCACCGGACTAACCGATAAAGGTATGGGGATAGAAGCGAGACAGATCCTGGGTAATCAGCGCCCGATCCTCACGTAAGCCGATACCCGCCGGCTGATCGTCTATCAGCCAGCTGCCAATCAGCGTATAGCTGTCACCGAATTTGGGCAGCGCGCAGAACTGCTGAATAATCATGCCCTCTTCGCCATAGGGACCGTCAGCACGCGCGATTTCATTGCCGTTTTCGATAATGCGAATGTTCGCACCCTCACGGGAGAACAGCGGCTTCACCACATATTTATCCATCTGCGGCGCCTGACTGTCATCCGCAAACCAGGCGGGCAGCAGATTGGGATGATCCGGAAACATCTCCCACAGCAGCGGCAGCAGCGCTTTATTGGAGAGGATGCTTTTCCAGGCGGGTTCCAGCCAGCGTACGCCGGCATCGGCCAGCTTGGTCGAAAACACCTCCCGCAGCATGAACTCCCAGGGGTAAAGCTTGAACAGATTGCTGATGACGCGATCGTGCTGGTCGGTAAACTGGCCTTTTTCGCCCAGTCCAATCTCATCGATATAGAGAAACTCGCCGGGAAGCCCCGCTTCTGTGGCGCAATCCTGCAGATACTGTACCGTCGCGCGATCCTCTTCCGTATCACGGCAGCAGGCAAAGTGCAGCAAGTTAAAGCCGTGCTGCTGCTGCAGAACCGCAAACCGCTCAATCAGCTTCTCCTGCAGGCTGTTGAACTGATCGCTGCCCGCCGGCAGGTTGCCCGCTTTAAGCTGATCTTCGAGCCAGATCCACTGAAAAAACGCGGCTTCATAGAGTGACGTCGGCGTGTCGGCGTTATTTTCCAGCAGCTTGATGTCGCCGCTGCCATCCCACACTAAATCAAGGCGGGAGTAGAGCGAGGGCTGACGCTGCGCCCAGGATTCGCGGACAAAATCCCAGGTGTGTTTCGGAATGCAGAAGCGGGTCAGCAGCGCATCGCTGTTAACCACTTTTTCCACCGCCTGCAGGCACATCTGATGCAGCTCTGCCGTAACGGTTTCCAGCGTCTCCACCTGCGCCAGCGTAAACTGATAATAGGCCTCTTCACACCAGTAGGGCTCGCCATACATGGTGTGAAACTGAAAGCCATATTCAGTGGCTTTTGCGCGCCAGTCCGGGCGCTCGCTGATAGCAATACGTTGCATACGGCGCTTAGCCCCCCAGCGAGCGACTGCTGGTGCCGCTGGCGCTGCTGCGCTGCATACTGTTTTGCTTCGCGACCGTCTCACCAAAGCCACCGCGGGTAATGGTGGAGGTGGTGGCCGGTTTAGGTGCCATAGCGGTTTTAGGCACGTTCATGGTGCGGCCAGAGGTGGCTGAGCCATAGTTTTTACCGGTGGCGTCCACAAACTGTCCGTTAGCCGGACTGGCTGGCGTTTTCGGGGAGAACAGCGGCTGTTGCGCAAAACCGGCGCCGCCACCCATCATGCGTCCCATCATGTAGCCAGCCATCAGCGGCATCCAGAAGCCGCCGCTGTGCTGGGCTTCGGCATTGTTTGCGGTGGTGCCCGCGCCCGCCTGAGCCGGTGCCTGCTGACACTGGTTTTCGCCAAATTCCGCCACGCAATCTTCGCGTGAGGCATATTTAGGCGCGGTACGTTCCGCTTCTTTCAGCGCATTGTTATAAGCAGCTTTACATTGACTGCTCTGATCCGGATTGGCTTTCGCACAGTCGTCAGCGTTCTGATAGAGCGAAACCGTTTCATCGCTCTGTTCGCAGCCTGCCAGCATAAATACGGCGGTTACTGCCAGCGCGACGGGCGTAAGATGACGTGCCTGCCAGCCTTTACGAAAAGCGGCATGACGGATATTTTTGGTCCGTTTCATAGTGATTATCCTGTACCCAGAGTTGACGTCAGGATAGGTGATGCAAGGGGGGATTTAAAGCGAGAAGCCTGACAGGCTGCGGATCTTTACGTACCTATACGTTCAAATGCGAAAGGGGCCGCAGGGGCCCCTTTGCGTATCAGCGGCTGAATGGATTGCCACTGTTGCGTGCTGCCGGCTGAGCAGGTGCCGCCGGTGCGGAGGCTGCCGCCTGCGGTGCACTGTCGGCCTGTGCGGTCTGCTGGCTGTTTTCCGGCGCGACCACTTCAGGTGAGGTCGTTACCTCTTTACCCAGCGCGCTGTTCAGCTGCTGCAGGTCCTGTTCATTGAGGGTACCCAGCGCATATTTGATATTCAGCTGGTTAATCAGATAGCTGTAACGGGCGTTAGAGAGCTGCTGTTTAGCATTAAACAGCGTGGTGGTCGCGTCCAGGACATCAACAATCGTACGGGTACCCACCTGATAGCCTGCTTCAGAGGCGTCCAGTGAGCTTTGCGCAGAGATCACCGCCTGTTTGTACGCGTCAATGCTGCTGATTGACGCATTCACGTTGTTAAACGAGGAGCGTACGGTCTGCACCGCGCTGCGATGCGCACCTTCCAGCTGTTCGCTGGCGGCAACAAAATTGTACTGCGCCTGTTTCACCTGCGAGGTCACTGAACCGCCGCTGTAGAGCGGTAAGGAGAAACTCAGGCCAACCTGATTTGAACCCGATATGGAGTCGTTGTTGGTGATGCTCTGATTCGCCCGGCTGCCGCTATATTTATTGTTAGACAGACCGGTGGATGCGGTCAGATCCAGCGTAGGCATATGGCCCGATTCAGCATAGCGGATCTGTTCACGCGCCAGATCCTGGCTCAGACGCGCAGAGAGCAGGTTGAGGTTACGACTCTCAGCCTGTTTCAGCAGGCTGGCGACCGCATCAGGGCGTGCAGTTTTAAAACGGTCAATGCTCAGCGATGCCAGGGAGAGGTAATCCATCCCGGTGATCTGGCGCAGTGATTCAACCGCATTATCCAGCGTGTTTCGGGCCGTCACTTCATTTGCCAGCACGCTGTCATACTGTGCACGGGCGTTCTGCACATCAGTAATCGCCACCAGGCCGACATTAAAGCGCTGCGTGGTTTGGTCCAGCTCGCGATAGATAGACTGTTTCTGCGCTTCGGTATAAGAGAGCGTATCAATCGCATTCAGCACGTTGAAATAAGCGGTCGCGGTATTAAGGATGAGATCCTGCTGCGCAACCTGGTAGGTGACATCCTGGATGCCAGCGGTTTTTTCCTGCAGCGTCAGGCTACGCCACTTTGACATATCAAAAATCGTCTGCGTTAATTGCAGCGAGGCACTTTTAGTGGTGGTGTTCAGACCGCTGCTATCGCGATAGCCATTATTGTAGGTGTAATCTGCACCCAGACCCAGCTGCGGCAGCAACGGGCTGCGCGCTTCGTTGATCTTTTCAAACGCGGCGTCGCGATCGGCGGCAGAGGCGCGCAGATCGGGATTGCTCAGGCGCGCCTGCTGATAAACCTGCAGCAGGTTTTCTGCCTGGCTGGCAAGGCTGAATCCGCCCAGGCTCAGTCCAATAAAAAATGGGAGCAGTTTTTTCATTTGCATTCCTTTTGTTGCAGCCTGTGACGCGAAAAGTGCTGCTGCTAAGCCAAAAAAATAATCGCCGATTTTACAGAGGCGCTGTCAGAGATAGGTTGGCTGAACGTGCCTTCTTTCCCTAATTTACGTAAATAATTCAGAAAGAACCACTCGGACAGAGCACCAGGGTTGGCTTTTCGATGTTCTATCCCAATCTGCATAAGGAACCAGACGATGGCGGGCGAAAAAAAATCCCCTGTGACTTTCACAAAAAACGATGTAGAAATTATTGCACGCGATACCCGTTATGACGGTTTTTTTTCCATCGTCAGCTATCGCTTTCGCCACCGTCTTTTTAATGGCGGAATGAGTGGTGAAGTGGTGCGTGAAGTTTTCGAGCGCGGACACGCTGCCGTGCTGCTACCCTATGATCCCCTGCGTGACGAAGTCGTCTTAATCGAACAGATCCGCATTCCGGCTTTTGATTCCAGCGCCACACCCTGGCTGCTGGAGATGGTGGCAGGTATCATTGAGCCCGGAGAAACGCCGGAAGCCGTGGTGCGACGCGAAGCACAGGAAGAAGCGGGCCTGAACGTCGGGCGCGTTAAACCCGTTATCAGTTATTTAGCCAGCCCTGGCGGCACCTCTGAGCGGTTATCAGTGCTGGTGGGTGAAGTGGATGCCAGCCTGGCAGAAGGGAACCATGGGCTGGAGGAAGAGAATGAGGATATTCTCGTGCATGTGGTCAGCCGCGAACAGGCTTACCGCTGGGTGGAAGAGGGGATTATTGATAACGCAGCTTCTGTCATTGCGCTGCAATGGCTGGCGTTGCACCATGAAAGACTACGACGTGAGTGGACGGTAAAATGAAACAGCGCTATACCCCTGATTTTCCCGAAATGATGCGCCTGTGCGAAACGAACTTCGCGCAGCTGCGTCGCCTGCTGCCGCGCAGTGATGAAGCAGGCGCCTCGGTGATCTATCAGGTCAACGGCGCCCGTTATCAGCTGACGATAGAGGAATCAACGCGTTACACTACGCTGGTTGAAATCCGTCAGATTGCGCCTGCGGTAAGCTACTGGAGCCTGCCCGCAATGTCAGTACGGCTCTATCACGATGCGATGGTCGCCGAAGTGTGTTCCACACAGCAGATCTATCGCTTTAAAGCACGTTATGATTATCCTAATAAAAAACTACATCAGCGTGATGAAAAACATCAGATTAACCAGTTTCTGGCTGACTGGCTGCGCTACTGCCTGGCGCACGGCGCACTGGCCGTGCCTGTTTGCTAAACGCGTCTGACGCATTGATGGCGTGGAGATTAAGGAAACGCTTTGGATAGCCTGCTCACTCTTCCTGCGGCACCAGGATCCGCCATCCGGATCCTGCAGATCACTGATACCCATCTCTTCGCAGGGAAGCACCAATCTTTGCTGGGGGTGAATACCTGGGCAAGCTTCGATGCAGTGCTTGATGCTATCGCGTCACAGCAGCACGAATACGATCTGATTATCGCGACCGGCGATCTGGCGCAGGATCATACCGTGGAAGCGTACCAGCATTTTATTACCGGCATTTCCCGCCTGCAAAAGCCCTGCGTCTGGCTGCCTGGCAATCATGACTTCCAGCCAGCCATGGTGAACACCCTTGCGGAAGCAGGGATTGCGGCAGATAAACATGTTTTGCTGGGCGAGCAGTGGCAGCTGCTGCTGCTGGATAGCCAGGTATCTGGCGTGCCGCACGGCATGCTGAGCGACTATCAGCTGGAGTGGCTGGCAGAGTCCCTCGCGCGGTTTCCTGAGCGGCACTCGCTGATACTGCTGCACCATCATCCGGTGCCCTCCGGCTGTACCTGGCTCGACCAGCATAGCCTGCGCAATCCGCATCAGCTGGAAGCGGTATTACAGGCTTTTCCGCAGGCGCAACATCTGGTGTGTGGCCATATTCATCAGGAACTCGATCTTCGCTGGCAGGGGCGTCGGGTGCTGGCCTCGCCTTCTACCTGCGTTCAGTTCAAACCCCACTGCACCAGTTTTACCATTGACACGCTGGCCCCAGGCTGGCGCTGGCTGACGTTAGAGGCGGATGGCTCACTGCATACAGAAGTGAATCGTCTGCAAAGCGATATGTTCCGGCCTGACCTCGACTCGGATGGGTATTGATTGATGGCAACGCTTCTTTACCTGCACGGATTTAACAGTTCGCCGCAATCAGCCAAAGCGACGCAGCTGCAGGCGTGGTGTGCCGCAGAACAGCCGCACATTAATGTTCTGGTGCCTCAGCTGCCCGCTTTTCCGGAAGAGGCCGCCAGCCTGCTGGAAGAGCTCGTGATGCAGCATACCGGGGAGCCGCTGGGGCTGGTTGGCTCGTCGCTGGGCGGCTATTTTGCGACCTGGCTGTCGCAATGTTTCATGCTGCCGGCGGTGGTGGTGAATCCGGCCGTTCGCCCGTTTGAGCTGCTGACGGATTATCTGGGCGAGAACCGTAATCCCTACACCGGCCAGCAATATGTGTTAGAGTCACGCCATATTTACGATCTGAAAGTGATGCAGATTGACCCGCTTGACGCGCCCGATCTGCTCTGGTTATTGCAGCAGACCGGCGATGAGATCCTCGACTATCGCCAGGCGCTGAATTACTACAGCGCATGCCGGCAGACGGTTGAAGAGGGCGGCAATCACGCCTTTATCGGATTTGAACGCCATTTTACGCAGATAGTAGATTTTCTGGGGCTATCCCTTTCCTAAGCTGCGTCATGGGCTCCTTTTCCTCTTGTTCATCAGACAAATACAATGAGCCAATCAAACTATAATGCTGACGCGATTGAGGTCTTAACCGGCCTCGAGCCTGTGCGTCGTCGTCCGGGAATGTATACCGATACCACCCGGCCAAACCATCTGGGCCAGGAAGTCATCGATAACAGCGTGGATGAAGCGCTGGCGGGTCATGCCAGCCGGGTCGAGGTGATCCTGCACGCCGATCAGTCGCTGGAAGTGATCGACGACGGACGCGGTATGCCGGTGGACATTCACCCGGAAGAGGGCGTGCCAGCCGTTGAACTGATCCTGTGCCGGCTGCACGCAGGCGGTAAATTCTCCGGTAAAAACTACCAGTTTTCCGGCGGCCTGCACGGTGTGGGCATCTCGGTTGTCAACGCGCTATCCACGCGGGTTGAAGTCACCGTTCGGCGTAATGGCGAGGTGTATCGTATCGCTTTTGAGCATGGCGAAAAGGTTGAAGACCTCAAAGTGATAGGTACGGTCGCCAAACGTAACACGGGCACCAGCGTCCATTTCTGGCCTGATGTCAGCTTCTTCGACAGCCCGCGCTTTTCCGTATCACGTCTGAAACATCTGCTCAAAGCGAAAGCGGTACTCTGTCCCGGCGTTGAGATTGTCTTTAAAGATAAGGTGAATAACAGCGAGCAGACCTGGCTGTATCAGGATGGTCTGACCGATTATCTGAGTGAGGCGGTCAACGGGCTGCCCACGCTGCCGGAAACGCCGTTTACAGGCAGCTTTGCCGGCGACGTGGAGGCGGTAGACTGGGCACTGCTGTGGTTACCGGAAGGGGGCGAGCTGCTGACGGAAAGCTACGTTAACCTGATCCCGACCATGCAGGGCGGAACGCACGTGAACGGCCTGCGTCAGGGACTGCTGGATGCCATGCGCGAATTCTGTGAATACCGCAATATCTTACCGCGTGGCGTTAAGCTGTCAGCGGAAGATATCTGGGATCGCTGCGCCTATGTGTTATCGGTAAAAATGCAGGATCCGCAGTTTGCCGGTCAGACTAAAGAACGTCTCTCGTCGCGTCAGTGTGCGGCCTTTGTTTCGGCGGTGGTGAAAGATGCGTTCAGCCTGTGGCTGAATCAGAACGTGCAGGCGGCAGAAATGCTGGCTGAGCTGGCGATCTCCAGCGCGCAGCGCCGTATGCGCGCGGCGAAAAAAGTGGTGCGTAAAAAGCTCACCAGCGGACCGGCGCTGCCGGGCAAACTGGCAGACTGCACCGCCCAGGATCTGAACAAAACCGAGCTGTTCCTGGTTGAGGGTGACTCAGCGGGCGGATCGGCCAAACAGGCGCGCGATCGCGAATACCAGGCGATTATGCCGCTGAAAGGTAAGATCCTGAATACCTGGGAGGTCTCTTCTGATGAAGTGCTGGCGTCGCAGGAGGTGCATGACATCTCCGTGGCGATTGGCATCGACCCGGATAGCGAAGATCTGAGCCAGCTGCGCTACGGCAAAATCTGTATCCTGGCGGATGCGGACTCCGATGGCCTGCACATCGCCACGCTGCTGTGCGCGCTGTTTGTGAAGCACTTCCGTTCACTGGTGCAGCACGGGCACGTCTATGTCGCGATGCCGCCGCTCTACCGTATCGATCTTGGTAAAGAGGTTTACTATGCGCTGGATGAAGATGAAAAAGAGGGCGTGCTGGAGCAGCTGAAGCGGAAAAAAGGCAAGCCTAACGTGCAGCGTTTTAAAGGCCTGGGTGAAATGAACCCGCTCCAGCTGCGCGAAACCACACTCGATCCGAACACCCGGCGTCTGGTACAGCTGACGATTGCAGATGAAGATATTGAACAGACTCTGCGCATAATGGATATGCTGCTGGCGAAGAAACGGTCTGAAGATCGCCGCAACTGGTTGCAGGAGAAAGGCGATCTCGCCGATCTCGACGTTTAATCGTGGCGACGCGCGCTGAGGATAACACGGTGAAGATTACGCTCGAAGAGCTGCGCGCATGGGTGGCGGTGGTTGATAGCGGTTCAATTACCGCCGCTGCAGAACAGCTGGAGCAGACCACTTCCGGCATCAGCCGCGCGCTCAGCCGGCTGGAGAGTAAGCTACAGACCACGCTGATGCATCGCACCACGCGCCGTCTGGCGCTGACCGATGAAGGCGTTATTTTTCTTGAGCACGCCCGCCAGATCCTGACATCCGTTGAGCGGGCCGAAGAGCAGATTGCCCGCCGGCGTGAGACGCCCGCCGGTCGACTGCGCATTAACGCCAATACGCCCTTTATGCTGCACGTGATTGTGCCGCTGCTGGCGGAGTTCCGGCAACAGTATCCGCAAATTGAGCTTGAACTGAACACAGACGATATCGTTATTGATCTGCTGGAGCAGCAAACCGATATCGCGATTCGCATCGGTGAACTGCGTGACTCGACGCTGCGCGCCAGAGTATTAGGCAGCAGCGCTACACGGCTGGTCGCCAGCCCGGACTATCTGGCAAAACATGGCGTACCCGGCAGCGTGGCCGCGCTGAGCCAGCATCAGCTGATTGGCTTTAGCCAGCTGGATACCCATAATATCTGGCCCGTCTGGCAGCAGGAGGGCGAATTCCTGCGTATTAAGCCGACTCTGACCGCCTCCAGCGGCGAAACGCTGCGTCAGCTGGCCCTGCAGGGGCTGGGCATTGTCAGACTCTCTGATTTTGTCAGCCGGGAAGATCGTGAACAGGGGCGGCTGATGGATGTGCTGGCCAGCGAAACCCGGGAGTTACGCCTGCCGGTGCATGCCGTCTACTATCGCAATCAGACGCTGAGCTCGCGCGTCACCTGCTTTCTTGATTTCCTGCAGGAGAAAATCCAGCGTCAGCAGCTGATTTAGGCATCAGGGTGACAGACGCTCCGGCTTAGCCAGAGCGTTGTCTCAGGAAAAGTCAGCTGGCCGGTTCCAGCACCAGAATTTTCACATCCACTACATCATCTTTGATTCGGGCGCGGTGTGCATCCATATGCGGCATCTGCTGATGCTGCTCCAGCGCCCGCAGCGACGCCCACTGCTCCAGCATAAAAATGGAGTCGGGTGAATTTTGCTTCCACGGCACCTGTGCCTGATGGTCGAGCAGTGCATCATACTGATGGCAACCCTCTTCCTGCAGTACCGCCGGAATCAGCTCATTAATTGCATCCAGCACCGCCTGACGACGACCCGGTTTAACACAAATTTCAGCAACGACCGTTAACATAGCGCTTCCTCTTTTCCCGTTGTGCTTACAGTTAAGCAAAGATTGCGCTGAGATGAGTCCGATAACGTGCAATATCGCGCGGCACATCGGGCTGTTTGATAACGTCATTGCAGATAAAGGTGGGCAGCGCCTCCATTCCGAGGAACTGATTCGCCTTATGGAAGTGCAGATAGAGGCCATCCACGCCCACGCCTTCAAAGAACTGATCGGCTTCGGTAAAGGCTTCCAGCGGCGCGTTCCACGTCAGCGACAGCATATATTTTTTACCCTGAATCAGGCCGCCGGACCCATACTTTTTGCCGGCGTCGCTGCGTGAGCGGCCATCGCTGGCGTAGAGTTTACCGTGCCCTTCGGTAAAGACCTCATCAATATATTTTTTTACCGTCCACGGCTCGCCCATCCACCAGCCCGGCATCTGATAGATCACCACATCGCTGTCCAGATACTTCCGGATCTCCTCTGCGACGTCGTAGTTACTGTCAGCCAGCGTGACAGAGACCTGATGACCCAGATCGCGCAGCTGGCTGGCCGCAACGTCAGTCAGCGTATGATTGAGCTCGCCTTTTGAGTGAGCAAAGGTTTTGCCGCCGTCAATGATCAGAATGTTGCTCATAATGTTTTGCACCTGAATGTTAGTTTGATGCGGCCCACTTTACGCGTGAAAGCCGCACAGAAAAATGTGCCACGGGTCACAATACTGTTGCTTATAAAGCAATAATGCTCCGGCCTGTGAAACACTCTGTGCGCAACCCACCATTAAAAATAAGAAGAGACCATGAAAAAACAGGTAACTGTCGCGCTGCTGCTGGTAGCAGGCGCGGCTCAGGCACAGTCACGTCTCGATCTCATTCAGCAACAGCAGACGCTGCGCGTCTGTACCACCGGCGACTATAAGCCCTACAGCTTTCTGCGCAGTGACGGTAACTACGAAGGGCTGGATATCAGCATGGCGCAGTCGCTGGCCGCCAGCCTGGGGGCCAAAGTAGCCTGGGTGCCGACGACCTGGAAAACGCTGAGTGCCGATTTTGTTGCCCGCCAGTGTGATATCGCGCTGGGTGGCGTATCGGTCACGCTGAAACGCCAGAAAATCGCCTGGTTTGCCCGACCGCTGGGAACAGATGGCAAAATTCCGCTGGTGCGCTGTGAGGACAAAGCGCGCTATCAGACCATTGAGCAGATCAACCGGCGCGAGGTGCGGGTGATTGAGCCTGCCGGGGGCACCAACGAAGCCTTTGTGCACAGCCATTTGCCGCAGGCTACGCTGCAGCTGGCAGAAAATACGATCATCTTTCAGCAGCTGGCAGATAAAAAAGCGGATGTGATGATCACCGACGCGTCTGAAGCACAGTTTCAGCAGCAGCACTACCCGTCGCTTTGCGCCATTAATCCGGATAAGCCGATGCAGTATGGCGAAAAAGCCTACATGCTGCCGCGCGATGATATGAGCTGGAAACTCTATGTGGATCAGTGGCTGCATCTGGCAACGGCGACGGGCGAATATGCGGCGATCCAGAAAGAATGGCTCGGTACAGCGCCCTGATGCGGTACAGAGTAACGGCATTTTTGCTGCGGGAAACCCGCGTTTTCTCAACGGTTTAAAACAGCCAGATTCGTTTACTGTACTGTTGTTTTTTAACGCAAACCTTTCTGCCGCAGAGACACGGCTTCTCTGTGACTAACTCGCGTGAATAAGGTACTATCCTCGCCAAATGACCCGCCGGTGCGGGCCACGAAGTGAGGATGCAAACGTAATGAGCGAAATGACGCAGGATGGTGCAGAGCGTCTTGCCCTGCACAAGTTTACCGAAAAAGCGTACCTGGATTACTCCATGTATGTGATTATGGATCGCGCGCTGCCCTATATCGGTGACGGTCTGAAGCCGGTGCAGCGCCGTATCGTCTACGCCATGTCAGAGCTGGGCCTGAGCGCCAGCGCCAAATTTAAGAAGTCAGCGCGCACCGTTGGTGACGTGCTGGGTAAATATCATCCGCATGGCGATAGCGCCTGTTATGAAGCGATGGTATTGATGGCGCAGCCGTTCTCCTATCGTTATCCGCTGGTTGATGGTCAGGGTAACTGGGGCGCACCGGACGATCCCAAATCCTTTGCCGCGATGCGCTATACCGAATCGCGCCTCTCTAAATATGCTGAAGTGCTGCTCAGCGAGCTGGGTCAGGGCACGGTTGATTACATCCCGAATTTTGACGGCACGCTGCAGGAACCCAAAATGCTGCCGGCGCGGCTGCCCAACATTCTGCTTAACGGCACCACCGGTATCGCCGTCGGCATGGCAACGGACATTCCGCCGCACAACCTGCGTGAAGTAGCAGAAGCTGCAGTACGGCTGATCGACAAACCCAAAACCACGCTGGATGAGCTGCTGGATATCGTGCAGGGGCCCGACTATCCGACGGAAGCCGAGATCATTACGCCGCGTGAAGAGATCCGCAAGATCTACCAGAGCGGGCGCGGATCGGTCCGCCAGCGTGCTGTCTGGAAAAAAGAAGAGGGTGAGGCAGTGATCACCGCGCTGCCGCATCAGGTTTCCGGCGCGCGCGTGCTGGAGCAGATTGCTGCCCAGATGCGTAACAAAAAACTGCCGATGATTGAGGATCTGCGTGACGAATCCGATCACGAAAACCCGACGCGGCTGGTGATTGTACCGCGCTCAAACCGTGTCGATCTCGATC
Source organism: Pantoea sp. SIMBA_079 (assembly GCF_046940275.1). Lineage (NCBI taxonomy): Bacteria > Pseudomonadati > Pseudomonadota > Gammaproteobacteria > Enterobacterales > Erwiniaceae > Pantoea > Pantoea sp. SIMBA_079. The sequence goes on along the minus strand of NZ_JAWRYR010000003.1, from coordinate 188,272 downwards.
AGGTCATGCATCATCTCTTTGCCACCACCGATCTGGAAAAGAGCTACCGCGTTAACCTGAACATGATTGGTCTGGATAACCGTCCGGCAGTGAAAAACCTGCTGGAAATCCTCTCTGAATGGCTGATTTACCGGCGCGATACGGTCACGCGCCGCCTGAATTACCGGCTTGAGCGCGTGCTGCGCCGCCTGCATATCCTTGAGGGGCTGCTGGTTGCGTTTCTGAACATTGATGATGTGATCCACATCATCCGCAGTGAAGATGAACCCAAAGCGGTCCTGATGTCGCGCTTTGCAATCAGCGAAACGCAGGCAGAAGCGATTCTGGAACTGAAGCTGCGCCATCTTGCGAAACTCGAAGAGATGAAAATCCGCGGCGAGCAGGCCGAACTGGAGAAAGAGCGCGATCAGCTGCAGGCTACGCTCGCGTCTGAACGCAAAATGAACAGCCTGCTGAAGAAAGAGCTGCAGGCTGACAGTCAGGCGTACGGCGATGAGCGTCGCTCACCGCTTCATGAGCGCGAAGAAGCCAAAGCGCTGAGCGAAAATGAGCTGGTGAGCGCCGAGCCGGTGACCATCGTGCTGTCGCAGATGGGCTGGGTGCGCAGCGCCAAAGGGCACGATATCGACCCCACCGGCCTGAGCTACAAAGCGGGAGACAGCTATCGCGCGGCCGCGCGCGGCAAGAGCAATCAGCCGGTGGCGTTTATTGACTCCACCGGACGCAGCTATACGCTCGATCCCACCTCCCTGCCATCGGCGCGCGGGCAGGGCGAACCGCTGACCGGCAAGCTGACGCTTCCGCCGGGCGCGGTCATGGAACAGGTGCTGATGGAAGCGGACGATCAGAAGCTGCTGATGGCCTCGGATGCCGGCTACGGCTTTATCTGCACCTTTGCCGATCTGGTATCGCGCAACCGGGCCGGTAAAGCGCTGCTGACGCTGCCGGAAAATGCCCGCGTCATGACGCCGCTGGCGGTCAACTCCGGTGATGACATGCTGCTGGCCATTACCCAGGCGGGCAGAATGCTGATGTTCCCGGTGGCTGACCTGCCGCAAATGTCAAAAGGCAAAGGCAATAAGATTATCTCTATTCCTGCCGCAGACGCCGCCTCCGGCGCCGACCGGCTGCAGTGGCTACTGATTCTGACGCCGGGCAGCACCCTTACTCTCTATGTGGGTAAACGTAAGCTGATCCTGCGCGATGAAGATCTGCAAAAAGTGCGGGCCGATCGCGGCCGTCGTGGCAGCGTATCACGCGGCCTGCAGCGTATTGACAGCGTTGAAGTCAATGCGCCGGCACGCCCTAAGCGTGACGCAGCTGCAGAGTAATCGGGTTATCTGCAAAGGAGTACTTTTTTGAGGACGCTATGCTACTAATTTTACGCGCAATAATTATTATCATTTATTCCATACTGGTCTGTGTATTCGGCAGCATCTGGTGCCTGTTTTCACCGCGCAACCCGCGCCATGTGGCGACGTTTGGCCATCTTTTTGGCCGGCTCTCCGGGGTGCTGGGCGTTAAAGTTGAACTGCGCAGGCCCGCAGAAGCAGCGAATTACGGTAATGCTATCTACATCGCAAACCATCAGAACAATTATGACATGATCACGGCAGCGAAAATCGTACAGCCGACCACCGTGACCGTAGGCAAAAAGAGCCTGTTGTGGATCCCGTTTTTCGGGCAGCTCTACTGGCTGACAGGCAACCTGCTGATCGATCGCGATAACCGTGCCAAAGCACACGGCACGATTGGAGAGATTGTCGGGCAGTTTAAAAAGAAGCGTATCTCGTTCTGGATGTTCCCGGAAGGTACGCGCAGCCGTGGTCGCGGACTGCTGCCGTTTAAGACCGGCGCGTTTCACGCGGCTGTTGCTGCCGGCGTACCGATTATCCCGATCGTGGTCTCTAATACCCACGGCAAAATTAATATGAATCGCTGGAAGAATGGCCTGGTGATTGTAGAGATGCTGCCACCGGTCGATACCGCCCAGTTTGAGACCGCCTCTGTGCGTAAGCTGGCGACCCACTGCCGTGAAATAATGTCTGCTAAGCTGGAAGAGTTAAACGCAGAAGTCGCTGAACGCGAAAAAAACGGTAAAATCTGAGCCTTATCCGGGGGCGGTGAATACTGCCCCTGCGCACCACAGCAAAATTAACAACAACAACATGGACACGGCGTTTTACGCCACGCTCAAAAGGTCTGAAGTTTTATGTCTTGCAGCAGACGTCACTTTATTCAGCTTTCTGCCGGCGTTGCGCTGGCTTCATCGGCATTGCCTTTTTCAGCCCGCGCCGCTGCTCCGGCAGGCGATGTCCCGCTGCCGGTCCCGCCGCTGATTGAATCCCGTCGCGGACAGCCACTGTTTCTGACGCTGCAGCGCAGCCACTGGTCGTTTACGGGCAGCGGCAGCAAAGTACCGGTCTGGGGCATTAACGGCCTCTATCTGGGGCCGACCGTACGGGTTTACAGCGGTGATGACGTCAAACTTATCTACAGCAACCGGCTTAATGAGCCGGTGGCGATGACGGTCAGCGGTCTGCAGGTGCCGGGCGCGCTGATGGGCGGGGCACCCCGCCTGATGTCAGCGGGTGCTGACTGGTCGCCGGTGCTGCCTATCCGGCAGGGAGCGGCGACGCTGTGGTATCACGCCAGCACGCCGAATCATATGGCACCGCACGTCTACAATGGTCTGGCTGGAATGTGGCTGATTGAAGATGAGGTGAGCAAATCTCTGCCGCTGCCTAAACACTATGGCGTGGATGATTTTCCGCTGGTGATTCAGGATAAGCGCCTCGATAACTTTGCCACGCCGGTGTATAACCCGCCGTCAGAAGGCGGATTTCTCGGGGATACGCTGCTGGTTAACGGCGTGCAGAATCCCTATGTTGATGTTTCCCGCGGCTGGGTGCGCCTGCGCCTGCTGAACGCCGCCAATGCCCGACGCTTTGACCTGCGTTTCTCCGACAACCGTCCTTTTACCGTGATTGCCAGCGACCAGGGTTTTCTGCCTTCGCCGGTCGCGGTGCAGACGCTCTCTCTGGCACCTGGCGAGCGACGTGAGGTGCTGGTGGATATGTCGCAGGGTGATGAAGTCTCGATTACAGCGGGCACGGCGGCAGGCATTATGGATCGCCTGCGCGGCCTGTTTGAACCCTCATCCATTCTGACCAACACGCTGGTGCTGACGCTGCGCCCGACCGGGCTGTTGCCGCTGGTCACGGATAACCTGCCGATGCGTCTGCTGGCCGATCAGATCCTGGATGGCGCTGCAGTACGGACGCGCGAGTTTCGTATTGGCGACAGCGTACCGGGCATCAATGGCGCGCTATGGGATATGAGCCGCATTGATACCACTGCGCAGCAGGGGACGTTTGAACGCTGGATTATTCACGCCGATCGCCCGCAGTCGCTACATATTCAGGGCGTGATGTTTCTCATTAAGAGCGTCAACGGCGCGCAGTCAATGGGCGAAGATCGCGGCTGGAAAGATACCGTCTGGGTCGACGGCAGTGTTGAACTGCTGGTGAGTTTTCCGCAAAGCGCCAGCGATCACTTCCCGTTTGTTTACTACAGCCAGACGCTGGAACTGGCCGATCGCGGTACGGCAGGGCAGATGGTCGTCAATCCGCTTTCCTGAAGCTGAGTGTGAAAGGGCCGCCGCTGAGGGCGGCCGCAAACATCATACTGCTTTAGCCGTTAAATGCTTCCGGATCGGGTCCCAGACGCTGGCCCTTATCCAGTTTGGTGATTTCACTGATCTCACTTTTCTCCAGCCGGAAATCAAAGACTTTAAAGTTCTCTTCAATGCGTGCCGGGGTGACTGATTTCGGGATCACCACCAGGCCGCTGTCCAGATGCCAGCGGATCACAATCTGCGCGGCGCTCTTGCCATATTTCTTCGCCAGCGTGCGGATAATCTCCTGATCGAAAACACCTTCGCCACCCTGTGCCAGCGGGCTCCAGGACTCTGTCTGGATCTGATGCAGCGCGTTCCAGGCGTGCAGCGTACGCTGCTGCAGCATCGGGTGCAGTTCAATCTGATTCACCACCGGCGTCACGCCGGTTTCATCAATCAGGCGTTTCAGATGGGCTTCATGAAAGTTACAGACGCCGATGCTTTTGGTCAGGCCCTGCTGCTGCAGCTCAACCATCTTTTTCCATGCCTCAACGTAGGTATCTTTCGCCGGACATGGCCAGTGCATCAGGTAGAGATCCACGCTATCGAGCTGCAGTTTCTCCAGGCTGGTCTCCATCGCCTGCTGTACATTCTGCTGATCGTCATTCCACAGCTTGGTGGTCACGAAAATATCGTCGCGCGCTACGGAGGTGTCCTTCAGCGCCCGGCCAATCGCCTCTTCATTTTTATAGGCGGCAGCGGTATCGATAGAGCGATAACCCACTTCCAGCGCTTTCAGTACGGCGGTATGCGCCTCTTCCTGACTTGCCTGCCAGACACCGAGGCCAAGCTGCGGCATCATGTTGCCGTCACGCAGTTTGATAATAGGTTGATCTGTCATAGGGGCTCCTTTTTCATTGCGGTCGCTGAATGATCAAACAGTGTGCTTAAGTCTAGACAACAAACGCGCAGTGCGGATCGCTCCGCCAGCGCGCTCTCTGACCCTTTTCTGCAAAAATCTTGCCTGATCCTCCAGAGGAGTAGAGCTTTATGCAGCGTTGCGGCACACTGGTTTTTTTACCCGGAAAGCCGCCATGTCTCATGACGCTCTGTGTCGCCAGCTTGCCCGCCGGGTCGTCGCGCTCATGTGCGACCCGCATAAACCGCACTGTGCGGTGAAAAATGTCCGGCTTATCTATGCCAGCGAAACGCTGCCGCGTACGCCAATGATGTATCAGCCTGGTATCGTGATCCTGTTTCAGGGACGTAAAACCGGTTATCTCGGCAGCACGGTATTTCACTATGACGCCAGTAAATATCTGATGCTGACGGTGCCGCTGCCGGTTGAGTGCGAAACGGAAGCCACCCCCGATGCGCCGCTGGCGGGTATGTGCCTGAGCGTTGATACCGCCTCGCTGCAGGACCTGCTGCTGGATATCGGTGATGATGAGCAGTTTCAGCCCGCCGTGCAGACCTCGGGTATCCATTCTGCTTTTCTGAGCGAAGAGATGCTGTGTGCCGCAGAGCGGCTGCTGGATGTGATGAGCCATCCGCGCGATGCGCGCGTGCTTGGGCCGCAGCTGGTACGTGAAATCCTTTATTATGTGCTGACCGGCCCGATTGGCGGGGCGCTGCTGTCGCTGGTTAACCGGCAGACGCAGTTCAGTCTGATTGCGCGCGCGCTGCGGCGGATTGAAACGCATTTTGCCGGGAGCCTGAGCGTTGAGACGCTGGCGGCCGAGGTCAACATGAGCGTGTCTGCGTTTCATCACAACTTTAAAGCGGTAACCCAGACGTCACCGCTGCAGTACCTTAAACGCTATCGTCTGCATCAGGCGCGGCTGATGATGCTGCAGGATAGTGTGAAGGCAAGCACAGCGGCATTGCGCGTCGGGTATGAGAGTCCGTCACAGTTTTCCCGCGAGTTCAAACGGCTGTTTGGCACCACGCCGGGTGAAGAGGTTAACCGTGCGCGTCAAACAGTGCGGGCGCTGCCGTTTGACGCGGCGTCTTAATCAGGAAGGTTTCTGGCGGCGTTTTTTCCAGATCACCACAATGCTGCCGGCCAGCCCGGTAAACAGCAGCACCAGCGGCAGGATCATCAGAATAGCCATCACCTGATCTTCATGCCGTTTGATAAACGGCACCTGGCTGATGCCGTAGCCCATGGTGACCACAATACCGACCCACAATACGCCGCTCAGCCAGTTAAACAGCTGAAAGCGGCTGTTGCGCAGCCCGGAGATGCCCGCCATGGTAGGCAGCAGGGTACGGACAAACGCCAGGAAACGGCCTACCAGCAGCGCCATCAGTCCGTGGCGGTTAAACAGATGCCAGGCGCGCTGATGGTATTGTGCGGGCAGATGCATCAGCCAGCTTTTTACCAGCTTTGTATTGCCCAGCCAGCGCCCCTGCAGATAGCTCAGCCAGCAGCCGAGGCTGGCGGCGGTGGTCAGGATCACCATGGTCGGCACAAAGTCCATGACGCCTTTGGCAATCATTGCGCCCGCCAGCAGCAGCAGACTGTCACCCGGCAGAAACGACGCCGGTAATAAACCATTTTCCAGAAACAACGTCAGAAACATCACGCCGTAGACAATCCATACGACATCCGGATTGGCCAGCGCAGCAAAATCCTGATGCCAGAGCGCCTGGACAATCTCATGTAAAACACCCATCTGCTATCCCGTCGAGTTACAAGGCTTTTATAATAGCCCCCCGCAGCCGCCTGCGCGTTGATCTGACACGGGCGGCTGCCGAGGGTTGAAGGTTGGTTTAACTTGTTAAGCGGTCAAAACCCGCCTGCAGATCGGCCAGCAGGTCGCTGACGTGCTCCAGACCGATATGCAGACGTATCAGGGTGCCATCAAAGTCGATACCGCCTGCCGGACGAATCGCCGCCAGCTCTTCTGGCTGGCTGGCCAGAATCAGGGATTCATAACCGCCCCACGAATAGGCCATGCTGAAATGATGGAAGCGATCGAGATAATTTGCCAGCTGCTGCGCATTCAGGCGCTCATGCAGCACAAATGAAAACAGGCCGCTGCTGCCGCTGAAGTCGCGCTGCCAGAAACGGTGTCCCGGACTCTGCGCCAGCGCCGGATGGTTGACCCGCGCCACTTCAGGCCGGCCACTCAGCCACTCAGCCACCTGCAGCGCGCTCTCTTCATGCTGGCGCAGGCGGGTGCCCAGAGTACGCAGGCCGCGGCTCGCCATATAGGCGGTATCCGCATCGACCATCTGCCCCATCAGGTAGGAGTTCTCACGCAGCTGCGGCCAGCAGCGGGCGTTTGCCACCGCGGTGCCGATCATGGCATCACTGTGGCCAATGATATACTTCGTGCCAGCCTGAATAGAGATATCCACTCCGAACGCCAGCGCGTTAAACAGCACGCCCGCCGCCCAGGTGTTATCCAGCATGATAATTGCTTCGGGCGCTTTGGCGCGCACGGCCGCCACAATGGCCGGGATATCCTGCACTTCCATCGTTACAGACGCCGGCGATTCCAGAAACACCACGCGGGTATTAGGCTGCACCAGTTCACCGATCTCACTGCCGATGCAGTGATCAAACCAGGTGGTGGTGACCTGCATTTTGGTGAGGATTTTGGTACAGAAATCCTGCGTGGGTTCGTAAACCGCTCCGCTCATCAGTACGTGATCGCCCGTTTCAACAAACGCCAGAATGGCGTTGGCAACGGCGGCTGCGCCGCAGGGATAGAGTGCACAGCCCGCGCCCCCTTCCAGTTCGGTCATGGCATCCTGCAGCGAAAAGTGCGTGAGCGTGCCGCGACGGCCATAAAAGAGTTCGCCTTCGGCACGCCCGGCGGTGGCGCGTTGTTTATCCGCGACGGTGTCAAAAACCAGGGATGAGGCGCGCTGTATAACGCTGTTCACTGCGCCCTGCGTATAACGTTTATTACGTCCTGCGCTCACCAGCGCGGTATCCAGTTTTTTCGTAGCCATCACTGCCTGTCCTGACCCATCTTACAAAGCGTTCACGTTACCACGAATCAGGGGCAGGGGTTGAGCCTGTTTACCGATTATCAGAGTCGCGCCAGCCCGGCGGCCGCGGCACAAGAACAGCAGGAGGACGCTTTGTAAATAGTAATGAGAACGACTATCACTTAGATCCTTTTTTTTGCTATGATCGTCTTTTCAGTCGTGAACTCTACAACAGAATCTGGAGATGCAGCGTGGTAGCCAGTGATTTAATGCAGACAGACCTCTCCGTCTGGGGGATGTACCAGCATGCCGACATCGTGGTGAAAATTGTCATGATTGGCCTGTTACTGGCATCCGTCGTAACCTGGGCTATCTTTTTTGGCAAATATGCTGAACTGAGCGCCGCGAAACGTCGTCTGAAAAAAGAGCATCAGGCGCTGGGCGAAGCACGCTCACTGGCTGACGCTTACCGTACAGCAGAGGCCTTTAAAGCCAGCAGCCACAGCGCCCTGCTGCTGGCCGATGCGCGCGAGGAGCTGGCGCTGTCGGCCGGTACGGAAGATCTGGCGGGTATTAAAGAGCGCACCAGCTTTCGCCTCGAGCGTCGCGTGGGGGCCTTCGGCCGTCATGCCGGACGCGGCAACGGTTTTCTGGCAACCATTGGTTCTGTGGCGCCTTTTATCGGTCTGTTCGGCACCGTCTGGGGCATCATGAACAGCTTTATCGGCATCGCTAAAACGCAGACCACCAACCTTGCCGTGGTCGCACCCGGTATCGCCGAAGCGCTGCTGGCGACTGCGGTTGGCCTGGTTGCCGCTATTCCTGCCGTGGTCATCTACAACGTCTTTGCGCGCATGATTGCCAATTACAAAGCGTCGCTGGGGGATGTCGCGGCCCAGGTGCTGCTGCTGCAGAGTCGCGATCTGGATCTCGGTACGGCGCACGTCGCAGCGGAAAACAGCCGTCCGGCCGCGGCGCATAAGCTGCGAGCAGGGTAACGATTATGGCGATGCGTTTAAACGACGATGCCGCTGGCGACAGCGAAATGCATGAGATCAACGTTACGCCGTTTATCGACGTTATGCTGGTGCTGCTGATTATCTTTATGGTGGCGGCACCGCTGGCAACGGTGGATGTGCGCGTTAATCTGCCAGCGTCCACCAGCGCACCACAGCCCCGCCCGGATAAGCCGGTTTACCTTTCAATTAAAGCGGATAAGCAGATCTATATCGGCAATGATGCGGTGACCAAAGAGACGCTGGTGAAGGCGCTGACTACGCAGACTGCGGGAGATAAGCAGACGACTATTTTCTTCCAGGCCGATAAGTCAGTGGATTATGAAACACTGATGGCGGTTATGGACCAGCTGCGTGAGGCAGGCTATCTGAAGATTGGCCTGATGGGAATGGAAGCCGCCAGCAAATAGCCACGCTGTTCCTGCAGAAAAAAGCCGCTGATAACAGCGGCTTTTTTTGTATGTACTTCTCCACAGGGCGGCTGTCAGAACAGTGCCGTATTGTTAATTTCCTGTTACCTTTTGTCAGTCTTTGTAAAGCGCAAGGGTGATTAAGATCACATTTATTCCTGGCTGAGCAGGCTACAACGGGTAAAAAACCAGGAAGGACAGTATGAGCAGCCAGTCATCTTTACAAAAACCTGCGCGCAGCGGGGCGAGAACCATCTTTAGCGTTACCAGCGGTAACTTCCTTGAGATGTATGATTTTATGGTCTTTGGCTACTACGCCACCGCCATCGCTAAAACCTTTTTCCCTGGCGACGATCCCTTTGCCTCGCTGATGCTGACGCTGATGACTTTTGGCGCCGGCTTTCTTATGCGCCCGCTGGGCGCGATCGTGCTGGGTGCTTATATCGATCATCACGGCCGGCGGAAAGGCCTGCTGCTGACGCTGGGGCTGATGGCGATCGGCACGCTGACCATTGCGCTGGTACCGGGTTACGCCACGCTTGGCGCAGCGGCACCGATTTTGATCCTGATCGGACGTCTGCTGCAGGGCTTTTCCGCAGGCGTAGAACTCGGCGGCGTCTCGGTTTACCTCGCAGAAGCGGCGCCCGAAGGGCGTAAGGGGTTCTGGGTCAGCTGGCAGTCAGGAAGTCAGCAGGTCGCGGTGATTTTCGCCGCGCTGCTGGGACTCGCTCTGAACCACCTGCTGGCGAAAGAAGCCGTCACTGAATGGGGCTGGCGTATTCCGTTTGTGGTGGGCTGTATGATTGTGCCGTTTCTGTTCTGGATCCGCCGCATGCTGCAAGAGACCGAAGCGTTCAGCCAGCGCAAAACGCATCCCACCATGCGTCAGATTGTGCGGTCTGTCGGACAGAACTGGGCGCTGGTGCTGGCGGGCATGCTGATGGTGGTCACCACCACCGTTATGTTCTATATGATCACCGCTTTCACGCCGACCTTTGGCAAAACAGTGCTGATGATGAGCGATAAACAGAGCTTCCTGGTCACGCTGTTTGTCGGTCTATCCAATCTGTTCTGGCTGCCAGTGATGGGATCGGTTTCCGATCGGGTCGGCCGGCGGCCGCTGCTGATTATCTTTACCGTGCTGATGCTCCTGACGGCCTGGCCGGTGCTGCACTGGCTGACCGGTTCCGCAAGCTTTGCACATCTGGTCGAAGCGGAGCTGTGGCTCTCTTTTCTCTATGCCAGCTACAACGGCGCTATGGTGGTTTACCTGGCGGAGATTATGCCGGCAGAGGTGCGCGCGTCCGGCTTTTCACTGGCCTACAGCCTCGCTACTGCGCTGTTTGGCGGCTTTACGCCAGCCATCTCCAGCTACCTTATTCATGCCACCGGCGATAAAGCGATGCCCGGCGTCTGGCTCTCTTTTGCTGCCGTCTGCGGGCTGGCAGGCACGCTGCTGATTGGCCGGATGGTCAGACAGTACCAGCAGCGCCACGCGGTAACACCCGCCAGCGCCTCACTCTGACGCTTTTCCGGCCGCATCCTGCGGCCGGCTCTTTTCCCCGCTAAAACGCCACGTCCACCACCACATTATCCGTGTAGTTTCCGGCCGCCGGCGTCGCCTGCGTCGTCAGTATCCGGGCCGTATAGGTAAAGTTGCGCGTTACCGTATCGGGATTAAGCGAGGTTGAGGTGCTGCTGCTCCAGCGATCGCTGCCGGATGGCCCCCAGCGGGAGGTCGTGGTTGTCCCTTTATAAATGTCATAGGCCAGCCGGCTGGCACCGTTTGCCATCTGCCGTGCGCTGCCGCTGAAATTATTGCCGTTGCTCAGGCCGACGCTATAGGTGCTCTCTTTAGAGCAGACCACGCTGATGGTCTGCTGAACAGCAGAGAAGCTGCCCGCCAGCGGCGCGCTGCCAAAGTTGAGGTTGGGCGCAGTAATGGTGGTGCAGTCGTTAGTGGCCACCAGGGTCAGAGTCAGCGGCAGGGCGGTGCCGCTGCTGCTCTGTACGGTTCCGACACAGGCTCCCGCCACGTTTAGCCCGGTACAAATGCTGTAGCTGACCGTCAGCGTCAGGGTGGTGGTGTACGTGCCTGCCGCGATAACCTGTCCCGGAACGGTGCGGAAATAGAGCGGAATAGTAAAGTTAAGGCTGTTGCCCAGCGTCAGCAGCGCCGAGGCGTTCCAGCGGTAGCTGTTGCCCTGACGCAGTTCGGTGGCGCAGGCGCTGTCGATACAGAGCTGGATCGGGACATTGTCGCTGCCGCCGGCGCTCGCTTTCAGCGTGGCGCGGGTGCCGTTCAGATAGCTGGCAGTGGTAAACGCATAGGTAATGTAGTCGTTGCCCAGCAGGGTAAGCGTGGCGGAGCCGCAGTTGACATTTGTATTGCCGGACGTGGGGATAACCTGTGATTGCACAGAAAAGGTGGTCTGGCTGCCAAAGCTGGCCGGCGAAGCGGAGAGCGGGCAGAGCGCATAGCTGACGCCAGGCAGCAGCAGCGACAGCATCAACAATAACTTTATCATGGGTGTACTCCTGCTGAGGGCGTCTGAGCCAGCGCACCGTCACCCGCCTGCGGGGCGGGTAGCGCGCAGACCAGCGGGCCATAGGTTTTCAGCGCTTCCGGTTCGCCGCGCGCAACGCTGAATGTGGTTTCGCACCGCCGGCCATCGGGCGTGACAACCTGCAGCGTATTGCGGGCCTGCAAGTTCTCCAGCCAGACGATGCCATCCCAGCCCACATAACTGCTCTCCTTCCCTGCGCGTAATACCTGGCTGGCAAGTGGCAGCGGCTGGCCGCGTGTGTCCTGCAAAATAACGCTGGCAGCGCGCAGCGGCTCAACCGGAAAATCGAGCAGAAAACCGCTTTTACGCTTCACGGCAATGCGCTGCTCAACCCGGGACGCGGCCACACTGGCAGGCAGATCCAGCGTATCGATATCATATTTTGCACCGTAGTAGCTGCTGACCGCAGGTACCAGCAGATAGCCCTGGCCGTCGGTTTTCCCCATCGCCTGGTTCTCATAGCGTACGGTCACGCCGGGATAGCGGGTTTTCACCAGCACAAAGGCATCGTTGATATCATTAGCAGCAAAGAGGCGGTTATCCATCAGCACCAGCGCACCGGAGAGATCCGCCCATTGCGTGGTGTTGTCATCATCGCCCCAGAAGCCTGCTGACGTATCAATCCTGTTATTGCGATAGCGCAGGCTGCCCTGACGGTAATCGCCGCTGTCGCCCCCCTGACGCGCCCAGGAGGCGTCCCAGGCGATACCGCCATCGGTTGGCATCGCGCGTGAGGCATACAGCCGCTGGTTGCTGCGTCCCTGGCGATCGCGCTCCACGCTGACTGATGCGCTGCTCTGCTCGCCAAACGGGATCACCAGTGAAATCGCCCCGTCCCAGCTACCGAGATCGCGATCGCGGCTGGCAGAAATATAGAGACTGCTGTTGCCCCACAGGTTTTTGCTCCAGGTCAGGTTCCACAGGCGCGTCCGCTCCCCGTAGCCGCCATTGATATCGAGATAAGCGAGTCCCAGGCTGCCGTAGTCGCTGAGCGAAAGGCTTGCCGTATACTGCGCGCTGCGGCGCGCGAGTGAATAGCGACTGTCAGCGCTTTCACTGCGGCTGCCGACCAGCGCCAGATTACTGAAAGTTGTATCGCGCAGGATATGCTGAGTGCCGAGACTGAACCAGCTGTTGTTATACTGATATCCCCAGCTGTACTGCGTGCCGCCCTGGCCCTGCGCGTTGCTCTGCGCCACTGCCGCGTTGATCACGCCCAGGCTGCCTGCTTTCAGCAGGCCACCCGCGCCACCCATGACAACCTCATTACTGCCCTCGGCGTGCGACTCCAGCGTCAGCCAGTCGCTGAGACCGTAGCGATAGGAGCCACTCGCCGCGGCGGCACCGTAGTCAGCACTTTTCACACCATAATTTTGCCGGACAGCTCCGGCGGAAAAGGCGTAATCAGCCAGACCGCGTTTGAGCAGGCTGGCCGACACGTAAAAGGGCAGTGTCGTGGTAACCTGGCGTCCCAGCGCATCGGTGGTGGTGATCACCGCATCCCCGGCACCATTGACAAACGGCACGTTGGTCAGCGACCACGGACCGGGCTGCACTGCTGTTTGCGCACTGCGATAACCGTTGATAAACAGATCGACCGAGGAGGGCACCGCCGCCTGGCCGCTGAAGGCGGGCAGCGGATAGGTTACTAAATCGGGACGCACGCTGAAGTCGCGTGCTATCTGAATCCCGCCCAGCCGCACGCTGTTGCTCCAGCTCAGGGCGTCAGTGATAACGTCGCCCAGCCGCCAGCTGATCGCTGCGTCTTCATTCTCATTACTGAACCAGGTGTCGTAACGCAGATAGCCTTCCTGCTGGCCGCTGAGCGATCCATTCAGCTGCTGCGTATAGACGCCGTTAGAGGAGAACTGTCCCGCCGGGCCGAACAGCCGCAACTCATTCCATGAGGAGAGGCGTGAGCCGGCACGGGCAGTGTGGGTCAGATAAAAGTCGTAATTCAGCAGCGCCCCGTTGCTGGCACGTCCCGGAAAACGGGGACGCTGCTCAGACTGCCCGAGCCGCTGCGCCGGCAGCCAGTCCGGCGGCACCGTCAGCAGCAGCCGCTGCCGGGTTTCATCATAGGTGACATCAGCGCCGGGCAGCTGACGGAGATCGACCCGCTCATCCGGCAGCTTTTCTGCCGCTACTCCTGCCTGCAGCAAATCGCTGCGGCGCAGCCAGAAATGATCCTGCTGATGTTCCACGGCGACAATATCACCCCGCGCACGCTGATTGATAATCAGCTCCAGCATCAGCTGCTGTCCCTGTGCGCTGCTCTCCAGCGCGGGCGGGGGCGGCAGCGCAGACCAGCTCTCTGCACGCCCGGTCGCTGGCAGGATAATCAGTACGCTGCTCAGCAGCAGATAACGCGAGGGCGCAGGCGTCATCAGCGTGCGGCGGTGCTGCGCCAGGCGCGATTGTTGACATCGGCTGCCAGCTCACCGCGTAAAGGCTGACTGACGGGCCAGCGCTGGCTGCTGTGTGCCAGCACGTAGCCAAACAGGCCGCTGCCCAGGGCTGTTCCGCCGGCGCGAACATTGCTCAGGCGCGCATGACCGCTGCCGCTGTTAGTCAGCTCGAGCCAGCGCCTGCCGCCGCTGCTGACTTCGCGCCAGCTCAGCACCGCTTTTGCGCTGTCGCGCGTCAGGCCGCTGCCGTAGATGAACAGCGGAACGGAGTAGCGCATCTGAAAATTAAGCCCGGCCTGATTCTCACCAGGTTTACGCGGCGCCGGGATCTCATCCAGAACCACGCGATAGGCGCTCTCCTCACCGGCAGGCGGAGGGGTCTGCTTGATCAGGCGCACCAGCTGTTTTTGACCCGGCTCCAGCCGTACCATTGGCGGACTGGCGGCCACCTGCTGCTGCGTCTGATACTGCTCCTGATACTGCTCCTGACCCTCACGCTGCTGCCAGGCAAAAATGCGCACCTGCATAATCGTACTGCTACTGCCGCGGTTCTCCAGCCAGAGCTCGCTGGCTTTATCTTCAGAGGCTATGGCGGGATCAATGGGCCAGATCATCAGCGAATTGGCTGCCTGGCCTGCAGGAGCCATTAACAGCAAAAACAGCGCACACAGATTTCTCATGGTTCATCCTTTTTTTTTCAGCATCACCAGCTCAGGGTGACGGTCAGCGTGTCGGTATAGGTTCCGGCTCGCGCAGCGCCAGGCAGCGTCAGCTGACCATAGACAGGCAGCGTAATCGTGTTCGCATTGCTGTAGTTCAGGGCTATAGCGCTGTTGACAGGTATAGGTGCAGTCAGGGCGGCATTGCTGTAGAGCCGATAGGCGACGGTATTGGTGCTGCTGGTATGTTTGAGATTGCGGGTTGAGGTGTAGTTAGCGCCTCCATTAATACTCATGCTGACGGCGGTGCCTGGCGTGCAGGCCAGGTTTAACGTCGTGCTCTGCAGGTAGCTTGCGCTGAGATTTCCCGTAGCCACACCTGATTGCGTGCCGAAATTGAGCGTGCCAAACACGCCGGTGTTACTGCCAGACACCACACAGCCCGCCACAATGGATGCAGCGACCTGAAAGCTTGCCGTGGACAGCGCATGCACCGGCAGGCAGGCGGGCAGCGCTATCAGCCCCGCTACCCGCCAGAAGTGGGTCGTGACCCTCACTGCGCGTACACCGTACTCAGTAATTCACCGCCACGTTTATGGTATCGGTATAGGTACCTGCCGGGATAAGCGGATTAAAGCCGCCGCCAACTACCCGACCATAAATGGCATAGTTGGTGCCCAGAGTTGGATCGGTAGTACCGCTGGCGGCGATGTTGGTGTTGTTCGCTATCGCAGTGGTAAAGGCGGCGTCACTGTAAAGGGTATAGGCGATGCCCTGGGTATTATCAGAACCCAGAATGAGATAGCGTGGCTGGCCGCTGACGGTGCCGTAAACCGTGCCCGGCGCGCCGCTGCTGCTGGTGACCTGTACATTAAAGGTCTGTCCGGTTGTGCAGCGCACATAGATACCGCTACCGGCTGCGCCCACCAGCGTGGCATTCAGCGTATCAAAGGTGGCTGCGCTGCTGCCAAAGTTCAGGGTACCGAAATTTACGCCGGTTGTGGCCGACTGACCATTGACCAGACATCCGGTGGTCAGCGTGAGCGTGGCGTTGATCGCCCCGGTGGTGGTGGCTGCCAGTGCCGCCACGGACGTTAATCCTGCATACAGGCCGGCGGCCATAAGAAAAAGCTTGGTTTTCATAATCATTCCTTACTGATTATCCGGAGTCGATGCTTTTTCACCTGGCCTGTCAATAAGAAGCGAACCCGTAAGATACCGTAGAAAAAGAAAATTCAGGCAATCCTTTGTGCTGCCTCAATACTAATCCTGAGGCTGCTTTATGATTTACATCAGTTTTATTTACTATAGTTCAGGCTGGTAGTACGTCTAATATCTGATACGCTTTTTTTACTCATTCTTTTCTCCGGCATGCCGATAATGCAGTCATAACAGTGGCTGGCGCTGGTGCCTGTTAGCCTGCTGTCATCTGGCGCGGGAAGAGGGCTGGATTGCTGCCTCGTTCAGGAAGGACGATAGCGGTTCAAAAGCTGCAGGGATGCCGTTTGCACGACTTTATAGCTGGAAACAGCGTTAATCCGGACTTCCCTATGCTCGTGACGTCATACGATTCATTTACGGTTATCGTTTCAATTATTGTGGCCATGCTGGCCTCATTTACTGCGCTGGATATGGCCGGCCGGGTAGCTTCCTCGTCAGGTCGCGTCGCGCTCATCTGGCTGCTGGGCGGCGGTTTTGCCATGGGCGTAGGCATTTGGGCGATGCACTTTATCGGCATGCTCTCCATGAACCTCGATATGGAGATGAGCTACGATCCCGTACTCACTGCAGCATCGATGCTGGTCGCCATTCTGGCTTCAATTTTTGCCCTGCGGCTGGTTTGCGTGGGAGAACTGCCGTGGCAGCGGCTGGCAGGCGGAGCGCTGGTCCTGGGGTCGGGTGTGGTAGCCATGCACTATACCGGCATGGCAGCGCTGATGTTTATGCCGGGTATTATCTGGAACCGGGGCTGGATCGCAATTTCTGTGCTGATTGCGCTGCTCGCGTCAGGGGCCGCGCTCTGGCTGGCCTTTCACCTGCGCCACAGCTATGGCCGGGTAACGCTGTTGCGTTTTGGCGCCTCTATTGTCATGGGGTGTGCCATTGCCGGCATGCACTACACCGGTATGGCCGCGGCCAGTTTTCCGGCGAGCAGCCACGTCACACACCACGGGGTAAACAGCGACTGGCTGGCGATGATTGTTACCGTTGTGACGCTGGCGATACTCGGCATTACGCTGCTGGTGTCTATGCTGGATGCGCGTATGCAGGCGCGCACGTCAATCCTGGCGCGTTCGCTGGCAGAGGCGAACCGTGAACTGGCTCAGCTGGCGCTGCATGACAATCTGACCCGGCTGCCCAATCGCATTTTGCTGGAGGATCGGCTCGATCAGGCTATCAGTAAAGCCAATCGTGAGAAGTCGCAGTTTGCACTGATGTTTATGGATCTTGATGGTTTTAAAGCCATTAACGATGCTTTTGGGCATCATACCGGTGACAAGCTGCTGGTCAGCGTGACGGAACGCATGATGGGTCAGATGCAGGGGCACTATACGCTGGCGCGAATGGGCGGAGATGAGTTTGTGCTGCTGCTGGAGATTGACGATCCTAACGACGCCGCCTCGGTGGCAGATATGCTGGTTAAGGCCGTCGATCGGCCATTCGCCATATCGCGTTATGAATTAATGGTCTCTTTAAGTCTCGGGATTGCTGTTTATCCCGGCGACGGCAGAGATGAGCGTGAGCTGATGTTTAACGCCGATGCGGCGATGTACCACACCAAACACAATGGTCGCAACGGGTACACCTTCTTCCAGCCCTCAATGAATATTCTGGCGCAGTCGCAGCTGCAGCTTAACAACGATCTCTGGCATGCGCTGGAGAATAATGAACTGCGGCTGTTTTACCAGCCGAAATATTGCGCACCCGGCGGGCCGATTCTCGGGTTTGAAGCGCTGCTGCGCTGGCAGCACCCGCAGCGTGGGCTGCTCACGCCTGATATGTTCCTGCCGGGGGCGGAAAAAACCGGGTTGATCATCAATATAGGCAACTGGGTGATCAACGAAGCGTGTCGCCAGCTGCACTGCTGGCATCAGGAGGGGCATATCAACTGGTCAGTTGCGGTTAACCTTTCTGCGCTGCAGTTTGAACAGTGCAGCCTGATTACCACCGTAACGCAGGCGCTGAAAACGCATCAGATCCCGCCAGAGCAGCTGACGCTGGAGGTGACTGAGACCACGGCGATGCGCGATCCGGAAGAGAGCGTGCGTATCCTGACTGAACTTACCAGCATGGGCGTAAAGGCGTCGATTGACGACTTCGGGACCGGCTACTCGAGCCTGCTCTATCTGAAGCGGCTGCCCGCCAGTGAACTGAAGATCGATCGCGCATTCGTGAACGAGCTGCAGGCACATTCTGAGGATGCCACTATTGTGGCCGCTATTGTCGCGCTGGCACAGTCGCTGGATCTCAAAGTGGTGGCTGAAGGGGTGGAGACGCCCGATCAGCAGGCTTTTCTGACCAGCCTCGGCTGCGACACGCTGCAGGGCTACCTGCTCGGCAGGCCGCTGCCACCTGAACGTGTGAATGAGCTACCCGATTTTGTGAGCGTGCGGTGTGAGCTGGATAAAACGGCCTGAATGCACATCCGCAACTTCCTTTCCGGATCGGGATCGCCATCACAAAGCGGTAAAACCGGAACGAAAAATTTGGCTTAAGTTACTAAGCACCTAATTAACAGAGACTTTTTCAGATATTGCCACATTGCATTGCCGCCTGAACTTGCCACAATTAATTAACATTATTTGTCGGAGCACGTTCATGGCGTCCTGTTCTTCCAGCCTGCTGTTATCGATGTCGTTTGCTGCCGGCACTTTTTCAGCAGGCGCCTCTTTTAACCCGCAGTATCTTCGTCTGTCCCACGCCAGCGGCGGCGTGCCGAACAGTCCGCTGCCGCTGATTATCTGGCCGCGCGTGGTGCCGGATGAAACTGAGGATAGCGCACGCTGGTTTGAAACGACGTTCACCGCCAGCGGCTGGCCTGCCGCATGGCGTGCACCGGTATTTCCTTATACGCACTATCACCCGAACACCCATGAAGTGCTGGGTGTCGGGGCGGGCTGGGCAGAGATTCTGCTGGGCGGCGACAGCGGCCGTATGGTGGTGCTGCGTGAAGGCGATGCGGTACTGATCCCGGCTGGCGTCGGACATAAACAGGTTTACGCATCAGAAGACTTTTTCATGGTGGGAGCCTATCCGGAAGGAATGACGCCTGAGACGATACGCGATGAGCCCTCGCGGCTGCGTGCGGCCAGAGAGCAAATTCAGCGCGTGCCCATGCCCCCGCGCGACCCGCTTACCGGCGGCAACGGGATGATGACCGATTTGTGGCTGCCGGTAATGCAGCAGCTGGCAGCCCGCTAGACCAGCGACAGCGTATTTCCTCTCTCTCCATGCCGGCTTTTCCGGCATGCTGTTTTTCTGCACACCCCTGTACGGCTGACCTGCCATAAATAGCAGGTAGCCACAGTGAATGATGCATTTCTCTGAACGTTTTCTCGCCACTGCCGATAACACCACTACCAGATTTCGTCTGAAATCGATTAGCGCTTGTCAGCGCTGCACTTTTGCGTTTAAGTCTGAAATAATTAAGAATCTTCTGAAAAGCCGATGCTGTATCAGGCCAGAACAGGCACAAAATATGAACAATAACTCTGACGTCATGTATCGGTTGCTGGTACAGAGCGTCGTAGATTACGCCATTTACATGCTCAAACCTGACGGTACCGTTACTAACTGGAATCCCGGTGCCCAGCGCGCCAAAGGGTATACGCCAGAGGAGATCGTGGGTAAAAATTTTGCGCTGTTTTATAGCGAAGAGGATCGTAAAAACGGCGCGCCGCAGCGCGGTCTCTCTGTTGCCGCCACCGTGGGTAAATTTGAAACCGAAGGCTGGCGCTATCGCAAAGATGGCAGCGCGTTCTGGGCACACGTCGTGATCGACGCCATCCGGGATGAGCAGGGTGAGTTACTGGGCTTTGCCAAAATTACCCGCGACTGTACGCAGCAGCAGACGCAGCAGCGCAGGCAGCGTGAACAGGAGCAGCGCTTTCGTTTGCTGGTAGAGGGCGTGACCGATTATGCGATTTATATGCTGGACCTGGAGGGTAACGTTGAAAACTGGAATGCCGGCGCTCAGCGGACAAAAGGTTACGTGGCGGAGGAGATTGTCGGACAACACTTTTCCCGTTTTTACAGCGCGCAGGATCGTCTGAAGCATATTCCGGAAAAGAATCTGGCGACCGCGTTTAAAACCGGACGTTTTGAGGACGAGGGGTGGCGCTACCGTAAAGATGGTTCCGCGTTCTGGGCGCACGTTATCATCGACGCAATTCGTGACGATGCCGGCAAACTGATTGGCTATGCGAAAATTACGCGCGACTGCACTGAACAGCAGGCGCTGCTGCGCCAGCAGCGCGAACATGAAAAAACGTTTCGGCTGCTGGTGGAAGGCGTCACCGATTACGCTATCTACATGCTGGACCTGAAAGGGCGGGTTGTTAACTGGAACGCCGGGGCGCAGCGCGCTAAAGGATACCGCGCAGATGAGATTGTGGGACAGCACTTTTCACTCTTTTACAGCGCGCACGATCGCCAGCTCCATCTGCCGGATGCAAACCTGGGCATTGCGTTAAAAACCGGGCGGTTCGAGGATGAGGGATGGCGCTACCGAAAGGATGGATCGGCCTTCTGGGCGCATGTGGTTATTGACGCAATTCATGATGAGAGTGGACACCTGATCGGGTTTGCCAAAATCACGCGCGATGTCACTGAACGACGTGAAAATGAGCAGCAACTTTTGCGCGCGCGCGATCTGGCGCAGGCGCAGAGTACCAGAATGTCCGAGCTGTCGACCTTTCTCGACACCATCATCAGCAACATTCCCTCCTGCGTGATCGTGGAGGATGCCATCAGCCGCGAAATTCTGATGGTTAACGCCAAGGCCGAGCAGCTGTTTGGGCTTAGCCGTTCGCTGCTCATGCATAAGCGTCCGCATGAGTGCATGTCTGCCGAACTGAGCGACTACTTTAATAGTCTGGCAGATATTGCGCTGCGCAGTGAAGGCATTCACGCCCGCGAGCAGCTGCTGCTGACCGCCAGCGGTGAGCGGGTACTGCATACCCGCGCCACCACCATCACCGGCAAAGATATGCGGCAAAATTATGTCATGCTGATTGTTGAAGATGTGACCGACCAGCGTGAAGCGGATGCACGTATTCATCACATGGCGCATCATGACAACCTGACCAGTCTGCCTAACCGGATTCTGTTCCGGCAAAAACTCAGCGAAGCGCTGCGTAACGGTACGGCACAGAACCAGATCAGCGCCACGCTTTGTCTCGACCTCGACAATTTTAAAAATGTGAATGATGCGCTGGGTCACCAGATTGGTGACGATCTGCTGCGCGTGGTGGCTAAGCGGCTGCGCAGCGTACTGCGTGAGCGTGATACGCTGGCACGCATCGGCGGCGATGAATTTGCTATTGTGCTGCCCGATATCCATAACGCCGGCGAAGCGGCCACAGTGGCCCGGCGTCTGATCGAGGCGATCCAGCCGCCAATGAATGTCGAAGGGCATAACCTTGCCGTGGGCCTGAGCGTGGGCATCGCGCTGACGACCCAGGCCATCAACACACCGGAACATATGCTGCGCTGCGCCGATATGGCGCTCTATGAAGCGAAGCGCAACGGCCGTAACCGCTATGAACACTTTACGGCAGAGATGGACGATCAGGCACGCAGCCGGCGCATCATTGAAAACGATCTGCGCGACGCCATTACCGGGCGGCAGCTCCGGCTCTACTATCAGCCTATTACCAGTCAGAACGGCATTATCGGTTATGAAGCGCTGATGCGCTGGCATCACCCGGTAAAAGGATTGATTATGCCGGTCGATTTTATCCCGATAGCTGAAGAGACCGGGCTTATTCATATGCTGGGTGCCTATGCGCTGTATGAGGCGTGTCGTGAGGCGCAGAGCTGGAACACTGAACAGTCCGTTTCGGTAAACCTCTCACCGCTGCAGTTTAAAAACAGCTCGCTGGTATCGGTAGTCGAAGGAGCGCTGCAGGAGTCCGGGCTGGCACCGCATCGTCTGGAAATGGAGATCACGGAGTCGGTCCTGCTGGATGATACGCTGGGCAATATCCGTACGCTGCAGAATCTTAAAGCGCTGGGCGTACAGATTGCGCTGGATGATTTTGGCACCGGTTACTCTTCGCTGAGCTATCTGCGCTCTTTCCCGTTCGATAAGATCAAAATCGATAAGTCCTTTATCAATGACATGGCCGACAGCCGCGAAGCGCTGGCGATTATCCGGGCAATAACCGGCATGAGTCGCAGTCTGGATATTCAGATCACCGCAGAAGGCGTGGAAAACAATGAGCAGTTTGTAAAGCTACAAGAAGAGGGCTGTACGCTGTTTCAGGGCTATCTGTTTGGCCGCCCGCAGCCTTCAGAGCTGCGGCTGAAAGCGCTGGAATAAGCCCATAAAAAAACGCCCGGCAAAACCGGGCGCTGCTGCTTGCTGTATGTCATCTTTTTTATGACTGACCGTGACCTTCGACGTTCATGCGGCCCAGATCTTTGTCCACCAGGAACAGACCTTCACCTTTATTACCCACCAGCGCCAGCTTATCCAGTACGGTTTTAAACAATTTCTCTTCTTCATGCTGCTCAGCAACATACCACTGCAGGAAATTAAACGTGGAGTAGTCCTGCGATGTCAGCGCGGTGTGCACCAGTTCGTTGATTTTCTTTGTGATCAGCTGCTCATGCTTCAGCGCTTCGCTCAGCACATCGCTCAGTGAATTCCAGCTGATGGCCGGTGCCGCTATGCTTCCCAGCACCGGCATTGAACCCGCGTCGCTGACGTAATCGAACAGGCGCTGCATATGCTCTATCTCTTCACGCGAATGCATTTTCAGGAAAGAGGCGGCCCCTTCGAATCCTTTATCGCTGCACCAGGCACTCATCTGCAGATAGAGGTTGGCAGAAAAGAATTCCAGATTGAGCTGGTCGTTCAGGCGAGAGGTCATTTCAGCAGTTAGCATCGCTGCGTCCTTATTAAGCAGTCAGAAAAATTACGGTGAATTATGCAGCAATGTCAGCTTTTTTGTGAAGGGTTTTTTGCACTAAATTTTAATTTATGCCATTGAATATAAATGGAATTATTCAACATGCTGAATGCGACGGATTCGCATTGTGAACTGATTGCCATTCGCCCCGGAACCTCCGGGCACAGCCGGGGCCGCACGGGGGCCTGCCCGGTACAGTCGTGATTTCCCCGCCTGCTGAAATATTGTATGCTATGCCGCCTCAACGCTGACCGGATAACCGGAGCACCGCCAGCGCAGCCGCGAACAGGCTGCTGTGCAGTGACGCCGCGGCGTTGCCACTGGCACTGTTACCCACCGGACAGGTTCCGGAACGATTTATCTGCCGCGCGTTACAGACGCGCCGCCCTGAAGAAGAACGCACTCATGTCTAATGCTCCCTTTTTAGAAGAAGTGGCGCGCCGCCGTACCTTTGCGATCATCTCGCATCCGGACGCCGGTAAAACCACAATCACCGAAAAAGTCCTGCTGTTCGGACAGGCTATCCAGACCGCCGGTACCGTTAAAGGTCGCGGCTCCAGCCAGCATGCTAAATCAGACTGGATGGAAATGGAGAAGCAGCGTGGTATTTCAATCACCACCTCGGTCATGCAGTTTCCCTATCGTGAAAGCCTGGTCAACCTGCTGGATACGCCGGGACATGAAGACTTCTCGGAAGATACCTATCGCACGCTGACGGCGGTTGACTGCTGTCTGATGGTTATCGATGCGGCGAAAGGGGTCGAGGATCGTACCCGTAAGCTGATGGAAGTGACCCGCCTGCGCGATACGCCTATCATCACCTTTATGAACAAGCTGGACCGCGACATCCGCGATCCGATGGAGCTGCTGGATGAGGTCGAAAGCGAGCTGAAGATCGCCTGCGCGCCCATCACCTGGCCAATCGGCTGCGGCAAGCTGTTTAAAGGGGTTTACCACCTTTATAAAGATGAAACCTATCTCTATCAGAGCGGTAAAGGCCATACCATTCAGGACGTGCGCATTGTAAAAGGACTGGCTAATCCCGATCTCGATGCGGCGGTAGGCGAAGAGCTGGCACAGCAGCTGCGTGATGAGCTGGAGCTGGTGCAGGGCGCCTCACACGAATTTGAGCAGTCGCTGTTTCTGAACGGCGAACTGACGCCGGTGTTCTTCGGGACTGCGCTGGGTAACTTTGGGGTCGATCACATGCTGGATGGCCTGGTCTCCTGGGCGCCTGCGCCGATGCCGCGCAAAACGGACTCCCGCATCGTGGAAGCCCGCGAAGAGAAGTTCAGTGGTTTTGTCTTCAAGATTCAGGCGAATATGGATCCCAAACACCGCGACCGCGTGGCGTTCATGCGTGTGGTATCGGGCCGTTATGAAAAGGGCATGAAACTGCGGCAGGTGCGTACCGGGAAAGATGTGGTGATTTCTGATGCGCTGACCTTTATGGCCGGCGATCGCTCGCATGTTGAAGAGGCGTTCCCCGGCGATATCATTGGTCTGCATAACCACGGTACTATTCAGATCGGTGACACCTTTACTCAGGGTGAGACGATGAAGTTCACCGGCATTCCGAACTTTGCGCCAGAGCTGTTCCGCCGCATCCGCCTGCGCGATCCGCTCAAGCAGAAGCAGCTGCTGAAAGGCCTGGTTCAGCTCTCTGAAGAGGGCGCGGTGCAGGTGTTCCGCCCGGTTCACAACAACGATCTGATTGTAGGTGCCGTCGGCGTGCTGCAGTTTGACGTGGTGGTAGCCCGCCTCAAGAGCGAATATAACGTTGAAGCTATCTATGAAGCGATCAACGTTTCCACCGCCCGCTGGGTCGAGTGCAGCGACGCGAAGAAGTTTGATGACTTCCAGCGTAAAAATGAAGTTAACCTGGCGCTGGATGGGGGAGATAACCTCACCTATATTGCGCCCACGATGGTTAACCTGAATATTACACAGGAACGCTATCCTGATGTGATATTCCGTAAAACCCGCGAACACTGATTCCCCTCTTATTATCAGGACCAGTCATTACTGGTCCTGTTTTTTTGGTTACAGACTCCTCTTAATTACGCTGCAATCCTGACTTTCTGGCGAGATATCAACCACAAAAGCCAGCAAAAGCTGTAATCCCTACTATGATTGTTCTGTCGGACGAAAAAACAGGCCTGCGAGTCTGGTTACGTCCATCTAAGCAACGGCGCCGTTAGCTGTTGTGCATTCGCGCTTGCGGGTGAATTAACTGATAGAAGGATCATATCGATGAATAAGACTAAGATTGCCAAGACCCTGATTGCTGCACTGGCCGGTACGGCGCTGTTAAGCGGTGCAGCATTCGCTGCTGATACCAGCTCGACGGGTTCCAAAATCGATAGTTCTATGAAAAAAGTCGATGGTTTTATGGATGACAGCGGCATTACAGCTAAAGCCAAAGCGGCACTGGTTGATGATGACGCAATTAAAAGCACGGATATCTCCGTCAAAACGCAGCAGGGTGTGGTGACATTAAGCGGTTTTGTTGCCTCGCAGGATCAGGCTGAAAAGGCTGTCGCCCTGGTGCAGAAAGTTGAAGGAGTGAAATCCGTCAGTGACAAACTACACGTCAGAGACAATAAAGAAGGCTCGCTGAAAGGTTATGCCGGTGATGCCGCCACAACCAGCGAAATTAAAGCTAAGCTGTTAGCAGACGACATCGTTCCATCGCGCAATGTGAAGGTGGAAACCACCGATGGCGTGGTTCAGCTGTCAGGAGAAGTGGCGAATCAGGCACAGTCTGAGCGTGCTGAGAAGATCGCAAAAGCCATTGAAGGCGTGAAAAGCGTGAAGAATGACCTCAAGGTGAAATCTTAACGCAGACGGAACGGCATCATTCCGATGCTGTTCCGTATTACAACAGTGAAGTGAAGAATAAGCAGTTCGATTTCTACTATGGTAAAGGAGAGGCTTATGTTTCGTTGGGGTATTATCTTTCTGGTCATTGCACTGATCGCGGCAGCTTTAGGATTCGGCGGTCTGGCAGGCACGGCAGCATGGGCAGCTAAAATTGTCTTTATTGTCGGTATTATTCTGTTCCTGGTTAGCCTGTTTACCGGGCGCAAAAAACTCTGACCAGACACATCAATTGCAGTAACCCGCTAGTGATGTAAAGCGGAGGCCAGTCATTGATGGCAGGGTCTGCCGTCGCAACTGCCCGTGCAGTGGGTCAGGGAATGACAATGACTGGTTCTCCGGGATGCCGCTCTGGCCTCCCTCAGAGCAGCAACGACTGAGGGCACATCATTGGGTATACGCATTCCGGTGTCACTGGGTTCATTCGAACCGCTGGCGCTTCAGCCTTTTAAATCCCGTAAAATTGCACTCGTATGCGAAGGTGGCGGCCAGCGCGGTGTGTTTACCGCAGGCGTACTGGACGAATTTCAGCGGGCAGGCTTCAATCCCTTTCATCTGCTGCTGGGCACGTCAGCTGGCGCACAGAACCTCTCTGCCTTTGTCTGCGCCCAGCCGGGCTATGCACGGCGTGTTATTACGCGTTATACCACCAGCAAACAGTTTTTTGATCCGCTGCGCTTTGTGCGTGGTGGCCATCTGATCGATCTCGACTGGCTCATCGATATCACCCGCAGTGAATTTCCGCTGGCACTCAGCAGCGCGCAGAAACTGTTTGCTGGCGGCAGCGAATTTTATATGTGTGCCTGCCGCAGTGACGATTACCAGGCGCACTATTTCAGCCCGGACGACCTGACCTGGCATGACATTATTAAAGCGTCCAGCGCTATCCCGGGCTTTTATCGCAGCGGCGTGCTGATGGATGGCGTCAGCTATCTGGATGGCGGCATCAGCGATGCGATTCCGGTGCGCGAAGCCGCGCGGCGCGGCGCGGATACCGTTGTGGTGATCCGGACAACGCCTTCACAGATGTTCTACACGCCGAAATGGTTTCAGCGGATGGAGCGCTGGCTGGGTGACAGTGCGCTGCAGCCGATGATCAACATCCTGCATCATCATGAAGCGAGCTATCGCGAGATCCAGCAGTTCATTGAACAGCCGCCGGGTAACCTGCGTGTTGTGGAAATTTGCCCACCGCGCCCGCTGGCCAGCATGGCGCTCGGCAGCCGCGTTGCCGCGCTGAATCAGGATTATCATCTTGGCCGGCGCAGCGGACGCTACTTTCTGGCTACGCTGGGGCAGTGGTTGAGTGATGCAGAGCCGGCACGCCGATCGCTGCCGATCGCGCCGCCCGCCGCGGCTGCAAACGCGCCGGACGCGCGGCCGTTACACACGCCGCCGCTGGCAGGGAATGATGCTGCATGGGATGAAGGATCGCTGGCATGAAATTTATCGACACGCACTGCCACTTTGATTTCCCGCCGTTTACTGACGATCCGGCTGCAAGCATTGCGCAGGCCGCCGCAGCCGGCGTGGAGCGCATTATTGTGCCCTCCACAGACGCAAGCCGTTTCGCACGCGTGATGCAGCTGGCAAAAAATTATCCGGCGCTTTATGCGGCGCTGGGGCTGCATCCGATCAATATAGTCCGTCATCATGACGATCATCTGGATCTGCTCGCTGAGTATCTGCAACAGGCAGACAAAGACTGTATAGCGATCGGTGAGATCGGGCTGGATCTCTATATGAGCGATCCCGATTTTGCAAAGCAGACGCGACTGCTGAACGCGCAGTTCACGCTGGCAAAACGCTTTGATCTGCCGGTGATCCTGCACTCGCGTCGTACTCACGATCAACTGGCGATGCTGCTGCGGCGACACAACCTGCCGCGGCGTGGCGTTGTGCATGGCTTCGCCGGCAGCCAGCAGCAGGCAGAGCGCTTTATTCAGCTCGGTTATGCCATTGGCGTGGGAGGCACCATTACCTATGAGCGCGCCAGTAAAACCCGCCATACCATTGCCAGCCTGCCGCTGGCGTCACTGCTGCTGGAGACTGACGCCCCCGATATGCCACTGCAGGGTTTTCAGGGTCAGCCTAACCGGCCAGAGCGGGCGCGTAATGTGTTTGAAGTCTTGTGCACACTGCGTCCTGAACCGGCTGATGTGATTGCCGATGCGCTGTGGCAGAACAGCCTGCGTATTTTTGCGTTTTCTTCCTGATCAGCCCTCTGTTGTTTATCAGGTGATACCATTCAGCGCTCTATTTTGTGATAATAATTACATCTGCATTGTGCGTCGTTTCGCCTTTTCTAAGCCTAAAAAAGCGACTTATGACGACATTTTCATGTAATGAGTGAATGATATCTCTTTTTTATGTGATCTGATTCGCAATGACAGTTCAGCAAAATTGTTAAAATAATCACATTACCCGGCAGCTTGCTGCTGGCCTGACCTCCGGAGCCTGTTATGACCGACCTTAATGCTGCTGCGCAGCGCGCGCTGCAACTGATGGATCTTACTACCCTGAATGACGATGACACTGATGAAAAAGTCATTGCGCTGTGTCATCAGGCAAAATCACCTGCGGGCAATACTGCGGCTATCTGTATCTATCCACGCTTTATTCCAATCGCGCGTAAAACGCTGCGCGAGCAGGGCACGCCTGAGGTGCGTATTGCGACCGTGACCAACTTCCCGCACGGTAATGCAGACGTTGAGATCGCACTGGCGGAAACGCGCGCGGCGATTGCTTACGGTGCTGATGAAGTGGATGTGGTGTTTCCCTATCGCACCCTTATGGCAGGCGATCGCGATACCGGCTTTACGCTGGTGAAAGCGTGCAAAGAAGCATGTGCGGCAGCGGGCGTACTGCTGAAAGTTATTATTGAGACCGGCGAGCTGAAAGAAGAGGCGCTGATCCGTGCGGCATCAGAAATTGCGATTGATGCCGGGGCTGATTTTATTAAAACCTCAACCGGTAAAGTGCCGGTGAATGCCACGCCGGACGTTGCCGCTATCATGCTGCAGGTTATTCGCGATAAAGGCGTGCAGCAGCAGGTTGGGTTTAAACCGGCCGGCGGTGTACGTACTGCAGAAGATGCCGCTCTTTACCTGAAGCTGGCCGACGATACCCTCGGTGAAGGCTGGGCGGATGCCCGTCACTTCCGCTTCGGCGCCTCCAGCCTGCTGGCAAATCTGCTCAACACGCTGGGCCACGCCACCAGCGGCAGCAAAGCGGGTTACTGATAGCGCCCGGGTTAAATCCCGTCGCGGCATCCGGCCAGGGGCGCATGAATGCGCCCCCTACGGGGTACGGAATCCAATATTTCCGTAGGGGCCGCATTTATGCGCCGCGTACATACCACCAATCACGGGAGGCAATCTTGTTCCTGCCACAGGAAATCATTCGTAAAAAACGTGACGGACAGCCGCTGAGCGAGGCGGAGATCCGCTTTTTCATCAATGGTGTGCGCGACGAAACCGTTTCGGAAGGACAAATCGCTGCGCTGGCGATGACCATCTATTTTAATGATATGAACCTGCAGGAACGCGTTGCGCTTACCATGGCGATGCGCGACTCAGGATCGGTCCTGAACTGGCAGTCACTGCAGCTCAACGGCCCGGTAGTGGATAAACACTCAACCGGTGGTGTAGGCGATGTGACCTCTCTGATGCTGGGCCCAATGGTCGCCGCCTGCGGTGGATATGTGCCGATGATCTCCGGACGCGGCCTCGGCCATACCGGCGGCACGCTGGATAAGCTTGAGGCCATTCCGGGCTTTGATATCTATCCCAGCGACGATCGTTTCCGCGACATAATCAAACAGGTGGGTGTGGCAATTATCGGCCAGACCCGCTCGCTGGCACCCGCGGACAAACGCTTTTACGCCACGCGCGATATTACCGCCACGGTTGACTCCATACCGCTGATTACCGC
The DNA here is from genome assembly GCF_046940275.1 of Pantoea sp. SIMBA_079. NCBI lineage: Bacteria > Pseudomonadati > Pseudomonadota > Gammaproteobacteria > Enterobacterales > Erwiniaceae > Pantoea > Pantoea sp. SIMBA_079. The sequence goes on along the minus strand of NZ_JAWRYR010000003.1, from coordinate 158,700 downwards.
TTCAATCCTCGCGAAAAAACTCGCAGAAGGGCTGGATGCGCTGGTGATGGATGTCAAAGTAGGCTCGGGCGCCTTTATGCCCACCTTTGCCGCGTCGGAACAACTGGCGCAGGCGATTGTGCGGGTAGCGAACGGCGCGGGATGCAAAACCACTGCGCTGCTTACTGATATGAATCAGGTTCTGGCATCCACCGCCGGTAACGCGCTGGAGGTGCGCGAGGCCGTGCAGTTCCTGACCGGCGAGGCGCGTAATCCGCGTCTGTATGAGGTCACTATGGCGCTTTGCGCCGACATGCTGATTTCCGGCCAGCTGGCAGCGAATGACACGGAAGCGCGGCAGAAACTGCAGCAGGTGCTGGATAACGGTAAAGCTGCCGAGGTATTCGCACGCATGGTGGCGGCCCAGAACGGGCCGGCAGATTTTGTCGAGCGTATGGATCACTACCTGCCGGCACCGGCTTTCAGCAGACCGCTCTATGCAGAAAAAGCAGGGATAGTCAGCGCCATGGATACGCGGGCGCTGGGCATGGCGGTGGTGGCGCTGGGCGGCGGGCGGCGGCAGGCCAGTGATGCAATCGACTACAGCGTAGGTCTGAGCAATATGATCGCACTGGGCAGCCGTGCGGATACGCAGCGGCCGCTGGCAGTGATCCATGCCGCCTCGGAAGCGCAGTGGCAGGAAGCCGCGCAGGCGGTCAGAACCGCCATCGTATTGAGCGACCAGGCGCCTGAAACCACGCCCGTGGTGTATCGCCGCATCAGTGAATAGTGGCGTTACTGCGTGCCAGACAGCAGCCATTCAGGTATACTGATCTGATCGCTTTTTTTTGACTTGTCATCGCGCCTGGCGCGCAGGAGACTTGCATGAAACGTGCTTTTATTATGGTTCTCGACTCCTTCGGCATCGGTTCCAGTAAAGATGCTGATAAATTTGGTGATGCCGGATCGGATACGCTGGGTCACATCGCTGAAGCCTGTTTTGAAGGTCGCGCAAATGAAGGGCGGGAAGGCCCGTTACATCTGCCAAACATGACCGCGCTCGGTCTTGGCAAAGCGGCAGAGCTCTCGACCGGCCGCTTTCCGCTAGGGCTGGATCCAAATGCTGAAATTATCGGCGCTTACGCTTACGCCAGCGAACTCTCTTCCGGGAAAGATACCCCTTCCGGCCACTGGGAAATTGCCGGTGTACCGGTCCTGTTCGACTGGGGCTACTTTAGCGATAAAGAGAACAGCTTTCCGCAGGCGCTGCTGGATAAGCTGGTAGAGCGCGCCGGTCTGCCGGGCTATCTCGGTAACTGCCACTCTTCCGGTACAGTGATCCTCGATCAGCTGGGTGAAGAGCATATGAAAACCGGAAAACCGATTTTCTATACTTCAGCAGACTCAGTGTTCCAGATTGCCTGCCACGAAGAGACGTTCGGTCTTGAGCGGCTGTATGAACTGTGTGAAATTGCCCGTGAAGAGCTGACGGAAGGCGGCTACAACATTGGTCGCGTGATTGCCCGTCCGTTTGTGGGTGATAAAGCGGGCAGCTTTGAGCGCACCGGCAACCGTCACGATCTGGCCGTTGAGCCGCCATCACCGACCATGCTGAAAAAGCTGGTTGATGAGAAGGGCGGGGAAGTGATCTCGGTAGGCAAAATTGCCGATATCTACGCCCATCAGGGTATCACGCAGAAAGTGAAAGCCACCGGGCTCGACGCGCTGTTTGACGCCACGATTGAGCAGATGAAAAAGGCGCCTGACACCTCTATCGTCTTTACCAACTTTGTTGATTTCGACTCAACCTGGGGTCATCGCCGCGATATCGCAGGCTATGCCGGCGGACTGGAACTGTTTGACCGCCGTCTGCCAGAGCTGATGGCGCTAGTGCAGGAGGGCGACATCCTGATTCTGACCGCTGACCACGGCTGCGATCCCAGCTGGGAAGGCACCGAGCATACGCGTGAGCATATCCCCATCCTGATTTACGGTCCGGGCGTTAAGCCGGGGTCGCTGGGCTATCGCGACACCTTTGCTGATATCGGCCAGACCATTGCCGCGTACTTTGGCCTCTCCAGCATGGACTATGGCAAAAGCATGCTGTAAAACAGCGCACAATTTTTTGAAAAGGAATAAGAACCATGGCAACGCCACATATTAATGCAGAAATGGGTGATTTCGCGGACGTCGTACTGATGCCTGGCGACCCGCTGCGTGCAAAGCACATCGCTGAGACCTTCCTGGACGATGTTGTGGAAGTTAACAATGTACGCGGTATGCTTGGTTTCACCGGCACCTATAAAGGCCGTAAGATTTCGGTAATGGGCCACGGTATGGGGATCCCATCCTGCTCAATCTATACCAAAGAGCTGATTACCGATTTCGGCGTGAAGAAAATCATCCGTGTCGGCTCCTGCGGCGCGGTCCGCTCTGATGTGAAACTGCGTGATGTGGTAATTGGTCTGGGTGCCTGCACCGACTCCAAAGTAAACCGTATGCGTTTTAAAGATCACGATTTTGCAGCGATTGCTGACTTTGACATGGTACGTAATGCCGTTGACGCAGCAAAAGCGCTGGGCGTTGACGCACGTGTCGGCAACATCTTCTCTGCGGATCTGTTCTACACGCCCGATCCGCAGATGTTTGATGTCATGGAGAAGTACGGCATCCTCGGCGTTGAGATGGAAGCCGCAGGGATCTACGGCGTGGCGGCAGAGTTTGGTGCGAAAGCGCTGACCATCTGCACCGTCTCTGACCATATCCGCACGCACGAACAGACCAGTGCGGCAGAGCGTCAGACCACCTTCAACGACATGATCAAAATTGCACTGGAATCGGTGCTGCTGGGCGACTAAATTCGCCTGTGTCCGGGTGCGCCTAAAGGCGCGCCCGGCCCTCCCGCCGTAAACATCTGACACACTTTTACCCAGGCTTGTGCATCTTCAGGCTGGCTCTGACGCTCACGCTGTTTATCATTAGCGCGATAATAAAGAGATCCTATCCTGATGAATTTTCGTAATTTCGAAGCTGAAGAAAAACTGTTTGCCCGGCGGGCGCTGGTGGCCTTTGCGCTGGTGGTCACCTGCTTTATCGTTCTGGGCATCAATCTCTATCGTCTGCAGGTCCGTCAGCACCGCTACTATCAGACGCGATCCAACGAAAACGACATCAAAATGATCCCTGTCGCCCCCACGCGCGGGCTGATTTACGATCGCAACGGCATCTCGCTGGTACGCAATGTCACCTGGTATGACGTACTGGTCACGCCTTATAAAGTCAGCGATATGGCGGCAACCCTCCGCGCCCTGACGCCGCTGCTTGATCTGACACCCGATGACATTGATGCCTTCCGGCATGCGCTGCAGCACAGCAGCCGCTATAAGCCGGTCGAGCTGAAAGCAGAGCTTACCGATCGTCAGGTGGCGCGCTTTGCCGTGAACCAGTTTCGCTTTACCGGCGTCAGCGTGGCCACTTATCAGGATCGTGAATACCCCTATGGCGCCGACCTGGCGCACGTGGTGGGCTACGTCTCCAAAATCAACGACGGTGACTACAGGCGGCTGAATGAGGCGGGCACGGGCGAGAACTACGCCGCTGACCATAACATCGGCAAGCAGGGTATTGAAGGCTACTATGAATCTTTGCTGCACGGCAAAACCGGCTACCAGGAAGTTGAAGTCGACAACCATGGCCGCATCGTGCGCGTGCTGAAAGAGGTCCCGCCGGTGGCAGGTAAAAATATTTACCTGACCCTCGATCTGCATCTGCAGCAGTATGTTGAGCAGCAGCTGGCTGGCCAGCGCGCGGCGGTACTGATTGAAGATCCGCACGACGGCAGCGTGCTGGCGATGGTCTCCAGTCCCAGCTACGATCCCAACCCGTTTGTAAAAGGTATCAGCTATAAAGCCTACAAAGCGCTGCTGCAGAATAAAGATTTGCCGCTTATCAACCGCGTTACCCAGGGTCTCTATCCGCCCGCTTCCACGGTAAAGCCTTATATGGCGATCTCTGCGCTGATGACCCACACCATTACGCCCGCGACCACCTTTTTTGGTGCGCCCACCTGGACCCTGCCCGGCACGCACCGTACCTGGCGCGACTGGAAAAAATCGGGCCACGGTATGCTGGACGTGACCAAAGCGATTGAGGAGTCGGCAGACACCTTTTTCTATCAGGTGGCCTTTATGATGGGTATCGACCGCATTCACACCATGCTGAGCCAGTTTGGCTATGGCAAGTCAACCGGTATCGATCTCAACGAAGAGTACGCCGGTTTGCTGCCCGACCGCGCCTGGAAACAGAAGGTGCATAAACGAGCGTGGTATCAGGGCGATACGGTGTCGGTCGGGATCGGGCAGGGCTACTGGATCGCCACCCCGATTCAGATGGTCAAGGCGATGGTGGCGCTGATCAATAACGGCAAAGTGATCGCGCCGCATCTGCTGGCAAAAGCGCAGCGTGGCCACTGGCAGCAGCGTTATCAGCCCGTCAGGCCGCAGCCGCAGATTGGCGAGGCGACCTCACCCTACTGGGGGCTGGTGCGCCGGGCGATGTTTGGTATGGCTAACGCCCCTAACGGCACCGGTTATAAATATTTCCATACTGCGCCATACGGCATTGCGGCCAAGTCCGGGACGTCACAGGTGTTCAGCCTGAAGCAGAACCAGACCTATAATGCGAAAACGATCCCGATCCGGCTGCGCGATCATATTTTTTATACCGCCTTTGCGCCGTTCAGCGATCCTAAAGTGGCGATTGCGCTGATTCTGGAAAACGGCGGCAATGAGAACGTGACCGCCGCGCCGGTAATGCGCAATATTCTCGATCATATCTTCCTGCCGCCGGCGTCAGCCACGCCGCTGCAGACAGCAGGCCAGTAGCGGCTACTCCTCTTTCAGCGTCGCGGTGACGTGGCCGATCGCGCGGACCACCTCACCAGAGCTGTCGCGGATCTCCGCCATCATGTCGCCCGCCTCCTGAGCAAGCTGCACGCCCTGATCGGCACGCTTCAGATTAGATGCGATGCCCTGCAGCGCTTTCTCCGCCAGCAGATGGTTGTCGCGTACCCGGTTTTCGATTTCGGTGGTGGCGCGATTGATATTTTCCGCCAGCGCACGGACCTCATTCGCCACCACGGCAAAGCTGCGTCCATGCTGTCCGGCACGCGCCGCCTCAACCGCCGCGTTCAGCGCCAGCAGGTTGGTCTGTTCGGCAATACGGCGAATACTCTCCACAATTGCGCCAATGCGATCGGAGGAGTCGCTGAGGTTATTAATATCCCCGGAGATATCATGCAGTTCACCTGCCAGCGCATTGATGGTCTGCACGCTGTTCTCCAGTACCGTAGCGCCCAGCCGGGTGCTTTCGCTGGTCTGCAGTGCCGTCTGGTACGCCTGCTGTGCGGCGTCGCGCTCCTGCTGACTCTTCTCCACCTGCGAGGTCACATCGGTGGCGAATTTGACGATTTTATAGAGCGTGCCCGTTTCATTAAAAACCGGATTGTAAGTAGCACGCAGCCAGACGGTGCGGCCCTGTTTATCCACGCGCTGAAACTGTCCGGAAATGTATTCGCCCTGATTAAGCTTCTGCCAGAAGCGACGATAGGTGTTACTTTGCTGCATTTCCGGGGGACAGAACTGACTGTGGTGCCGGCCAAGGATCTCCTGCTCCCGGTAGCCCATGGTTTTAAGAAAATTATCATTTGCCATCAGCACTTCGCCCTGCAGATTAAAGGCGATGACTGCCATTGAGCGATCGATAGCCGCCGTCATGGCCCGCTGCTCCTGCGTATCCAGAATATGTGCCGTAATGTCACTCGCCAGCTTGACGATTTTTATCACCCGGCCGCTGCGGTCCTGCACCGGCACATAATTGGCTTCCAGCCAGACCGGACGGCTGTGTTTAGCCACGCGCAGAAATTTATCGCTGAACCCCTCGCCGCGGTTGAGCCGCTGCCAGAAATCGCGGTACTGGGGCGAATGCACCATGTCAGGTGTACAGAACAGTGCGTGATGCTGACCGGCAATCTCCGGCAGGGTATAGCCCATACGCTCCAGAAACAGATCGTTGGCGGTAATGATTTTGCCATCCGGCGTAAACTCAATTATGGCAATCACATCCTGCAATGAACTGAGCGTTGCGCGGCTGCGCTTTTGCCACGCAAGGCGTGACATAATACCTGATGCAATAGTGCTGAACATGGCGGACCTTTTTATGTTTATTGGATGTCAGCACGGTTATCGGCACCCGGCCGCAAAAATCCATCGCAGCAGCGCAGCAGAGTGTGTCAAAATTTAAGCAGCACGCACCGCGGCTGCTCTAAAAGTCATCAGTCAGCGCGTATTTGCTGAAAAGCGTTTGACGCTGCGGCCGGCGTAGGGTTTAATGCGCCCCGTTGCCCGAATAGCTCAGTCGGTAGAGCAGCGGATTGAAAATCCGCGTGTCCCTGGTTCGATTCCGGGTTCGGGCACCAAAATTCAGAAAACCCGGCCTTATGGCCGGGTTTTTGCTTTTCAGCACGCTCATACTTCGCTCTGCGCTTCAGCATATATCCTTCGCTCAACCCTCTGACGCTGTCAGCCTACGCTTACCTGCAGCTGCATAATTGCATGCAGACACAGGCAGCCCGGATGGCTGCGCATATTGCTTTCATTTGGTTACTTTTACGTTTCGTGACTTTTCCTGAATTTTTGCCATTACTTAACAGGCTGACTCTCACTAAAAAATCAGGAACACGAGCAATGCCGATACGATCGCTGCAGGCGCTTTGTCTGGTGAGCTTTTTTCTCGCTGACGTGCGAGACGGGCTGGGCCCTTTTCTGGGGATCTTTTTAACGCAGCGTGACTGGCAGCCAAACGACGTCGGTCTGGTGATGACAGCGGGCGGCCTGGCCGGGCTTATCGCCACGCTGCCGGCCGGTATTATTACGGATGCGACGCGCTACAAACGTCTGCTGCTGCTGTGCGGCTGCGCGCTGATCACCGTTGCCACGCTGTGGCTCTGGTACTCACAGCAAACCTGGGTGGTGGCCACTACGCAGATTATCAGCGGGGTTTCTGCCGCGTTTATTGCACCGGTGCTGGCAGGGATCACGCTGGGTCTGGCCGGGCAGCGCGGCTTTAACCGGCAGATGGGGCGAAACGAAGCGTTTAATCACGCCGGAAACATGAGCGCGGCGCTGATTGCCGGTGCAGCGACCTGGTACTGGGGTACCGGTTCGGTGTTTATTCTGATGACAGCAATGGCGCTGCTGACCTCACTGGCTATCCTGGCTATCCGCGGAAACGATATTGATCATCAGGCGGCGCGCGGTCTGGATGCATCTGCAGGCAGCGCAGTTCCGCGCCTCTCCGACCTGACGCGCAACGCGCCGCTGATGACCACAGGTATCACGCTGCTGCTGTTTCACCTGGCGAATGCAGCCCTGCTGCCGATGCTCAGTATGCGTGTGGCCGCTTCACCGGGTGGCATGAACCCCGGTGTCTACGCTGCGGCGACCGTGATTATCTCGCAGGCGGTGATGATCCCGGTGGCGCTGTGGACGGCCGCGCGCGCTGAGACGCTGGGGTATCAGCGTCTCATTATGCTGGCACTGCTGCTGCTGCCGGTACGCGCGATGCTCGCCGCCAGTTTTACCGATCCCTGGCTGATGATCCCGGTTCAGATACTGGACGGCATTGCAGCCGGTACGCTGGGCGTTGCGGTGCCAGGCTACATTGTGCAGCTGCTGCGCGGCAGCGGACACGTTAATGCCGGGCAGAGTGCGGTGATGCTGATGCAGGGCGCAGGTGCCGCATTGAGTCCGGCGCTGACCGGCATGATTGTCAGGCACTACTCCTATAGCGTGGCGTTTAGCACGCTGAGCGTGATTGCGCTGACAGCGCTGCTGATCTGGTGGCAGGGAAGACGATTAGCACTGGCCAATGAGGCATAAAAAAAGCCAGCACAGAAGCAACATTACTGTGCTGGCTGGCCAGCTGGCCGATAGATAATATGCAATGTCAAAGTCTGGGGAAGAAAATCAAAGCGCAGCTAACGCTATTTCTTTGCTTCTACGCCCGGTGTACTGGAGCGGATAAGAAACTGTTTTGTAACGTCGCCTAAGTGGTTGGCAGTCCAGTCGGCCATCGCCTGTTCCTGCTCGCGAATGCGGGTAAAAATTGACACGCTTTCACTGTCGTTAAGCTGTTCCGCCGCCGCGATCAGCGCGGTGTAATTCGCGATCTCAAAGTTCTCAAAAACGTTGCCGCTGATAGCGCCTTTAACCACCTCATCTTCAGTCATCATGCCACCGACTGCCTGGCCAAACGCCGACAATTTTCCTGCGGCATCTTTGATCACTGAACGGGACGTGTCATAACGGTCGATTACGCTCTGCACCAGCTGCTGCTGCTCACGTGTTTCATCGATATGCTGCTCAATACGCGCTTTAAGATCGGGATAGTGCTCGAGCCGGGCTGCCATTTTTTCCAGCATGCTCTCAGCCTGCTTCTCCATAGCGTGTGCATCTCTGACCCAGTCAATAAAGTGTTCTTCGTAAGTCATTAGATTCTCCCGTTAATGTTAAGCCTGTGCACTCTGTGCAGCGTCTTTATCTGTGGTACGACGACTTTTCTTACCCCCCTTGCGGCCCGCTTCAATTGCGCGCTCAGGGTTATTGCGAAAGTTACCGCCGCTGACCTGACCGCCTTTTTTCCCCGCCTCGCGGGCGCGTTCAGGATTCATGGCAAAATTGCCGGCACCACCACGTGGATTGCTCATCATTTACTCCTCAGAGGGTAAGGCATATTAAAGTATTTAGTTTGCAACTTAAGGTTAGCGTTATTTCCCGGATTCACAAGTACACCAGCCAGGAATAATCTTAATTGGCTTTTTTATATTTTTTTGTTTTTTTGCCGGCCTGATTTATAAGAGCTCAATTCTTTTTCTGTACAAAGAAATATTATTTGTACAATCAATTACGCTTCGCTTTTTTTTGAAATTTGTTGTTTATTTTTATTGTTTTACATCCGTTAGCAGTGTTTCTGCTAACTTGTACAATTTTACCATGTACTGTACAGATTTATATTACCGGGTGAGAGCATATCGTATGAGGAAAATTAAGCGCAGCGGTGGGGAATATTGCAGAAATTTAACATGTCACTTTTTATCCGTTGATTTTGTCTGACTGAAATCATTCCAGCGAAGGCAATAATATATTCTGGAGTGGCCATTACATAAATAGCAACTTTCAGGTTGTGCAGTGACTTATCGGGTCTCTGCCCCTTATGATGGCACTATCACTTATGCTCAGCCTGGTGAACAACCATGCAGGAACCACTACGTAATGAACTTACTCAACGATCTTGATTTGCGTCAGCTGGAAGCGTTCGCGGCGGTCATTGCAGCGGGCAGTGTTACCGCAGCAGCCAAAGCGCTGAATCGCTCACAGCCTGTGGTTTCACGCCAGCTGCAGGAGCTGGAACTCTCCCTGGGTTATCCGCTGTTTATCCGTAATGGCCCGCGCATTCATCCTTCAGAAGAGGCGCTGCAGCTACATCAGTATGTGCAGAAAGCACTGCTCTCTTTGCAGCAGATCCGGCTGCGCGCGCAGGAGATAGCGCAGCAGCAGCAGCGTCCGCTCAGTATTGCGGCTACGCCAGCGCTGGCGGCAGGACTGCTGCCGCAGGCGCTGGCAGCGATTGGCCTGCACAACAAAGTACAGATTATCAGTGAGTCTGCTGCGCAAACGGCGCACGCGGTGATCACCGCCGAGGCGGACATCGGCCTCTGCAGCCTGCCGCTGGAGCATGATGCGGTGGTACTGCACTGGATTGGCCACGCGCGCTGTGTGGTGGCGCTGCCGGATAGCGATCCACTTGCGGCGCAGCCGCAGGTGTCGCTCAGCCAGCTGGCAGGCCGGCGACTTATCGCACCCTGGAATCCGCAGCGCCTGCGCGGGCGTTATGAAAAAGCGCTAAAGCGCGTGAATACGCCGCTGCCGGAAACCATTGAAACAAATTCATCAGCAAATATTCTTGGCTGCGTTCGTGCCGGGCTGGGCGTGGCGATTCTGGAACCGGTATCCGGCTGGGGAATACCGCTGGCAGGCGTCACTATTTGTACGCTGGAAGAGGATATTCCCTACTATTTTGGCGTGGTCACGCCACAGGGACGTCAGATCACCGCAGCCGCACAGGCGCTGGTAGAGGCGCTCGCTACTGCGGCTGCCTCCCTGTTACCCGATTTTCAGCGGCTGGCCTCCAGCGAACACACCCGCGTCATGCGGCTTATCAATCAGCTTTAGCACGGCTGAATGGCGCAGTGACGGGCTTATAACTATTCCGGCATAAGATATAAGAAATCCATTGGTTAAATGCTGAGCGCTATTATTGACTCCGCCCGGTCGCAGGAGGAGTATGCAAAGCCTCAGCTTTTACTATGCGTATTAACAATCATTAGCCGGTAACTATGTGTTATCAGGATAATAAATCCGGCGGTTGTGGGTATGCGTTTGACAGCGTTTTTTGCGCTGACATCAGGGGATACTTATATGACTTCAGCTGCCGATGGTCTGGCTGCGCTGGAAGCTCAGCTACAGCAGGACCTGGAATACCTTGAACTGCCCGCAAAACCCTGGGTGCCTGTGCACACGGCTTATGACCAGCCGGTGCGCGATGTCGTCGTGATCGGTGCCGGAATGTGCGGCCTGGCGGCGACGGCCCGGCTGCAGCTGGCGGGCATCACCAATAGCATCGCTTACGACACTGCACCAGCAGGAGAGGAGGGGCCGTGGGTCACGTTTGCCCGCATGGAGACGCTGCGTTCCCCTAAATCGCTGCAGGGACCGGCACTCGGTCTGGCCTCGCTGACCTTTCGCGCATGGTACACCGCGCAGTGGGGAAAAGCGGCATGGCAGGCGCTGGACAAAATCCCGAAAGAGATGTGGATGAACTATCTGGTCTGGTACCGGCAGGTACTCAATCTGCCGGTACAGAACGGCGTCCGCGTTACCGCCATTGAACCTGCCGGATCGCTGATTGCGCTGACGCTGGAAGGCGCCACGCCGGCACGCGTTTATACCCGCCGGCTGGTACTGGCAACCGGCCGTTCCGGCCTGGGCGGCGTTGCCGTGCCATCCTTTTTACAGGGTGTCGATCGCCGCTTCTGGGCACACTCCGCCGACAACATCAACTTCAGTGCGCTGCAGGATAAGCGGGTTGCGGTGATCGGAGCCGGTGCCTCTTCGATGGATAATGCCGCAACCGCGCTGGAGCAGGGCGCTGCCAGGGTGGATCTGCTGATTCGTCGTCAGGCGATGCCGCGCATTAATAAGATGACCGGCATCGGCAGTCAGGGCGTGGTACACGGTATGTATCAGCTGCCGGATGCGTGGAAATGGGCGTTTGTAGAGTATACCGCCACCACCCAGACGCCGCCGCCGCGCGCCTCCACCCTGCGCGTTTCACGCCACACCAATGCCCGTTTTCTGCTGAACTGCGCCATTAATGCCGTCAGGCCTGAAGGCGATGAGCTGGTGATTGAGACAACCCAGGGGCCGCTGCGCTATGACTACCTGATCGCTGCCACCGGCTTCAGCAATGACTTCAGCGGCAGATCCGAATTTGCTGCCATCGCCCCGCATATCCGTCGCTGGGCAGATGGTCGTTATCAGCCTGCCATGGGGCCGGCCCGCCAGAACATGCTGGAAGCGCCCGACCTCGGACCCGGATTTGAATTTCGCGAGCGTACGCCTGGTGCCTGCCCAATGCTTTCACACATTCACTGTTTCAATGATGCCGCCATGCTGACGCACGGCAAAGTCTCCGGTGATATCCCTGCGGTAAGCGCCGGTGCCGATCGACTGGTGCGGGCAATTGCCGCCTCGCTGTTTGCCGAGGACGTGGAGCAGCACTATGCCAGCCTGCAGGCGTATGACATCCCTGAATTACAGGGAGATGAATGGGTGGACGCCACCCCCTTACTGAATCAGGAGAATGCGTTATGAGTGACGCTATCGATCGCGCCGCCGGGCTGACCCCTGACGCGGCGCTCTACCAGACGCGGCGCCTGCGACCGGAATTTGTTGATGGCGCAGAGGCATGCCGTCGCTCCGTGCTGACACCGGAAGATGACCAGGGCCTCTCCGCAGCCCTGCGGCTGGCGCTGGCACAGCGTATGGCACGGCTGAATCAGGATAGCGCGCTGGAGCAGGCGTATCAGCATGAACTGGCGCAGCTGCAGCCGGCAGATGAGCTGCTGGCGCTGGCAGAAGGCGCGATGCCGGCAAGTGAACCGCTGGCGACGATTGTCCGTCATACCGATCTGATTACATGCCAGCCGGTGCAGGCCACAGAACAGCATATCCGGCTGCTGGAGCAGGCGGGACTGAATAATCCGCAGATTGTGGCGCTTTCTGAGCTTATTGCCTTTATTAACTTCCAGACGCGCGTTGCGGCTGGTCTGCGCCTGCTGAGGTCAGCATGATCCCTTCTGTTTCCCTGAAGCCGCTGCACTGGCACCCCTATATTGCGCCGGTGAGCGTAGACGACGCCACGCCTGCCCAGCGCGATGCGATGAAAATCACACCGTCTAACAAGAAGGTGTCGGAGTATGTCCGCACGCTGGTACACGATCCGGAAAGCTACACCGCACGCACCGGGCTGTTCAACGCCATCATGTATGTTGAGGGCGGCCTGGATCGCGCCGATCGTGAGCTGGGTGCGCTGGGCGCGTCAATCGTGAACGGCTGCCGCTACTGCGCGGTGGTGCATGCGCGCCGGCACGTGCAGCTGGCTGATAACGACGCGGTGGTCAGTGCAATCTATTTTGACCGCGCTGATGCCCTGGGCGAGCGCGATGCAGCGATCTACCGCTTTGCCCGCCGCCTGTCGGTCACGCCAGCCGAAGCGACGGCAGAAGATATTGCGCCGCTGCGTGCGGCCGGAATGGACGATCGGGAGATTATCGACCTGATCCATGCTATCGCCATCTTTGGCTGGGCCAACCGTCTGATGCATGTGCTGGGCCATGCTGACCTGAATAAATAGGGCAACGCCATGTTAGAACTTAATAATATTACGCTCGCCTATGGCAACAACCCGATTCTGAAAGGGGTCGATCTGACGGTAAAGCGGGGCGATGTGGTGTCAATTATCGGGCCAAGCGGCACCGGTAAAACCACGCTGCTGCGCTGCATTAATTATCTGGCGAAACCCTCAGCGGGGACGATCGCGCTCGATCAGATCCGCATGGACTATCGCAAACCGGATAAAGCGGCGATCCAGGCGATCCGCCTGCGGACCGCGATGGTTTTTCAGCAGTTCAACGTCTTTAAGAACATGACGGTGCTGGAGAATGTGATGGATCCGCTGATCGTGATCCAGCGCAAAAGCCGCCAGGAGGCGCGGACCATCGCGCTTGAGGAGCTGGAACGGGTCGGACTCGGCGCGAAAGCCGATCACTATCCTTCCCAGCTCTCCGGCGGACAGCTGCAGCGCACCGGTATTGCCCGCGCGCTGGCGGTGCGGCCGGAGGTGATCCTGTTTGACGAACCGACGTCCTCACTGGATCCGGAACTGGTGGGCGAGGTGCTGAAGGTGATTAAAGATGTCACTTCTTCAGGCATTACCTCGCTGCTGGTCACGCATGAAATGCAGTTTGCGAAAAGTGTCTCTAACCGCATTGTATTTATGGATCAGGGTGTGGTCGCCGCGCAGGGAACGCCGGCGGAGATGTTTGAAAACCCGACCCTGCCACGGCTTGCCCAGTTTCTCAGCTCAGAACGCGTATTCTAATAATCAGAGGAGTGAAGATCATGCCTGCACTTAAAACAACATTACGTCGCCTGGCTGCGCCCGGCATCATCGCACTGGCGCTGGTCAGCGGCAGCAGCTTTGCCGACGCGGTACGCACCGTCAAAATCGCTACCGCTGCAGAGTCCAAGCCGCTCTCCTGGGGCGCGATTGGTCATGAGCCGCAGGGCTATGAGCCCGACGTGCTGAAAGCGATTAATGCCAGACTGCCGCAGTACAAATTTGTGATGGAAGGCGCAGCGGATATCGCTCAGGAGACGGGGCTGGCAACCGGCAAATATGATATGGCAACCGGCGGCTATTATAAGGCCCCGGCGCGCAGCAAACAGTTCCTCATCCCGGACGCACCGATGGGCGCCAGCCTGATGAAGATCTACAGCCGCAGCGACAGCACCATTCAGGGCATGAAAGATCTGGTGGGTAAAAAAATTGTCCCGGTGACCGCGGGGGGCGGGGTCTATAAGTTTGTGACGCAGTGGCAGCAGGATAATCCGGACGACAAAATCGCCATCAAAGCCTCCAGTGCTGGCGTGCCTTATCCGGATCGCCTGAAAGAAGTGCAGAACGGCAAGTATGATGCGCTGATCCTGCCATCAAACCTCGGCGAGCAGACGGTTATTGATAACCAGAAGCTGGCTATCAAAGCGAGCGAGCCGGTGGCGATTAACAACACCTATGTGCTGCTGCATCGTTCAGCAGAGAATCAGGCGCTGAGCAAAGACATTACCAGGGCGCTGCAGGACCTCAAAGCGGACGGCACGCTGGATAAGCTGGCGCAGAAGTGGTTTGGTGAAGACGTCACGAAATATATGCAGTAACGGATTCACAAGCAGATACCGCGCCGGCTCTCTGGCAGGCGCGGCTCTATAGTAAGCAGGAGTGTTTCACCGTGAATCTATCCGCCATGATCCCCGAGCTGTTATCAGCGCTGCCGCTGACGCTCGGTATTATGTTTGTTGCGATGCTGGCTGGCTTTGTCCTGGCGCTGATCGCGACGCTGTTCCGCGTCCGTCGTATTCCGCTGGTGAGCCAGCTGGCCGATCTGTACGTCTCCTATGCGCGCAGCGTGCCGGTGGTTCTGCAGCTGTTTGTCGCGTTCTATGGCCTGCCGCTGATGACACAGCAGCTTGGTTTTACTGATTTTGTCTCTCCCAATCTGGCGGCCATGATTGGCCTGAGCTTCTACCATGGCGGCTATCTTTCCGAAGTCATGCGTCCGGCATTTCTGGCGGTAGAGCGCGGTCAGCACGATGCGGCGGACAGCCTGGGTTACGGCTTTCGTCACAAGATGCTGCGTGTGGTAGGACCGCAGGCGGTGCACTTTGCGCTGCCGGGCTACGGTAACGCGATCATTTACCTGATCCATAACGTTGCGCTGGTGATGTATATCGGTGCCGCCGATGTGATGGCAACGGCGCATCTGATTATGGAGCGCGACTATAACCAGTATCAGTTTGGGACCTATCTGGTACTGGCGGTGATCTATTCGCTGCTCTGTCTGGTCGCCTGGCTGATTATTCGTTTCTTTGAACAGCGTCATGCGAAGTACAGCGCCAAAGCGGCGCGCGTCAAGCTGACCGCCAGCGTCTGAGCAGGAGAGCGCGCATGTTTGATACTGAAGTACTACTGCCCGATTTCTGGAGCATTCTGGATGCAGTCCCGGTTACGCTGCTGATGGCGGTAACGGTGTTTATCTGTTCCACGCTGCTGGGCGGACTGTTTGCGTATATCGAGCATCAGCGTATTCCGCTGCTGCGTCAGCTGGTGACGGTTTACAAAATTGCCTTTAAAGGCGTGCCGATGGTGGTGGTGATTTTTCTCGCCTACTACGGCCTGCCATCCGCGCTGCACTTTTTCGCTACGCTGTTTAACGTTGAGGTGAATGCTCACTCCCTGCCTAACTGGGTGATTATCATCGTCGCGCTGAGCGCCTGCGTGGCCGCGTTTCAGGCGGAAGTGTGGAAAGGGGCGCTGAACTCGTTTGACAGCGGTCAGTCCGACGCCGCGCTATCGCTGGGCTACAGCGGCGGTCAGCTGTTCCGGCGCGTGATGTTCCCTCAAATCATCGTGGCGGCGATCCCGGATCTGGCCAACGCCTTTATGGTGATTATGAAAGCGCTGTCGCTCGCTTTTGCTATCGAAGTGGTGGATATCTTTGCGCAGGCGCAGCTGACGGCGGCGCTGAACTTCTACTATCTCGAAGCGTTTCTGATTGCCGTGGTGTTTTATATGGTGATCGCCTGGGTGGTGACAAAGGTCGCCGATCTGATTGAAGCGCGGCTGCGCGTCAGGACCTGAGAGAAGAGGGCATTCGCCACGGGCGCCGGTTCCGGGACGGGCGCCGGTTCCGTTCGGCACGGGGGCCGGTTCCGTTCGCCGTCAGCGGCGGCAGCTGCCTCTGCCCCGGCACGGCGACCGGGCAGAGGACGCCTGGCCGCGCCCTCTGCACTCCCCGGCCCTGCGCCAGCCCCGCCCGCCGCTGCGCGGTTCCCTCGCTCACGCCCGCTTCCCGGGGACCGGCCGCCATTCGCTCCTGCTCACCGCGCCCTTTCGCCGACGTCCTGTCGGCTCATCCCGGAACCGCGCCCTCCCCCGGCGGACCCGGATGGCGCTTCCCGCCGCTGCCACATTTTTCTCTTTCTTACGTTTTTTATGGCTGAGGGTTTGGCGAAGAAGTTTCAGCGCACACTAAACCAATTTTAAAAAAGAAACGGAGAATTTGCAGACGGGGAGGGGGCGCCATCCGCAGCGCCGGGCGCAGCGTGACGGCCAGGGCGAGCCGGCAGGACGCCGGCGAGAGTGCGGGGTGAGCAGGAGCGAATCCGCGCGGTCCGTTAAGGCCGGAGGGATGAGGCCGGGAATTCGCGAGGACGGCGCGGGGCGCGGATTGCTAAGGGGCGCGCCCACCCGCCCCTTAGCCCGTCCGCATGCGGAAATGCCGCTGAAACTGCCAGAAGCCTGGCGGGCGGAACCCTCTCAGTGCCGCGCACTGCCGCCTACACCCCTGCGCTGGCGGGCGGAACCCCCTCAGAGCCCCGCGCTGCTCAGCGCATAACCCCCGCGCTGCCGCGTCCCTCCCCAGCAGACAAAGCAAACTGAAAACCGGCCAATAATGCGCCATTACTCCTGCGGTTGGGACAATTTTCCGAAACTCGTCGGCTTTTCACCTGTTCTGTTTACAGGAAATTCAGGACAGGCAAAATAGCGTTTATTTTCTCACCATAATTGACTATGTCTGAAGAAGCCCTGCGTCAGCAGATCCAGAACCTGAAAAAACACAACGCGCGCCTGAAGCGTATTGCGCATGATGCGCGCAATAAACTCAGCGCCGCGCTGGATGGCACCGGACTCTGCCTGTGGCAGCTGGATATTCCCAGCGGCAAACTGGTGATTTTCAACCGGCGCTGGGGGGCAATGCTCGGCTTTCAGCCTAAGGAAACAAAAGCGCGCTTTGAGGCCTGGCGGGAATGTCTGCATCCGGAGGATGCCGATGAGGTGCTGCGGGCGTTTTACGATCATATCGAAGGGCGGGCGCCGTGGTATGAGGCGCTGCACCGCATGATTGGGAAAGATGGCAAAATCACCTGGGTGCTGGACCGCGGTCGCGTCAGCGACTGGGATGAGGCGGGTAATCCGCTGCGTGTGACCGGTACGCATATCGATATGACCAAAGAGAAAAATTATGAGGCCCAGCTTGCGCTGCTGGCGCATCACGATCCGCTGACCGGCCTGGCCAATCGCCATGCGCTCTCTGTTCAGTTTGCGCAGATGCAGGCCGAAGGGCCGCTCTGCGTGGCGTTCATTGATCTGGACAACTTCAAACACGTCAATGATACGCTTGGTCATCGCAGCGGTGATGAAGTGCTGATCCAGCTCAGCCAGCGAATGCTGGATTGTCTGCCGCCTGTGGTGCTGGCGGGCAGGCTCGGCGGTGATGAGTTTGTGCTGCTGATGCCGTTTCTGATCGAGTATTCCAAAGTGCGGCTTCTGGCGCAGGCCGTGCTGGAGGCAGCGCTGCAGCCGTTTGATGTGGACAACGGCCTCGCACAGATTGGCGCCTCAATCGGGGTGGCACCGGTACGGGCAAAAGAGAGTTTTGATGATGCGCTGAAGCGGGCCGATGAGGTGATGTATCAGGTGAAGCGCAACGGAAAGCAGGGCATCAGGCTTGCTGCCTGCGGGCAGGAGAGACGCAACATTTAATCATTAAACGCTTCCGCTGCGATCCCTGTCCGCTTAAAGCGCCTAAACTTGCTTGTGGATACTGTTACGGCGCCCTCCCGCCGGCAGTAAAACGGCCTGTTATCGACCACGCACGGAGAATGATATGAGCACCTTTCAGACTAAAGATGGCGTTACGCTCTGGTTTAAAGACTGGGGCAGCGGCCAGCCAGTGCTGTTCAGCCACGGCTGGCCGCTGGATGCAGATATGTGGGACAGCCAGCTTAACTTTCTGGCGGAGCGGGGCTATCGCGTTATCGCATTTGACCGTCGCGGTTTTGGCCGCTCAGAGCAGCCGTGGGAAGGGTACAACTATGATACCTTCGCTGATGATATCCATGATCTGATTGAACATCTTCAGCTGGAAGAGATTACGCTGGTAGGGTTTTCAATGGGCGGGGGCGATGTCACGCGCTACATTGGCCGCTACGGCAGCGCGAAAGTAAAATCGCTGGTGCTGCTGGGTGCCGTGACGCCGGTATTCGGCAGGAAAGCGGATCACCCGGAAGGGCCGGAACAGGCAGTATTTGATGATATCCGGGCGGGATTACGTCAGGACCGCGCACAGTTCATCAGCGATTTCGCCACGCCGTTTTATGGCCTGAATGCCGGACAGCAGGTATCAGACGGGGTGCTGACCCAGACGCTCAATATCGCGCTGCTCGCTTCGCTGAAAGGCACTATCGACTGCGTTACCGCGTTTGCAGAAACGGACTTCCGGGATGATATCGCTAAGGTCGATGTGCCCACGCTGGTGATCCACGGCAGCAACGATCAGGTCGTACCCTTTGAGGCGACGGGCAAGCTGGCGCATGAGATGATTAAAGATTCGCAGCTCAAAGTGTATGACAACGCACCGCACGGCTTTGCTGTCACCCATCAGGATCAGCTGAACGCCGACCTGCTCGCCTTTTTGCAGCAGCAGAAATAAAAAAAGGTCGCCTGCGGGCGACCTCCTCTGAACTGCAGGGCAGAGTTAATCTGCCAGCAGATGACCATACATCGTCAGCAGACGACGCGTCACGCCGTTGGTCCAGCCAAAACCGTCCTGCAGCGGATATTCGCCGCCGCCGCCCGGACGCGCCCGATCGCCGCTGATATCATATTTCTCAACCAGCTTGTGATGCAGCGAGTAGAAGTTTTTCACCGTCGTCAGCCAGTTCACCGCAATCTCAGTGGCCAGCGTCTCTTCACCGTAATGATTCAGCCCCACTACGGCCATCCACTGCAGCGGTGCCCAGGCGTTAGGCGCATCCCACTGCTCGCCGCTTTCAACCATAGACGTCAGCAGCCCGCCCTGGGTCAGCAGCAGCTGGCGCAGCGCAATCGCCTGCAAATGCGCCTGCTCAGGTGAGGCCAGGCCGAGGAACAGCGGCACGACTGCAGCTGCAGTAAATGCGCCAAACCGCTCATTGCGCCAGTCGTAATCGCGATAGACGCCTGCGGTGGTATCCCACAGATAACGGTTAATTGCCTGCTTGCGCGCATCCGCTTTTTTCTGCCACGCCAGTGCCGTCAGCTCTTCACCCCGGGCGTGCGACAGCGTCGAGATCATCAGTTCCAGTTTGTAGAGAAACGCATTGAGATCGACCGGGATAAACTGCGTAGTACGGATACTCGCCAGCCGCTGCGGATCGCGCAGCCAGCGCGAAGAGTAATCCCAGCCGGATGCAGCACCGGCGCGCAAATCGCGGTAAACCTCATTAGCCGGACGGCTCGACTTGCTGGCCGTCTCCACATCTTCCATCCAGGATTCATCACGCGGCGTATCACGATCGTCCCAGTAGCGGTTGAGCAGCGAGCCATCAGGCATGCGCACAACGTGACGATAAGCCTGATGCGGCATCAGCTCACCTGCACCATCCATCCAGAACTGATACTCTTTCATCAGCTGGTCAAGGTAGCGTTTTGCACCGCGAATGCCATCCTCTTCAAACAGCTCCACCATCAGAGCAAATACCGGTGGCTGCGAGCGGCTGAGATAGTAAGTGCGATTCCCGTTAGGAATATGACCGTAGTTATCAATCAGCCAGGCAAAATTGTCCGCCATATGACGCAGCAGATCGTCACGTCCGGCATCCGCCAGTCCCAGCATGCTAAAATAGGAGTCCCAGTAGTAGGTTTCACCAAAGCGGCCACCGGGCACGACATACGGTTTGGGCAGCGGCAGCAGTGAAGAGTGCGGCATATGCTGCTGAGGCATTTTAGTCAGCACCGGCCACAAGTCATCGATATGCTCTGTCAGCGTTTTATCCGGATTAGAGACATAAAAGCTCTCATTTACCTGCGGCAGATAAAAATGTTCATGAATGAACTTTTCCAGATCGAGATCGCCTGCGCGCTTACGACGACGATAGCGGATAAGAATATCCAGCGGATCGAATTTAGGCGCGCAGTCAGGAAACGTTTTGCTGTCAGCAAAAATATGCGATGTCTGAACATGCTCAAACATTTCCAGATAGCGATCGGCAGGTGTCAGCGCATCCGGTGCCGGCAGTCCCTGAATCAGCTCAGGTTCTGGCTCCGAATCTTCTGCGCCTTCACGTACAAACTCATGAGGATCGTATTGATACTCCAGATCAGCATGGGCTTCGTGTTCCCCGAACACATGGCGTGGCTGGTGGTTAGTATTAATAACGGCCTCCTGAAATTCCTGGTTGCTCAAAAGACAAATTATAGAGGGTTCGCGGTGGCAGACAACAATGCGAAATATCTATGAACGTAATAAATATTGTCGATGGATCGCCATTTTTACCTTTTTTGCAATATTAACAACGGCCTGTATTTAAAGATATTTAAGGTGTTTCTTAAATATACCTTCAGAAAGTGCACCGGATTAATCTGCAAATAAGAAAATCGCCAATTTCATGCGCCGCTTGCTCGTTTTTCTTGATCAATTTATGCGATTTTTTTCCGCTTCCGGCAGTAAAATAGCGATGCTTTAGCCGTCCGGATGCCTGTACGTCTGTAAGCTGTCAAAAGGAGTCGCGGCGGGAGATGCTGTACAACATGAGCAAGGGTGAGAACGGTGGTTATTAATTACCTTTCGTTATAACAGGATTTTTTTTAATTTTAATTTAACTAAAAATCTGGCGTGCAATAATTTTTACACTGCGCTGGTGCCTACATCAGACTGCCGTTTTGGTTGTTACCTTAATTAACAATTAAATGAACTGCTTAAACAAGTATTGCCTTTTTTAACCGCTACTATTAATAACAACATTGTCACAATAGAGCAGGATAATTAACCTTAACTCAGTGATTTTAAACAGATAGTTTCTCGCAAAAACAATGATCTTAATCAAGATTTACTGGTATAGTTTTATTCACTCCTTCTTTTCCGTTTGTTCCTGCCGGGTTCCTTACATTTGGCGGGAATCGATGACGGCGTAGCAGAAATTATTCTGCGCGCCATCTTTGTTAATAATAAGTAAAAATTCCGCGTAATTTTGTGGCAATGAGGTAAGCAATGTTTGGATTAGATGCTTTTCATCTGGCCAGGATACAGTTCGCGTTTACTGTCTCCTTCCATATTATCTTCCCGGCCATCACTATCGGGCTTGCCAGCTTTCTGGCGGTGCTTGAAGGGATGTGGCTGAAAACCCGTAATGAAACCTACCGCGATCTCTATCACTTCTGGTCGAAAGTGTTTGCGGTGAACTTCGGCATGGGGGTGGTCTCGGGTCTGGTTATGGCCTATCAGTTCGGGACCAACTGGAGCGGGTTCTCACAGTTTGCCGGGAGTATTACCGGTCCGCTGCTGACCTACGAGGTGCTGACTGCCTTCTTCCTTGAGGCGGGCTTCCTCGGCGTGATGCTGTTTGGCTGGAACCGCGTCGGACCGGGCCTGCACTTCTTCGCCACCTGTATGGTCGCGTTGGGTACGCTGATCTCCACGTTCTGGATCCTGGCGTCAAACAGCTGGATGCATACGCCGCAGGGCTACATCATCCAGAATGGCATTGTGGTGCCGGAAGACTGGTTCAAAATTGTCTTTAACCCCTCATTCCCTTATCGCCTGTTCCATATGTCGGTTGCGGCATTCCTCGCCAGCGCCTTCTTTGTGGGCGCGTCCGGGGCATGGCATCTGCTGCGCGGCAATGACAATCCGGCAATCCGCAAGATGTTCTCCATGGCGCTGTGGATGGCGCTGATTGTTGCTCCGATTCAGGCGATGATTGGCGATGCGCACGGTTTGAACACGCTGGAGCATCAGCCGGCAAAAATTGCCGCCATTGAAGGACACTGGGAAAACCCGCCGGGTGAAGCCACGCCGCTGATCCTGTTTGGTATTCCGGATATGGAAGAGGAGCGTACAAAATATGCGCTGGAAATCCCTTATCTCGGCAGCCTGATCCTGACGCACAGTCTTGATAAACAGGTTCCGGCACTGAAAACCTTCCCGAAAGAAGATCGGCCTAATTCGCTGGTGATCTTCTGGTCGTTTCGCGTCATGGTGGCGATGGGGCTGCTGATGATCACGCTCGGCGTGTTCAGCCTGTGGCTGCGCTATAAACAGCGTCTCTACAGCTCACGGCCGTTCCTGTGGTTTGCGCTGCTGATGGGACCCTCGGGCCTGATCGCGATTCTTGCTGGCTGGTTCACCACTGAAATCGGACGTCAGCCGTGGGTGGTTTACGGCGTGCAGCGCACAATTGATGCGGTCTCAGCACACGGCGACCTGCATATGAGTATCAGCCTGCTGGCCTTTATCCTGGTCTACTCCTCAGTGTTTGGCGTGGGCTATGTCTATATGATGCGCCTGATCAAAAAAGGTCCGCACACCGGTGAAGGGAAAGATGTCCGTCACGGTGGTCCGGGTCAGGATAAGACGCCAGCGCGCCCGCTCTCTGCTGCACATGAGAGCCTGGATGCTTCGCAGGAGGGTAAATAAATGATCGATTTTTCCGTTATCTGGTTCGCCATCATCGTCTTTGCGACGCTGATGTATATCGTGATGGATGGCTTCGACCTGGGCATCGGTATTCTGTTTCCGTTTAACAAAGATGCTGTTGAGCGCGACATGATGGTGAACACCGTGGCGCCGGTCTGGGATGGTAATGAAACCTGGCTGGTGCTGGGTGGCGCAGGGCTGTATGGCGCCTTTCCGCTCGCCTATGCGGTGATTGCTGACGCACTGGCTATCCCGCTGACGGCAATGCTGATCGGCCTGATTTTCCGCGGTGTGGCGTTTGAGTTTCGCTTTAAGGCGACCGAAGAGCATCGTGCATTCTGGGATAAATCGTTTATTGCCGGCTCGCTGCTGGCAACCTTCAGCCAGGGCGTGGCGGTGGGTGCGATGATCAACGGTTTCCCTGTTAAGGGACGTGAGTTTGCCGGTTCAGCTCTCGACTGGCTGGCCCCGTTCCCGCTGTTCTGCGGCGTGGGTCTGGTGGTGGCCTATGCGCTGCTGGGCTGCACCTGGCTTATCATGAAAACCGAAAACGAACTGCACCGTAAAATGTCTGCACTGGCTACGCCGCTGGTGATTGCGCTGCTGGTGATCGTCGGCATTATCAGCCTGTGGACACCGTTTGCTCATGAAGCGATATCGCAGCGCTGGTTTACCCGGCCAAACCTGTTCTGGTTCCTGCCGGTTCCGGTACTGGTTCTGCTCTGCTCGTGGGGCATTATGCGCGCCATCAAACGCGAGGCGCACTACTCGCCGTTCCTGCTGACGCTGGCGCTGATTTTCCTCGGCTTCTCTGGCCTGGGCATTAGCGTCTGGCCGAATATTATTCCGCCGTCCGTAACCATCTGGGAAGCCGCATCGCCACCGCAGAGCCAGGCCTTTATGCTGGTCGGTAGCCTGCTGATTATTCCGATGATCCTGGGCTACACCTTCTGGAGCTACTATGTGTTCCGCGGAAAAATCAAAGCTGATGCAGGATACCATTGAGATGCAAACGGAGGTCAGCAACATGAAACAGCACACTGAACACAAAGCGCCGCTCTGGAAGCGGGTGATGTGGCTGGTGATCATCTATGGTGCAAGCGTGCTGGCACTTGGCGTGGTGGCATCTCTGTTTCGTATGATGATGACCGCGGCAGGTATGCGCTCGCATTAATATCTGGCTGTAGCAGAGCGGCACGGTACAGCGTGCCGCTCGCATTACATCAAAAAAAGTTAGTAACCTAAGCAATTAGTGCGCCGCCCTGACCGGATCCTTTACTCTTCCTTACGTTTGTTAGGCGATTTTGTTATATTTATGTGACAAATAACGCATTAATACGCGCTTTCCTGACTCATTCAATTAGAACCATGCTTAGTCTGAACCTGAAAAAGCAGTATATCTCTGACCTGGTTGACTGGATTGAAGCCAACCTGACAGATGAGCTTAATATCGATCTTATCACCCTGAAATCAGGCTATTCCAAATGGCATATGCAGCGTATGTTCAAGGAGATGACCGGCCAGACGCTGGCCTCCTATACGCGCAAGCGTCGCCTGACCTTATCTGCTATGGCGCTTCGCTTAACCAGCATGCCGCTGATCGACATCGCCGTGCGTTTTGGCTTCGACAATCAGCAAAATTTCACCCGCGTGTTCAAAAGCCATTTTTCGCTGACGCCTGGCGCTTATCGTCGTATTCCGGAAATGCGCATGAAAGCATTTCACAGCCGTATTTCTGCGCCGCGTCCTTGGGTCAAAACACGGCTGGCCGAAAAGCCGGAAATTCGTCTGAGCGGGGAAGTGGTGGAGTGGGAGTGCCGCTTTGGTGAATATATTGACCATCATAATCATATCGTGGCGCAGTATACACGCGACTTCATCGCCTTTGCCGGCCAGCACGCCACGCGCGGCTGGCTCGGTTTCCAGTTCAGTCCGGGCGTCAGCTCGCTCGATCAGCAGCATATCAGTCTGTTTCAGGCGCTGGAGAGTGAACACGCTGCTGTTTTACCGCAGCACGTGCAGAACTGGACCGGCGAGAGCGGGCTCTATGCAGAGATCGACTGGCATGGCGCACCGGAAGAGATCAACGCCTTTACCGCTGAGATTTATTACAACCATCTGCCGGCACTCGGTGTGGCGCGCCGGCCCGGTAAAGATCTGCTCAGGCTCGATTTGAAATACAGTACGCCACAATTGCTTCAGGGCACCTTTCATATTCCGGTTGCACTGGAATAAACAGCAAATTGTGCGGTGAAATGTGACAAACCGCAAAATTTTATAAACCCTGCGGCGGTAGCGGCGTAAAATTCTGCTTCGAAGCCCGGTCTGCCGCGTTACGCGCGGGTAGCACAGCATCAGGCTGGATAACGCTCTGCATTCCCGATCCGCTCCGGATCTTTAAATGAAACCCTAAATTATCATGCGACTTTTACCGGTGTTACTTTCCGCGACGCTTGCCGTTGTTTCCTCGCTGGCACACGCACAAATGGCTGAACCCTTTTCGCCCCCCGATGGCCTGCATCCGCACCAGCAGCGCTGCGCTCAGCAGGAAATTGTGGGTGATAATGCATTGCCTCAGTATGAAAACAGTGAGAATGCTCCACTCTGCTGCAGCGATCTGCACGTCTGACATCTTCCGCCCGTCGTTCTCTGCTGAGGCGGCAACCGCATTTTTCGACATTGTGTCCGGGCGCGGTCACCGCTATCGTTTCGCCACGTAATGAGAATTATTTACATTAAATAAGCGTGGCGGCGCGAGCAGAGCGTGTTTCAGCCGCTGCCGGGAGAAGTGAAGTGTCACAGAAAAACAGTCGTGCACCACAGCGCGTGCGTAATGAACTGCGCTTTCGTCATCTGACGGTAGCCAGCAAAATCCAGGTCGCCGGCGTGTTCTGGCGCATTGTGTTTACCGGAGCCGATCTGGCAGGCTTCCATTCACCCTCGTTTGACGATCATATCAAACTGTTTTTTCCGCCCGAACCGGGCTGTGACCTCGCACTGCCGCAGATGGGAGAAGAGGGCATTATCTGGCCTGAGGGCGTTCGCCCCGCCGCGCGCGACTACACGCCGCTGGCGTTTAACGGTATTGATTCGCTGACGCTGGATTTCTATATGCATGATGATGGCGTGGCGAGTGGCTGGGCAGCGGCGGCTAAGCCTGGCGATCGGATTGCGATGGGCGGACCGCGCGGTTCCTGCATCATGCCGGCGGATTACGCCTGTCAGGTGTATGTCTGCGATGAAACCGGCCTGCCTGCTTTTAAGCGGCGTTACGCCGGGCTGCAGGCGCAGCGCGTTCACCTGCTGGCGTTTACGGATGCCGCTACCGGACACAGCTATCTGGGAGAGATGGAAGGGGTGACCGCTCACTGGCTGGGAAGCAACCGTATGGCAACTACCACGCCGGCGCAGCTGACAGCCGAACTGGCTGCCATCGATTTTACCGGGGGTGACTATTTTGTCTGGCTGACCGGGGAAGGAAACGCGGTGAAGCAGCTCAGCGACTATTTTACGCAGCAGCGCGGCGTGCATACGGATTTCATTCGCGCTGTCGCCTACTGGCATCAGAAATCACCTGAGAAGTAAGCCACGGCAGACGCATCGCCTGCCGGCAGACAGGGACGCTCTAACGCCGCCTGTCTGCATGGCCCAGCGAGCGATCCGGCCAGCAGTAGTCGCGTACGCGCTGTTTTAGCGTAACCGCATCCGGAAATCCGCCGTCGCGTTTGCGCTCCCAGATAACCTGACCATCCACGCTGATCTCGAAGACGCCGCCGGTGCCGGGCTGCAGCGTGACCGCGCTGAGATCGTCGCTGAAGGTCTGCAGCAGCTCCTGAGCCATCCACGCGGAACGCAGCATCCAGTTGCACTGGGTGCAGTAGTGCAGGGTAATGGCGGGCTTAGACATCGGCAACGCCCTGACGGCAATCCACTATCAGCCGGCCGCGCACGTTGCCCGCCAGCAGCTGTTCGGCACCCGCCTGCGCTTCGCTTAGCGGGATGATGCGGGTTATCTGCTGCAGCAGCGCGCTGTCGGCCTGTTCTGCCAGTCGCTGCCATACCTGCTGACGCAGCGGCTGCGGACACATAACGCTATCGATTCCGGCCAGCGTGACGCCGCGCAGAATAAACGGTGCCACGCTGCCCGGCAGATCCAGCCCCTGCGCCATTCCGCACGCGGCTACCACACCGTCGCGGCGCATCCCTGCCAGCACGTTGGCCAGCGTGTGGCTGCCCACGGTATCAATGGCGGCGGCCCAGCGCTCTTTTGCCAGCGGTTTACCCGGTTCGCTGAGTTCAGCACGATCGATTACCGCTGTGGCGCCCAGCGTATTGCACAGGTAGTCGCGCTCAGCCGCGCGTCCGCTGGCGGCGACCACTTCATATCCCTGGCGTGCCAGCAGGCTCACCGCAAAACTGCCCACGCCGCCGCTGGCGCCTGTCACCAGCACCGGGCCGTGCTGCGGGGTGATGCCCTGTTTTTCCAGCGCCATCACACAGAGCATTGCGGTGAATCCGGCCGTGCCTATCGCCATTGTCTGCTGCGGGCTCAGCGCATCCGGTACGCTGACCAGCCAGTCGCCTGAGACGCTGGCTTTCTGCGCCAGTCCGCCCCAGTGCTTTTCACCCACGCCCCAGCCGGTCAGCAGCGCCAGATCGTTCTGCTGCCAGGCCGGATGGCGGCTGTGGGTAACACGGCCAACAAAGTCGATGCCTGGTACCATAGGAAACTGGCGTACGACAGGCCCTTTATTACAGATGGCGAGCGCATCTTTGTAATTCAGTGTGGAGTAGCTGATATCGAGGATAACATCCCGATCGGGAAGCTGTTGCTCGGAGAGATCCTGAAGGGAGGTGCGATACCCCTGTGCATCATTTTCAATGACTAATGCTTTGAACATGCCGCCTCCGGCGATAGGAAGTGTGCAGCCAATAGTACCCCTGATTGTGAGCCGCAGCAAAAAATGCCATTATCGCGACCGGCGGGTGTCCTGCACCGGTCACGCCGTTCCTTTCTGTGCCACTGGCACCCACTCATCCTGTTATGCCGGGGATTTGAGTTATGAACCCATTGAAAATAGCCGCCAGCGTCGCAATTGCGCCGGGCCTGAGCCTGAATACCACCCGCGATGTCGTGACGCTCGACACGACCGACTTTACTGACGTTGCCGCGGTGGTGCTCTCGCTGGCGGATACGCGCAGCGGCGTACTGATGCTGCTGCGCCAGACCGGATTTAACCTGCCGGTATTTGTGGCTAACGCGTTTGATACCGCAGTGCTGGATCTGCCTGGCGTGACCGGAGAAATCAACGGCGCAGCTGAAGAGTGGCAGGCGCTGGAGCAGGCTGCGCAGCAGTATGAGGCGGCACTGCTGCCGCCTTTCTTTGATACCCTGACGCGCTACGTCGATATGCAGAACAGCACCTTCGCCTGCCCGGGCCATCAGGGCGGGGCGTTTTTCCGCCGCCATCCCGCCGGGCGGCAGTTTTATGAATTTTATGGGGAAAACCTGTTCCGCTCTGATATGTGTAATGCAGATGTCCGGCTGGGCGATCTGCTAATCCATGAAGGCTCGGCGAAAGATGCGCAAAAGTTTGCAGCCCGCGTTTTTAACGCCGACAAAACCTATTTTGTGCTGAACGGAACATCAAGCGCTAATAAAGTCGTCACCAATGCGCTGCTGACGCGCGGCGACCTGGTTCTGTTCGATCGCAATAATCATAAATCCAACCATCACGGCGCGCTGCTGCAGGCGGGCGCCACGCCAGTCTACCTGGAGGCGGCACGTAATCCGTTTGGCCTGATTGGCGGCATCGACGCGCACTGTTTCGATGAAAGCTATCTGCGGGCAGAGATCGCAAAGGTTAACCCTGAACGCGCCAGGCAGGCGCGGCCATTCCGGCTGGCGATTATCCAGCTCGGCACCTATGACGGCACCGTTTACAACGCGCGTCAGGTGGTGGACCGCATCGGTCATCTGTGCGACTACATTCTGTTTGACTCCGCGTGGCTCGGCTATGAACAGTTTATTCCGCTGATGGCAGCGGGTTCACCGCTGACGCTTACCCTGACGGAAGACGATCCGGGGATCTTTGTCACCCAGTCAGTACACAAACAGCTGGCGGGCTTTTCGCAGACCTCACAGATCCATAAAAAGGATAATCATATCCGTGGTCAGCAGCGCTTTTGCCCGCATAAGCGGCTGAACAACGCCTTTATGCTGCACGCCTCAACCAGCCCGTTTTATCCGCTGTTTGCCGCGCTGGATATCAACGCGCGTATGCACCAGGGCGAGGCAGGACGCAGCCTGTGGCACGACTGCGTCATACAGGGCATTGATGCGCGTAAAGCGATCCTGCAGCGCTGCACCATGATTAAACCGTTTCTGCCTGCTCAGGTACACGGCGCGCCGTGGCAGCAGGCAGACAGCGCCGCTATCGCCCGCGATCCGGCTTACTTTAGCTTTGAGCCCGACGCAGAGTGGCACGGCTTCAGCGGCTATGCGCCGGGCCAGTATCAGATTGACCCCTGTAAGCTGCTGCTCACTACACCGGGTATCGACGCAGGCAGCGGCGCATACAGCGACTTTGGCATTCCGGCTACCATACTGGCGAACTATCTGCGTGAAAACGGCATTGTGCCGGAGAAGTGCGATCTGAACTCCATTCTGTTCCTGCTGACGCCGGCAGAGAGTGCGGAGAAGATGTCGCATCTGGTGGCGATGCTGGAGCAGTTTGAACAGCAGGTGCGCGAAGATGCGCCGCTGGCGGAAGTGCTGCCGAGCCTGTATCGCAAGCATGCGGAGCGCTATCGCGGCTATACGCTGCGCCGCCTCTGTCAGGAGATGCACGACCTCTACGTCAGTTTTGCCGTTAAAGATCTGCAGAAAGCGATGTTCCGCGCTGACTGTTTCCCGCCGGTAGCGGTGAATCCGCAGGATGCACATCAGGCTTATATCCGTGGTGACGTGGAACTGGTGCCGGTCGCAGAAGCGGAAGGGCGCATCGCGGCGGAAGGGGCATTACCCTATCCACCGGGCGTGCTGTGCGTCGTACCCGGCGAGGTGTGGGGCGGGGCGGTACAGCACTACTTCCTGGCGCTGGAAGCGGGGATCAACCAGCTGCCGGGCTTTTCACCGGAGCTGCAGGGCGTTTATATTGCGGAAGAGAGCAGCGGCTATAAGCGGCTGGTGGCCAATATGCTGGCGTAAGCGTATCGCGCCCTGACCCGATGGGGCAGGGCGCGACGATCAGGCACTTAATAGCGGTGATAGCTGCGCTGCGCCTGGTTAACTTTGTAGAGATAACGGCGCGACTCGGCGGAGGGATGGCTGGTGGTCAGCGTCTGATAGACATCGGCTGGCGACATGCCGTTGATCCGCGAGAATGCGCGATCTTTATCGCTGGAGAAAACGCGCAGTACGCTGCCGGCTCCCCCGTTATACGCGGTGATCACCGCATAACGGCGCGACGTAGGATCCTGAATGCCGCCCAGGTAGCTTTTCTGCAGCAGCGACAGATAAGCCGTACCGGCATCGATGTTGTTTTCCGGGTCCAGCAGATAACTGCGGCTCGGCTTGCCCCATTTACCTTTCATGCGGAAGACATCAACGCCGGCAGTATGCTGCACCACCTGCATCAGCCCCAGCGCATCAGCGTGGCTGACCGCATAGGGGTTAAAGCTCGACTCAGTCTGCATAATCGCCAGAATCAGTGAGGCATCGACACCATACTGCTCAGCAGATTTGCGTACCATCGGCAGATATTTATGCGCACGCTTGTCGAGATGGTTTGGCACCATAGGAATGGTTACCGACCAGATCACATGCAGCCCGGCGGTACGTTTTTGCAGTTTATTCTGGATCAGGTAGTCCGCAAAGCTGGCGGCGCGCCCCTGCCAGCGAATGGGCTGACCGGTATTATCCAGCACCTGGCCATACAGCAGCGGCTCTTTACTGATCTTAATATCGTTGGCGTCAGAGTAGAGATCGACATTACCCGGATCGTCGCCGATCAGCAGGGTGGTGACGATCGCCTGACGCAGACTGGCCATGGGATCGGTACCGGAGATGGTCTCAATCGTGATACTACCCTTGTCGAAGTTAATGTGACTGCGGGTGTAGTAGCTGTCACTGTACTTCACATAATCTTTCGGCCCGGCGATGAGGACTTCATTAATGCCCCAGATATTTTCAATATTGGCGGCAAACTGCCCCATCAGAATGTCAAAGCCGTTGGTATCTTTCACCCACTCTTCGTGATACTGCGATTTTTTTTGTCCGGAGCAGGAGATCAATAGCGGCGCGATCGCCAGCAGGGCTATCAGTTTTTTATTCATCGTGAATCTGTGCCTGACTCAAAAAAGCGGGCCTCAAAGGAAGGCCCGGAACGGTTATTTTTCTGGCGGGGTAAAACCTTCGATATGCACATCTTTGCCTTCAAACAGGAAATTGACCATCTCCTTTTCCAGCACTTTGCGATCTTCCGGATTCATCATGTTGAGCTTTTTCTCGTTGATCAACATGGTCTGTTTCGACATCCACTGCTGCCAGGCTTCTTTAGAAATCTCATTATAGATGCGCTTGCCCAGCTCACCGGGATAGAGCTGAAAATCCTGGCCCTCAGCGTCACGCTGCAGATAGGTACAAAAAATAGTGCGGCTCATTACTCTTCCTCTTTAATCGCGCGCGATGACAGTGACAGTTGCTGCGGATGGCGTAATTCATGCAGTAAACGCTCTACCGGGGCAGCAAGGCCCACTGACGGTGGTTGCGCTAAGTTATACCAGAGACCGCCAGCTTCATCCATCAGCGACCCCGCGGATGGCCCTGCCAGCCACATAGGCACAATATCCAGATGGAAATGGCTGAAGGTATGGCGAAATGCGGTGAGCGGCTGCGGATCGCCGGTGATACCGTGCTGTGTCAGCCACTCCCGCAGTGCATCCTCGCTGGAAAACTGGGGAAAGCAGTAAAGACCGCCCCACAGTCCCACAGGCGGACGCTGCGCCAGCCAGACGTTATCGCCATCCTGCATCAGCAAAAACCAGCCGCTGCGTACCGGCAGAGTGACTTTGGGCTTTTTGCCCGGATAGTCAGCCCAGCTCTGGCTGGCATACGCTTCACAGCCGCTATTAAGCGGGCAGATTTCACACTTTGGTCGCGAGCGGGTGCAGACCAGCGCGCCGAGATCCATCATCGCCTGATTAAACTGGCTGACACCCTGCGCTGGCGTCACTGCTTCGCTAATCTGCCACAGCTGCTTTTCGACCTCTTTTTTGCCAGGCCAGCCACCGATTGCGTAACAGCGCGCCAGCACGCGTTTGACGTTGCCATCCAGAATCGGAAAATGCAGGCCAAGCGACAGTGAAAGGATCGCCCCGGCGGTCGAGCGACCCACGCCCGGCAGGGCAGCAATTGCCGCGAAGTCCGGCGGGAACTCACCGCCGTGCTGATCCACGACCTGTTTAGCCGCTTTATGCAGGTTGCGCGCCCGCGCATAGTAGCCGAGGCCGGTCCAGAGATGCAGCACTTCATCCAGCGGCGCGGCAGCAAGATCGCGCACGGTGGGAAAACGTGCCATAAAACGGTCAAAATAGGGGATTACCGTGGCAACCTGCGTCTGCTGCAGCATGACCTCTGAAAGCCACACTTTGTAGGGCGTCTTTTCCAGCTGCCACGGCAGCGTTTTACGGCCAAAGCGGTCATACCACTTCAGCACCTGTTGCGCGAATTGCGACGCCTGCATCATATGAAGGAAATTTTCCGTGTTTACTCTACAATCAGGCAGGAATTGCAGCACAGAGCGTCAGGGGTGTAAACCGGAAGATTGCAAAGGCTTGCTTCTGACCTTTAACTTTGCATAATGCCCGTTTCCCCGAACAGGCTAACCAGCAGGCTTCAACATGATAAATGACGTCATCACTCCGGAATTTGATGAAAACGGGCGGCCGCTGCGCCGTATCCGCAGCTTCGTACGCCGCCAGGGGCGGTTAACGAAAGGTCAACAGCTCGCGCTGGATCAATACTGGCCGGTGATGGGCGTAGAGTATCAGCCCGCGCCGCTGGACATGACCGCGCTGTTCGGGCGCGACGCACCGCTGGTGCTGGAGATCGGTTTTGGTATGGGCGCCTCACTGGTGACCATGGCGCAAAACAACCCGCAGCAGAATTTCCTGGGCATTGAAGTGCATGCGCCAGGCGTGGGTGCCTGCCTGGCATCGGCAAAAGAAGCGGGCGTAGAGAATCTGCGGGTCATGTGTCATGACGCGGTAGAAGTGCTGGAGCATATGATCCCGGATAACTCCCTGCGCATGGTGCAGCTTTTCTTCCCCGATCCGTGGCATAAAGCGCGTCACAATAAACGTCGTATTGTGCAGGCGCCGTTTGCTGAGCTGGTTCAGCGCAAGCTGAAGCTCGGCGGCGTATTCCATATGGCCACCGACTGGGAAGATTACGCTACTCATATGCTGGAAGTCATGAACAGCGTGGCGGGTTACGTTAATCAGTCAGCCACCCAGGATTACGTGCCGCGTCCTGAGACGCGTCCGTTGACTAAATTTGAGCAGCGCGGGCAGCGACTGGGCCATGGCGTGTGGGATTTGATGTTTGAGAGGGTAAAATAATGGCCGTACAGCGTAGTCGTCGTTTACGTAAGAAACTGCATATTGATGAGTTTCAGGAACTGGGTTTCTCCGTAGCATGGCGTTTTGCCGACGGAACCACTGAAGAGCAGATTGATGCCACGCTGGATCAGTTTATCACTGAGGTGATCGATCCAAACGGCCTGGCCTATGACGGTAGTGGCTATCTGGTGTGGGAAGGCCTGGTCTGCCTGCAGCAGACCGGAAAGTGCACCGATGAGCACCGTGAGCAGGTGCGCAAGTGGCTGGAAGGGCGTGAATTGTCTGATATCCAGATAACGGAACTCTTCGACGTCTGGTGGGACTAAGCTGTAGTGCGACATGCGGGTGCGCATTTCTGCGCGCCCTGTACTGCACTGCACCAGGGGCGTATTAATGCGCCCCCTGTGATGTAATGCGCCCCCTGCGATGTAATGTGCCGCCGGGTCGCCATTGGAACATCGCGCCGGCACGCAAAACCTGTAGGGGCGCCATTAATGGCGCCCGTTGAAACACTGCGCCAGGGGCGCATTAATGCGCCCCCTGTGATGTAATGTGCCGCCGGGTCGCCATTGACCGCACAATACTCACCCCGCACAGCACATTCAGGAGATTTCATGATTCGTAAGGCTCTTTTTGCTGCGCTGCTGGTGACCGCCGCGCAGGCACACGCCGACTACCAGTGCAGCGTTAACCCGCAGGATGATGTGGTGATCACCGCGCAAAGCGTTCAGGTTGTCGGCAGCAACGGCAATCTCACGATGACTCCCCAGGGTGATGTCACCTTTAACGGCAAAGCAGTCAGCGTTGATAATGCGGCACGTCAGCAGGCAATTGATTACCAGAATGCACTGCGTCGTGATTTACCGTGGGTCAACAGCGGCGCAAAAACGCGCCTTGAGCGCGGACGCGCCGCACTGGATAACGTGATCGTTGAGAAGCTGGGCAGCGACAGCAACGTACGCAACCGCCTGACCACGCTGGATGGCCAGCTGAAACAGCAAATGAACCGCATCATTGAGCAGCGCCAGGATGGCCTGACGTTCCACCATCAGGCGATAAACCAGGTGCGCGCTGACGGGCAGAAGCTGGTACAGAGCACGCTGGGTGGCGTACTGCAGGATAGCCTGAATGAGATGGGCACGCAGCAGGCGACCAGCGGTGGTAATCCGCTGCAGGCGCTGATGGGCAACCTGGGGGGGCTGCAGCAGTCGATTCAGACGGAATGGAATAACCAGGAGCGGGATTTCCAGAACTTTGGCCATGAGGTCTGTAACCGGGTCATCGCACTGGAAAATCAGCGTAAAACGCTGGTGAAAAGTATTAACAAGTAAAGAAAGAGCGGCCACCGGGCCGCTCTGATTACATAAACAGTTCCAGCAACGAGTTCAGAAAGAGTTTGCCCTTCTCCGTGATCTGCCACTCGCTGGCGCTCTCTGTGACATAGCCTGCGGCGATAGCCTGATCCATTTGCGCGCGGATCGCCTGCTCATCCAGCCCGGTATAGCGCTGAAACTCCGCGCGCGGTGCCGCTTCCAGCAGCCGGAACCGGTTCATAAAGAACTCAAACGGCTTATCTTCGTTTGCCACCTCATGCTGTTTATCAAGGTAGTTGCTCTTCATAAAGCCACGCGGGTGTCGGGTTTTTACCGTCCGCACAATGCGACCATCAGGCTGCGTCAGCTTGCCGTGTGCACCGCAGCCGATACCGAGGTAATCTCCGAAGCGCCAGTAGTTGAGGTTGTGCTCACAGCGATAGCCCGGTTTCGCGTAGGCTGACGTTTCATACTGCTGATAGCCGGCAGCCGTCAGCAGCTGGTGTCCCTGCTCGTAGATATCCCACAGCGCATCATCATCCGGCAGCTGCGGCGGTCGGGAACCAAACAGCGTGTTCGGCTCAATGGTCAGCTGATACCAGGAGAGGTGCGGCGGGTTAAGCGCGATCGCCTGCCGGAGATCGTCCAGCGCCTCTTCCAGCGACTGGTCGGGCAGACCATGCATCAGGTCCAGATTAAAACTGCGCAGCCCAAGCGCGGCGGCCAGTTCGGCGGCGCGCTTCGCCTCCTGCGGGCCATGAATACGCCCCAGCCGCTCCAGCTTCTGCGGGCTAAAGCTCTGCACGCCGATGGAGATGCGATTGATCCCCGCGGCCTGATAGCCGCTGAAGCGATCGGCTTCTACCGTGCCGGGGTTCGCTTCCATAGTGATTTCCGCATCAGCCGCCAGCGGCAGGCGTGCCCGCACGCCATCCATCAGCGTCTGCATCGCGTGACTGCTCAGCAGGCTTGGCGTCCCCCCGCCGATAAAGATCGTGCGCACCTCCCGTCCGGCGGTCAGAGGCAGATCCTGCTCAAGGTCCTGCAACAGATGCTGCACATACTCCAGATGCGGGACTTCACCTTTCAGTGCGTGCGAGTTGAAGTCGCAGTAGGGGCACTTCTGTACGCACCACGGAATATGGATGTAGAGGCTCAGCGGCGGTAACTCAGCCATTGCGCATCGCGTCCAGCAGCAGCGTTAACGCTTTACCCCGGTGAGAGACGGCGCGCTTCTCCTCTTTGCTCAGTTCAGCCGCGGTTTTACCCAGTGCCGGCACAAAGAAGATGGGATCGTAGCCAAAGCCGCCTTCACCGGCCGCCGTACGGGTAATTTCGCCTGCCCAGCTGCCGTGGAAGACCAGCGGCACCGGGTCAGCGGCGTGACGCACATAGACCAGTACACAGTGGAACTGCGCCTGACGCGCGCCATCCGGCACATTCTCCAGCGCCAGCAGCAGTTTCTCCAGATTTTGCTGGTCGCTGGCCTCTGCGCCAGCATAGCGGGCGGAGTAGATGCCCGGCGCGCCGCCCAGCGCATCCACGGCCAGACCGGAATCATCCGCG
The DNA here is from genome assembly GCF_046940275.1 of Pantoea sp. SIMBA_079. Taxonomy (NCBI): domain Bacteria; kingdom Pseudomonadati; phylum Pseudomonadota; class Gammaproteobacteria; order Enterobacterales; family Erwiniaceae; genus Pantoea; species Pantoea sp. SIMBA_079. The sequence continues at coordinate 122,307 of NZ_JAWRYR010000003.1, read as the reverse complement.
ATAGCCGGCAGGCCGGTTATCTGTGCCGCATGACGCGCCTTCAGCAGCGCATTTTCAATGAACGTCAGACCCGTCTCTTCGGCTGAGTCCACGCCGAGTTCAGTCTGCGCCACGATATCCAGGCCAAAATCAGCGAGCAGGCCGGCCAGTTCGCGAACCTTGCCGGGATTACCGGTTGCGAGAACAACTTTTTGCATAACAGTTCCAGATTAACAAATTACAGCAGATACCAGAGACCCGGGAACAGGTCCATGCCAAGGAAATTCAGCGCGTAGAGCACCAGAATCACAATCATGGCGGAGAAGTCGATACCGCCCATAGCGGGCAGCATACGGCGGATAGGTGCCATCAGCGGCTCGGTAAGCTGTACCAGCACATAATCCAGCGGGCCGCGCCCCTGACTGATCCAGCTCATCAGCGAGCGAATGATAATGACCCAGAACACCAGATTACCGGCTGACTTCAGCAGCGACAGCAGCCCCACCAGCAGATTAGTAGGATCAACCGAGAAGGCGCCAACCTGAATCAGCAGCAGAATCGGATACTTCAGCGTGGTCAGCACAAACGCCAGCAGCAGCGAGGCGGTATCGATGGGGCCGATAGCGGGCAGCACGCGGCGCAGCGGTTTGATCACCGGCTGCGTAATCTTCACCACAAACTGCGCCAGCGGGTTGTAAAAATCGCAGCGCGACCACTGCATCCAGATACGCAGCAGCAGTACCATGACGTAGAGATCGATCAGCGTTTTGACTAAAAACGTCAGTGTTAACATGGAGTTCCTCAGTTATTGTTGTGAAGGTCGCGCATAATCCCGCGCGCCAAACAGGGCGGTGCCAATTCTTACCATGGTGCTGCCTGCCGCGATCGCCGCTTCCATATCGTCGCTCATGCCCAGTGAGAGCGTATCAATAGCGGGATAAGCGTGCTGCAGCGCATGAAACGCGCTGGCCATCTGCTGGCAGACCGCCAGCTGGCGCGCATAATCCTGCTCCGGAGCAGGAATCGCCATCAGACCGCGCAGGTGTAAGCGGGGCAGGGCGGCGATGGCCGCGGCCAGCGCCGGAACAGCCTCCAGCATGATGCCAGATTTACTGTTTTCGTCACTGATATTTACCTGAATTAACACGTTCAGCGGCGGCAGATGCGCCGGACGCTGATCGTTAAGCCGCTGCGCAATACGCAGGCGATCAACGGTATGACACCAGGCAAAATGTTCAGCGACCAGACGGCTTTTGTTGGATTGCAGCGGGCCGATAAAGTGCCACTGCAGATCGCCCTCTGCCGTCAGCGCCATTATTTTATCTACCCCTTCCTGTACGTAGTTTTCGCCAAACGCACGCTGCCCGGCGGCAACCGCTTCTGCGACAGCGCTCGCAGGTTTGGTTTTGCTGACCGCAAGCAACGTGATCTCTTCTGGCGCCCGGCCGCAACGCACGGCAGCGGCAGCGATACGGTCGCGTACCTGATGTAAGTTGTGCTCAATGGAAGTCATAGTCAGGAGAAATAAATGGATTTAGATGAAATTGTGGCCCTTAGTGTAAAGCATAACGCCGCCGATCTGCACCTGTGCAGCGGACATTTACCGCACTGGCGGCGGCAGGGCGTGCTGGAACCGGTGCCGCAGCAGCTGCCGCTGCCGTCCGGGTGGCTGGAGACGTTTGTCACGCAGTTTCTCAGCGCTGCGCAGCAGTCAGAACTTGATGTTACCGGACAGGCTGATTTTGCCCTGACGCTCAGCAGCGGCGTACGGCTGCGTGCCAATCTTTTCACCCAGCGTCACGGATTGTCACTGGCGCTGCGGCTGATTGCGCAGACGATCCCGCCGCTGGCGCAGCTGCGCCTGCCGCCAGCCGTGCAGCAGCTCCTGCAGCTGCAGGATGGACTGGTGCTGATCAGCGGCGCAACCGGCAGCGGCAAGTCGACCACGCTGGCCGCACTGGTACAGGCGCTGAACCAGCAGCAGGCGCGGCACATCATCACGCTGGAAGATCCGATCGAGTTTGTGCACCGGAGTCAGCGCTCGCTGATTCAGCAGCGTGAAGTGGGAACGCACTGCCTCTCTTTTCAGCATGGGCTGAAAGCGGCGCTGCGTGAAGATCCTGACGTGATACTGCTGGGCGAACTGCGCGACAGTGAAACGATCCGCCTGGCCCTGACCGCGGCTGAGACCGGACATCTGGTGCTGGCCACGCTGCATACCCGTAGCGCGGCGCAGGCGGTTGATCGTCTGGTGGATGTCTTTCCGGCCGAAGAAAAAAATCTGGTGCGTACGCAGCTGGCGGGCAGTCTGAAAGCGGTAGTGGCACAGCGGCTGGTGGCGGCGAAAGCGGGCGGGCGTGTCGCGCTGTATGAAGTACTGATTGCCACGCCTGCGGTAGCCAGCCTGATCCGCGAAGGCAAAGGGCATCAGCTGCCGGGCGTGCTGCAGACCGGCGCGCAATCTGGCATGCAGACCTTTGCGCAGAGCGAGCTGGCACGCCGCGCGGAGGGCATTATTGACCAGGCAAGCGGGTAGCTGACCTGAAGCAGAAGTCACGCTGCAACAGCAGTGCGCCCGGCCAGCGCCGGGTACACTCGCTGAGCGGCACGTTATCCATCGCCTTTACGCCGCTATCAGCGTCAGTGGGTTTCGAACCAGTCCTGCAGAATAATCACGGCTGACTGAGAATCGACCTGTCCTTTCTGCAGCGCACGAAAGCCACCGCGCTCAAAGAGATCGGCGCGCGCCTCAACGGTACTGAGGCGCTCATCCTGCAGCTCAACGCGTACACCAAAGCGGCCGTGCAGGCGACTTGCAAATTTGCGCGCGCGGGCAGTCAGCGGCTGTTCGGTGCCGTCCATGTTCAGCGGCAGGCCGACCACCACATAGTCGGGCTGCCACTCCTTCAGCAGTTTCTCAATCAGATTCCAGTCTGGCGTGCCGTCCTGTGCTTTTAGCGCCGTCAGCGGACGTGCGGTGCCGGTGAGCTGCTGACCCACGGCAACGCCAATGCTTTTGGTGCCAAAATCAAAGCCGAGCAGCGTTGCATTCTGCATCAGGCGTGTCCCGCATCGCTGGTCATATTATGAATATCAACACCCATACTGCGGGCGGCTTCGCGCCAGCGTCCGGCAATCGGCGTATGAAATAAAATATGCGTATCAGCCGGGGTGGTAAGCCAGGCATTTTCCAGCAGCTCGTTCTCCAGCTGATCTTTTTCCCAGGCGCAGTAGCCAAGTGCGACCAGCACATTCTCAGGCTGCTGCGCGGTGCCGATCGCTTCCAGCACATCACGCGAGGTCGTGATCACGGTGTTGTCTGAGATGCGAATACTGGAGGCATAAGTATGCTGCGCAGAGTGCAGAATAAAACCGCGATCTTCCGCCAGCGGGCCACCGGCAAATACCGGTTTATCGAGCTTAATCGCCGGATCGCGCTCTGACGGAGTGATTTTTAGTTTCTTCAGAATACCTTCTACCGTCAGGTTCTCCATCGGTTTATTAACAATCAAACCCATTGCACCCTCTTCATTATGCTCGCAGATATAGACAACAGAGCGTTTGAACAGAGGGTCCTGCAGAGAGGGCATCGCTATCAAAAAATGATGCTGTAAATTCATTGTCACTCATTTACCGAAGAGAACCGGCGCCAGTGCGGCAGCGCCGGTATCAAAGGGGTTAGGGAGTTTGCACTCCGGCTGCGTCCTCAGCCCAGACGTTTTTCGATTGCGTCCATCAGCATACCGGTAACCGAAATCGGGAACGCCGCTTCAATTTCCCGTACGCAGGTTGGGCTGGTGACATTCACTTCAGTAAGTTTATCACCGATGATATCCAGGCCAACAAAAATCAGCCCCTTCGCTTTCAGCGTGGGGCCGACGCGCCGTGCAATTTCCCAGTCGCTGTCAGAAAGCGGACGCGCTTCGCCGCGACCACCGGCGGCAAGATTGCCGCGCGTTTCGCCGCCCTGCGGAATACGCGCCAGACAGTAAGGCACGGGCTCGCCATCCACGACCAGGACGCGCTTATCGCCCTCTTTAATCGCCGGCAGATAATTTTGCGCCATACAGAAAAACTGGCCATGGTTGGTCAGGGTTTCTGTAATTACGCCAAAGTTGGCATCATCCTGCTTAACGCGGAAGATCGATGCGCCACCCATGCCGTCGAGCGGCTTCAGAATGACATCACCGTGCTCCTGCCAGAAAGCGCGCAGCTGCTCTTTATTGCGGGTGACCAGCGTATCCGGTGTCAGATCCGCAAACCATGCAGTATAGAGCTTTTCGTTACAATCGCGCAGACTCTGCGGCTTGTTGACAATCAGCGTACCCTGCTCCTCAGCCCGCTCCAGCAGATAAGTCGCGTAGATAAACTCGGTATCAAAAGGCGGATCTTTACGCATCAGCACGACATTGAGATCGGCCAGCGGAATGGTCTGCTCGCTGCCGAACTCATACCACTGCGAAGCATTCTGCTCCACGCTCAGCAGACGCGTACGGGCGTAAGTCACGCCACCGCGCAGAGAGAGGTCGCCCATCTCCATGTAATGAATTTCGTAGCCACGACGCTGTGCTTCCAGCAACATGGCGAAGCTGGTGTCTTTTTTAATATTGATGGACGAAATCGGGTCCATCACAATGCCAAGCTTAATCATTATTCTCTCCTCAGAGGGGATATCAGCGACGTCCTTCCATGCGAAAGCGTCGTGCTGTTTAGTAGTCTGCGTCTCTTTTACGGCCAGAATTATCCCTTAACCGAGATCGCCAAACCTCACCTGAAGTGCCGTTATCGCGGTGAGGGCAGTGGTTTCCGTGCGCAGAACGCGCGGCCCCAGCAAAATATCTGTAAAGCCCTGCTGCGCCGTCATGGCGATCTCTTCAGCAGATAAACCCCCTTCAGGGCCAATCAGCAGCCGCACCCGTTCAACCGGTTGTGGCAGGGTGTTGATACTGTGGCTGGCACGCGGATGAAGATTCAGCCTGACGCCCTCATCAGCCTCTGCACACCAGGCTTCCAGCGTCATCGCCTCCCGAATCAGCGGCACGCGGTTGCGGCCACACTGCTCGCAGGCGGCAATAGCAATCTTTTGCCACTGCTGGATCTTCTTTGCCAGTCTTTCTGCATCCAGCTTCACGCCACAGCGCTCAGAAAACAAGGGCGTAATCACGTTTACGCCCAGCTCTATCGATTTCTGGATGGTGAATTCCATTTTTTCACCACGCGACATCACCTGGCCCAGATGTAAATGCAAGGGCGATTCCCGGTCATCAGGCTGACCGCTAAGAACCCTTACTTTTACACGCTTTTTATCCGCCTGGGTGATTTCGGCGTTAAAAGTCAGATTAGTGCCATCAAACAGTTCAAGCATCTGCCCGGCGCCCATGCGCAGTACGCGGCCAACGTGGTTAGCGGCATCATCTTCAAGAAAGATTTCACTGTCGACAGAGAGCGGTTCGGGGTGATAAATGCGGGGTATACGCATGCGGTTCCTGCCAGCGTTATTGCCGCATCCCGTGATGCGGCGCAAAAATAATAAGCTAGTTTAGGGTAGCGCTTTTAGCGCTGGCAAGCGCGCTGTACATACGGATTATGATTTCCCTGTACCTGAGCAATGCGGCTGTCGCGCTCGCACTCCCAGACGCTGACCGGATAGAGCTTGTCCCAGGCGCTGAACAGCTGCGTTTGCTGGCGCGAGAGACGCAGCTGATAACGATCGCGCATGTAAAAGTAGGTGCGCGCGATGGCGCCGCGCGCGCGGGCTGGCGGTTCAGCCAGTTTCTGTTTGAAGTCGACTTTCATCGCACACTGGCCGTAAGGCTGCTCGCCACCGTTCCACTGGCTGTACTGGAAATTGTTGCGGTCGCCGTTAACCTCGCCGATGGCGGGCTGAAGATTATGCAAATCGCTCTCTATACGGCGGTACACCTGATCTTTGGCGCAGTTTTTTCGTCCACCCTCCTGCCAGCACTGGCGCTGATGGCCAAATTCCCACGCCGGAACCACATGCTCCCATTCGATGCGCCCGGCGCGGTTGGCATTTTTTCGTACGCTATAGCCGCAGCTTTTGAGATCCGGTACACCTTTTTTCCCGTGCCAGCTGATTGTGCAACCGCAGTAGAAGTCAGGCGCATCCGCATTGATTTGCGAAGCCACCACCTTTGCCTGGCGAAAATTATTCTGATGAAACGAAGAGAAGCTGAGGCTATACGCGCTAAGCGGTGCCAGCAGCAGGGGAAGAAGTAACAGCGTTTTGCGAGACATATTCCAGAAATTTACCCGATACCCGAAAAAGGGCGGCAGGGTAGCAGAATGACCGGAGCGGGGAAATGGGATTAGCGCGCTATATGTTGCTGAATTCGCCAGGCTGCAGCAGTGAGCCACAGCGGACACAGCGATAGTCACTTTCACCGCGCAGTACGCGATTATGCCGGCGCACGGTAAGCTGATGCTGCTGACAGCTGCAGCGATAGGCGAAGGTATTGGTACGCACTGAGCTCAGGGCAAACTGATGCGTACGGCGTGCCGGCACGCCCAGCACCGTCTCCATCATCCACTTCCACTCTTTGCCATGCGGCGCGACGCGCCCGAAGCGCTTCCACACCAGCAGATGCGCCAGCTCATGCGGCACGACTTCATCGGTGAACGCCTGCAGGTTTTCCTGCAGCAGCACCGGGTTCAGCCGGATCTCCCACTTCTCCAGCCAGGCGGTGCCCGCCGCGGTGCCGCGCTGCTGATAAAGCAGTGCGGGTTCATCAAACGTGCATTCAAGGCGCTGTGCGGCAAGCTGCAAAAAGTGCCGCAGCGATCGCATGACCGCCTGCTGAAAGGCAACAGGTACGCGGGAAGTTTTCATGGCGCGCAGCATACCATACGCTGCGCTGGCGCGGCAGAGCACTGTCGCGGCCATAAAAAAGGGCCGCCCGCAGGCAGCCCTCATCACTCAGAAGACGATTACTGCTGACCGATATCGCGCAGCTTCTTCCCTGCCATCAGGTTACGCTCAATGTGCTCCAGTGAGACGTTTTTGGTCTCCGGGATCAGCACCAGCGTCAGGACAATAAAGAACAGGTTGAGGCCGGCGTAGACCCAGAAGGTCGGTGCGTTGCCCAGCGTGTTCAGCATAGTCAGGAAGGTAGCGCCCACGATCATATTGGCGATCCAGTTCGTGGTGGTCGAGACGGTGATCCCGAAATCGCGTCCTTTCAGCGGCTGAATTTCAGAGCAGAGCACCCAGATCAGCGGGCCGGCAGACATCGCAAAGCCAATGATAAACATCAGCAGCATCGCCACGGCGAAGTACTGTGCGCCCTGCGAGTGGATGCCGAGGTGCAGCATGGTTCCGAGAACGCCCATGCCGGCCGCCATGACCATAAAGCCCAGCACCAGCGTCGGCTTACGGCCCCAGCGATCGACCAGACCGATAGCGATGAAGGTCGCCAGGACGTTGACCAGACCAACAATCACCGTACCCCACATCTGCTGCGTGGTGTTAGCGAAGCCGGCAATTTCAAAAATCTTCGGCGCGTAATACATAATGACGTTCATACCGGTGAACTGCTGCATGACCTGCAGCAGCACGCCAAGGAACACCGCACGACGGAAGTTGCTATTGCCCTGGAACAGCTGCCAGCCAGACTGTTTAACTTTCAGGCTTTCACGGATCTCATCCAGCTCGCGTTTGGCCTGCTCGCTGGTATCACGCAGGCGATCGAGTACGCGCTGCGCATCACGGAAGTTACCTTTCGCAGCCAGCCAGCGCGGGCTGTTTGGCAGGAAGAAGACGCCCACCAGCAGCAGAATCGCAGGGATGGTGATCACGCCCAGCATCCAGCGCCATTCTCCGGAGGCACTGAACGCGGTATCAGAGAGGTAGGCACCCAGAATACCGATGGTGATCATCAGCTGATAGAGTGAAATCATACTGCCGCGAATTTTCTCTGGTGCAATTTCAGAGAGATAGAGCGGAGCGGTGTAAGAAGCCACGCCAACAGCCAGGCCCAGCACAACGCGGGCAGCAATCAGCATCTCCGGATTGGGCGCCATAGCGGACCACAGCGACCCGATAACAAACAGGACAGAGCCGGCCATCAGGCTCTTTTTACGACCCAGGTGCGATGACATCCAGCCGCTGCCGATTGCACCGACCGCCGCGCCAAACATCATTGAGCTGACAATCCACTCCTGCTGATGGGCAGTGACGTTGAAATCTTTAGCGATAAAGGGCAGGGCACCTGCGATGACACCGATATCCAGCCCGAACAGCAGGCCGGCTAACGCCGCCAGAAAGCAGACAAACAGGGTCATCGCCTTGTTTGAGGTTCTGCTTTTGTGAGTATTACCAGGCATAAAGCCTCCGAAAGTTATTTGTCTTGTTTTTTATTAATGCTAAGAGACCTGTACACGATAAAAAGTGAGGGCGATCACATGAATGTAACCGCTTACACACGCCGAAACCCTGTAATCCAGCATTTTTTGCCCGGAACAGTCTCTTCGCCAGTAAGGTATAGCACCCTACAAGTTTCTGACATCGCTTTAAATATTGCCTATCAGACGACGCTGAAAATAACGCATTTTCAGAGTGATGACTACGCTGAAAAATCTCTAAATTACAGATAAAAAAAGAGTTTTAGAATGTAATCGTTAACACTTTGTTATCACAGCGGTGAGTAGAGTGTAGTCAGTGAAAAATTTTATGCCTGAGAAAGCCGGAGGCCGGCCAGTACGAAGGATCTGGCACGGTACGCAGGGGGCGCATTACGCAGGGGGCGCATTCCGTAGGGGGCGCATTCATGCGCCCCTGGGTTCAGGTGATGTACGCGGCCAGGGCGGCATAAATGCCGCCCCTACAATGGCACGGCATGCAGGGGCGCATTCATGCGCCCCTGGGTTCAGGTGATGCATGCAGCCAGGACGGCATAAATGCCGCCCTGCAAAAATATTCCGTAGGGGGCGCATTCATGCGCCCCTGGGTTCAGGGGATGCACGTGGCCAGGACGGCATAAATGCCGCCCTGCAAAAATATTCCGTAGGGGGCGCATTCATGCGCCCCTGGGTTCAGGTGATGCACGCGGCCAGGGCGGCATAAATGCCGCCCCTACAATGGCACGGCACGCAGAGGGCGCATTCATGCGCCCCTGGGTTCAGGTGATGTACGCGGCCAGGGCGGCATAAATGCCGCCCCTGCAAAAATATTCCGTAGGGGGCGCATTCATGCGCCCCTGGGTTCAGGGGATGCACGTGGCCAGGGCGGCATAAATGCCGCCCCTGCAATGGCACGGCACGCAGGGGGCGCATTCATGCGCCCCTGGGTTCAGGTGATGTACGCGGCCAGGGCGGCATAAATGCCGCCCCTGCAAAAATATTCCGTAGGGGGCGCATTCATGCGCCCCTGGGTTCAGGGGATGCACGTGGCCAGGGCGGCATAAATGCCGCCCCTGCAATGGCACGGCACGCAGGGGGCGCATTCATGCGCCCCTGGGTTCAGGTGATGTACGCGGCCAGGGCGGCATAAATGCCGCCCCTGCAAAAATATTCCGTAGGGGGCGCATTCATGCGCCCCTGGGTTCAGGGGATGCACGTGGCCAGGGCGGCATAAATGCCGCCCCTGCAATGGCACGGCACGCAGGGGGCGCATTAATGCGCCCCTGGGTTCAGGTGATGTACGCGGCCAGGGCGGCATAAATGCCGCCCCTGCAAAAATATTCCGTAGGGGGCGCATTAATGCGCCCCCTGGAATCAGATGATTTACGAAATCAGAGCGGCGGGGTACGTTCAGGCACAAAAAAGCCCGCTCAGAGCGGGCTATTACATAAAGGAGTGTGCGCTTACAGGCCGGCGGCTTCGCGCAGCAGGGCGGCTTTATCGGTCTGCTCCCACGGGAAGTGCTCGCGACCAAAGTGACCGTAGGCGGCGGTCTCTTTATAGATAGGTTTCAGCAGATCCATCATCTGAATGAGACCATAAGGGCGCAGGTCAAAGAATTCACGAACCAGCAGCGTCAGCTGTTCGGTCGCTACTTTTTCAGTGCCAAAGGTTTCTACCATGATTGACGTTGGCTCTGCCACGCCGATAGCGTAGGAAACCTGAATCTCGCAGCGATCGGCCAGGCCGGCAGCAACAATATTTTTTGCCACATAGCGCGCTGCGTAGGCTGCAGAGCGGTCAACTTTTGACGGATCCTTACCGGAGAAAGCACCGCCACCGTGACGAGCCATACCGCCGTAGGTATCAACGATGATTTTACGGCCGGTCAGGCCACAGTCACCCATCGGGCCGCCAATAACAAAGCGACCGGTCGGATTGATATGGTATTTAGTGCTGGCGTTGATCCACTCAGCAGGCAGCACCGGCTTAATGATCTCTTCCATCACGGCTTCACGCAGATCGGCCTGAGAAACCTCTTCCGAATGCTGGGTTGAGAGCACGACAGCGTCGATACCAACAATTTTGCCACCGTCATACTGGAAGGTGATCTGGCTTTTGGCATCCGGACGCAGCCACGGCAGTGCGCCATTTTTACGCACTTCGGCCTGACGCTGCACCAGACGGTGCGCATAGGTCACCGGCGCGGGCATCAGTACATCGGTTTCGTTGGTTGCGTAACCAAACATCAGGCCCTGATCGCCTGCACCCTGTTCCAGCGGATCGGTACGGTCTACGCCCTGATTAATATCAGGTGACTGCTTGCCAATAGCGCTTAGTACGGCGCAGGAGTTGGCATCAAAGCCCATATCAGAATGAACATAGCCGATCTCACGTACGGTGTTGCGGGTGATCTCTTCGATATCGACCCAGGCGCTGGTGGTGATTTCACCGCCCACCAGTACCATACCGGTTTTGACGTAAGTTTCGCAGGCCACGCGCGCTTTAGGATCCTGTTCGAGGATGGCATCCAGCACGGCATCGGAAATTTGGTCAGCGATCTTATCAGGATGTCCTTCTGATACGGACTCAGATGTAAAAAGGTGTTTAGCCATTCTGTTCTTTACCTTAGAAATGGGTTGAATTCGACTGCATAGCGCCAGTGAAAAACCTGCTTAGCGCCCCTTCAGGCAAAGCCACGAGCAGCAGGGAGTGTCAGCACGCCAGGCTCACACCGCCTGGAACTTATTCAGTTTAGATGGAAAACCATCTGGACGGCTATTTTAGGTTACCCGATGTGCATTTTACCAGAGCTTTTTCTGATTCCGGTTGTTTCAAAAAGCGGCTTGCTGGAAGCTTTTGCTGACAGCGCGCGCAGGGCGGGGACAAAGATTTTGCAATTTTACGCGGCTGGCGGTATAAAACGCCGCTATTGTTGCCAGAACGCCGTCAGGCGTTGCACGATCAGATGCCGTGTCTGATTTTTTTCCGCTCCGTTTCCGCATGCTGCCCGCAGGCGCTGGAGGTGAGTAAAGTAATGAACCGTCCCGATCTGCTCTCTGGTTCACAGCGCATATTGTGCGCGCTGGCCTCTCTTTCTGCTGTTCACTCTTCCTGTTCTTTCTGTCGATGTTTGCCGTCGTGCAGTCACCCTTGCGACACGCATAGCCACTAAACTGCGGCTGATATCAGACGCCGGCACACGTGCACGGTTTACCCTTGCAGCCATACCAAATCCGCACGGATTTTTACTGACTGCAGCACGATGTTTTACACTTACTGGCAGTAACACCCAGGGCAACCTGATGAGGCGGGACACGCAGGATGAATAAGTTTTTAGCCGCAAACGCACCAGCAGTACCTGATAACTCTCTATTATTTCAACAGAAAACTGAGGTTCGCGATGTCTGACGACATGAAGAATATCAAGGGTTCGTCAGCTGGCGAACAGGGTGTCCTCCGCTCCATGCAGGAGGTGGCGATGAGCGATCAGGAAGCGAGCCGTATGCTGCGCACCTATAACATCGCCTGGTGGGGCAACAACTATTACGACGTAAACGAGCTGGGTCATATCAGCGTTTGCCCGGATCCCGATCGGCCCGAGGTGCGCGTTGACCTGGCAAAGCTGGTCAAAGAGCGCGAAGCAGACGGTCAGCGTCTGCCGGCACTGTTCTGCTTTCCGCAGATCCTGCAGCATCGCCTGCGCTCCATCAACGCGGCGTTTAAGCGCGCGCGTGAATCCTATGGCTATAAAGGCGACTACTTCCTGGTTTATCCGATCAAGGTCAACCAGCATAAGCGCGTGATTGAGTCACTGGTTAACTCCGGCGAACCCCTGGGCCTTGAGGCGGGTTCAAAAGCAGAGCTGATGGCGGTACTGGCACACGCGGGCAAAACGCGTACTGTCATCGTCTGTAATGGCTATAAAGATCGTGAATATATCCGACTGGCACTGATCGGTGAAAAGCTGGGCCATAAAGTCTACCTGGTGCTGGAAAAAATGACCGAGGTGCGTCTGGTACTGGAAGAGGCAGAGCGTCTGAACGTGGTGCCGCGTCTCGGTATCCGTGCGCGCCTGGCCTCGCAGGGCTCCGGTAAGTGGCAGTCCAGCGGCGGTGAGAAATCGAAGTTTGGTCTGGCAGCGTCTCAGGTGCTGCAGCTGGTTGATATCATGCGCAAAGCGGGACGCCTCGACAGCCTGCAGCTGCTGCACTTTCATCTTGGCTCGCAGATGGCGAATATCCGCGATATTGCCACTGGCGTGCGTGAGTCAGCCCGCTTCTATGTTGAACTGGCTAAGCTTGGCGTCAACATCAAATGTTTCGATGTGGGCGGCGGCCTGGGAGTGGACTACGAAGGAACCCGCTCTCAGTCTGATTGCTCGGTGAACTATGGGCTGAATGAATATGCCAATAATGTCATCTGGGCTATCGGCGACGCCTGTGAAGAACATGGTCTTGAACATCCTACGGTGATCACCGAGTCAGGACGAGCCGTAACGGCTCACCACACCGTGCTGGTCTCTAACATTATTGGCGTAGAGCGTAATGAATTCAGCACGCCGGTCGCGCCTGATACGGATGCACCGCGTCCGATTCAGAGCCTGTGGGACACCTGGCAGGAGATGCATGAGCCCAACGTGCGCCGCTCGCTGCGTGAATGGCTGCACGACAGCCAGATGGATCTGTTTGATATCCATACCGGCTACTCATCAGGCACCTACGATCTGGGGCAGCGCGCCTGGGCCGAACAGCTTTATCTGAGCATTTGTCACTACATCCAGCAGCATCTGGATCCGAGCAATCGTGCGCATCGCCCGATTATCGATGAGCTGCAGGAGCGTATGGCAGATAAAATCTACGTTAACTTCTCGCTGTTTCAGTCGATGCCGGATGCCTGGGGTATCGATCAGCTTTTCCCGGTAATGCCGCTGGAAGGCCTGAATAAGATGCCACAGCGCCGCGCTGTGCTGCTGGACATTACCTGTGACTCCGACGGGACAATCGATCATTACGTTGACGGTGACGGGATCGCCACTACCATGCCGATGCCTGAATATGATGTGGATAATCCGCCGATGCTGGGCTTCTTTATGGTCGGCGCCTATCAGGAGATCCTCGGCAACATGCATAATCTGTTTGGTGACACTGAAGCGGTGGATGTATTTGCTTTTGAGGATGGCAGCGTTGAAGTGCAGTTATCAGACGAAGGGGATACGGTGGCTGACATGCTTGAGTATGTGCAGCTCAACCCGAACGATCTCATGACCCTGTTCCGCGATCAGGTGAAGCAGCAGCAGGATATAGATGAAGATCTGCGATCGCAGTTCCTTGCCGAGTTTGAAAGTGGTCTGTATGGCTATACCTATCTTGAAGATGAATAATCGATAATTGATAATCGATAGCGGGCCCTGCGGGGCCCTTTTTTTTAACGTGAATTTTTTCTGATTTGTGACGTAATACGCTATTTACACAATTACTGCTTTTTATTTCCTGCCATTGTCTCTGCTTTATCAGTTTGGCTTAAAAATCAATATCCTCTGTCAGCAGTGCTCCCTGTGCTCATCCCTCTCCTGATTTAATGACAACTTTTTTAATGTTTCGCTTATTTTTATCTCAGCATTTATTTATGATTTTTATGAATGTTATCTTTTTTACGCACGGTTTTATCTGGCGTATTTATTGGAGCGCGCTTTCTGAAAGTAACACTGTTATTGCTCAGGCGCGCCATGGCTCACGCTACGTTTCCAGCACAAATTTAGCTTAAAATCAGCAATGTAGTCTGTTTTACGGCGCAGATGCTCAGGTTCAGCAGGATACGTGTCTTTATTTTTATGCCATTTATAGAAACTTACCGGAGCGGTTGTCTGAAAATGATTGGTTTTGACTATTGTTTCAGGGCCATTTTTAGCTGAAAAAAATTTTTCAAAATGTAAATTGCAGGCTAGTCTTCAGTTGCTATAGTAAGTTTTGTCGATATTTTATTTTGAATTACATCAGCAGGTCTGATCTTTCAGGCTTCGTCCGCAGCGTCTTCAGGAAGGGTGCCATGACCGAGCGTTTTAATCCGGTTTTCTTGCTGGAACCTGTTTACAGCCTGACTGGCGAGATTATTTCATGGGAGCTGCTGACACGTTTTAAAGCAAAAGAAGCGATAACTACACAATACGATCCCGACAGAGAAGAGCGTTTTTTCTCTCTGCTTTCTGCCGATGAAAAATGGCAGCTATTCCTTCACCAGGTCGAAAATATTATTCAGCTTAGTCAGCAGGGGTTTAACCAGGTTATCAGCGTAAACGTAGATAGAGATATTGTTGCCGGCATATTTGCAGACAAAGTCATTCAGGAAAAACTGGCGTCTGTTGCATTATTGCGGCTGGAAATTTCTGCATTTTTCACTTCGCGTTTTAGCAGCGAAGATCTGCTAACCCTGAAAGGCGTAGCAAAAATTACGCCGGCTCCTCTCTGGCTTGACAACTTTGGTCCGGGTTATTCAAGCCTGACCATGCTTGACAGCGGAATATTTGAGATCGTCAAGATTGATAAAGCGTTTTTCTGGCAATTCAGCGAAGACCGCACCTTTGACATTCTGCTTAATCACCTTAATCAATTATGCCGCGGCGTTATTGTTGAGGGTGTGGAAAATCAACACTATGTTGACCTGCTTGCGCGTAAGCCTGTTTATGGCATGCAGGGCTATCACTGGCCGAGTGTTTATCTTGATGATTTATTTGCGTAATTCAGCACACAGCTTTGCGATTATGGTCTGCGCAGAAAGTGATCTTTGGTGAAATGATAAGAGAACCTGCTTCGCTTATTACCCCGCCTGAATAACGCTTCTGTATCCCGCATAACGCCTGATGTCCTTTCTGAATCCGCAATTAAACCTGTTCAGCGCTGTGCTTATTCGCTTACTGAAATAAGAACGGCCGATGAAGAATGTGAGTAATTCCCTGAATTACTCGCGATAGCAAGCGGTATCTGATGATACCGGGCGTGCTATTCACGCTCATAAACTTATATCTGCGCGGGATCCCGATAACATGAACAATATCTCTATCACGCCTAAAGGCGGGACAATTGCTAATGAAGTGAGCGGTAATCAGATTACGCTGAACGCACCCAGTGTGGTTAAACTTAATCTGAATCAGGCTGACATTAAGGCTTTCACACGCAATGGCAATGATTTAGTAGTGACTACTAAATCGGGTGAAACACTTGTTATTCATGATTTTTACAGCGCCAATGGCGACAGCGATCTGGTCCTTCAGGACGATCGCGGTGCGCTATGGTGGGTTGAGGATCCCGGCACAGAGGGTTTTCAGTATGTGTCAATCGACAGCACAGAAGGCCTGCTGGCAGAAAACGTAACGGATAACGGCACGATTGCGGCCTTCGGTATCGGCGGGGCGGCTCTGGCAGGTATCGGGGCGCTGTTTGCGACAGGCGGTGGCGGCGGTGGTGGTGGCGGCGGTGATACGGATAATCCCGGCGGCGGCACCAATCCCGGTAACGGGGGCAACAATCCCGGTGGCGATCCTGGCAATGGCGGAACCGATCCCGGCAATGGCGATACCACAGCTCCTGCTCCGGCTGGCGATATCGTCGTCAGCGATAATGTCGGCAGCAGCCAGGGTCCATTACTCAACGGGCAAACCACCGATGATAATACGCCAACCCTGACCGGCACGGCAGAAGCGGGTGCCACTGTCAGGGTGTATGACGGGTCTGTTCTGCTTGGCAGCGTCACAGCAGGAGCCGACGGGCGCTGGAGCTTTACCACACCAGCACTGAATAACGGCAGCCACACGCTGAGCGTGACGGTCACCGATGCGGCCGGCAATGTCAGTCCCGCCACCAGCGGGTTCGTGATTAATGTAGCGGCAGGCATTGCACCGACCAGCAGCACCCTGGAGATTACTGACGACAGCAGCCCTGCGCTGCGTACGCTTCCTGACGGTGCCAGCACGCGTGATACCACGCCGACCCTGAGCGGGCTGGCTGGCGCCAATGAGCTGGTGACGCTCTATAACGGTACTACCGTGCTTGGCAGCACGCTGGCCGATGCGAGCGGGCAGTGGAGTTTTACGCCGGCAGCCCTGCCGGATGGCAGCTACGCCTTCCGTGCCGTTGCCACTGATGCCGCCGGGAATACCGCTTCCTCCGTCACGCTCATCATTACTATTGATACGGTGCTGCCGGCCGCCGCGGCCGATCTGCTGCTCAGCAGCGACAGCAGCGGCACTATTACCCCTATTGCCACTAACGGCGCTACCCGTGATACCACGCCGGTATTCAGCGGCAGCGCCGAACCAGGCAGCGTCATCACCGTACGCGACGGCACAACGGTACTGGGGAGCGCGATTGCAGACAGTGACGGGCGCTGGAGTTTTACCACCCCGGCGCTGAGTGAAGGAAACCATACGCTTACCACCACCGTGACAGACGCCGCAGGCAATACCGGACCCGCCTCCGCGCCTCTGCAGCTGACAGTTGATATCACGGCTCCGGAGGCGATAACCGATCTGCAGGTCTTTGACGACGCAGGCGACAGCCAGGTTGAGCTGGCGCAAAACGCCACCACCGATGACAATACGCCCGTGCTGAGCGGCAGCGGAGAGCCGGGTGCCTCGGTCAGCATTTATGACGGTAACGTGCTGCTCGGGGTTGCGCTGGTCGATGTTAACGGCAGCTGGCAGTTTACCACGCCTGCGCTCAGCAACGGCGCACACACCCTCACCGTTACCAGCACTGACGCGGCCGGTAATACGGGGCCGGCGAGTGCGCCTTTTGCGCTCAATGTTCAGGCGGATTTGCCGCCTGCGACGACACCGCTGGAGGCGACAGGCACCGGTGATAATACACTGCAGCCGCTGACCGATGGTGCGACCACGCGCAGTGATGAGATAACGCTGAGCGGCGTCAGCACACCGGGCAACCTGATTACGCTCTTTGACGGGACAACGGAAATCGGCAGTGTCGTAGCCGACAGCAACGGCCAGTGGTCGTTTGCCCTGCGCAGTCTGTTCCAGGGCCTGCACAGTTTCTACCTGCGCACCACCGATGCCGCAGGCAACTTTACACAAAGCGCGCCGCTGAATATCACCGTTGATAGCGTGGCGCCGGCGGCGGCTGACGATCTGACCTTAACCGGCAGCAACGGCAGCAGCGTGGTCAGCATTACGCCGGACAGCACCGTTAACGACGCCCGGCTGGTGCTGAGCGGCACGGCGGAGCCGGGGGCGCTGGTGACAATTCGTGATGGCGACACCGTGCTGGGCAGCGTAACCACCAACAGCGACGGCAGCTGGCGCTTTACCACGCCGCCGCTGAGCGAGGGCGGCCACAGCCTGACCTCCACCGTGACCGATCTGGCTGGCAACAGCAGCCCCGCCTCTGCGCCACTGAATTTTACCGTAGATACCGTCGCGCCAGCGGCAGTCAGCGATCTGCAGGTTACTGATAATGCGGGCAGTAATACCGGTCCGCTGACCTCAGGCCAGTTCACCGATGACAATACGCCAACGCTGAGCGGAACGGCTGAAGCGGGCAGCGTGGTGCGCGTTTATGACGGCGACGTGCTGCTTGGCAGCGCCGCCACTGATAGCGACGGCAACTGGAGCCTGACGCTGCCGGCGCTGAGCAATGGACAGCATAATCTCACCACCACCGTCACCGATGCCGCAGGAAATGTCAGTCCGGCGTCACCGGCGTTTACGCTGGCGGTTGATGCCGGCAGCGTGCCGGCAACCAGTTCGCTGGAGATAACGGATGACAGGGGCAGCACGCTGGTTACGCTGGCAGATAACGACAGCACTGGCGATAACACCCCGGTGCTGAGCGGCGTCGCCACCGCCGGTGATGTGGTCAGACTTTATAACGGCACCACGCTGCTGGGCAGCGTGGTCGCTGACGGAGACGGCCAGTGGCGCTTTACGCCTGACGCGTTAGCCGACGGCACCTATGCATTCCGTGCCGTGGCAACCAGCACGACGGGGGCAGAGACCTCCTCGCCGGTCATTAATATCACCATCGATACCACCGTGCCTGCCGCGCCGTCCGGCGTCCAGCTCGGCAATGAGAACGGCGATCCGGTTGCGCCTGGCAGCAGCACAAATCTCACTACGCCGACGCTGAGCGGCACCGCGGAGCCTGGCTCCACGGTGACTGTCCGCGACGGGGATACGGTACTGGGTACCACGACCACGGATGCCGACGGCAACTGGAGCTATACCACGCCGCCGCTCAGCGATGGCGATCACGCGCTGACCAGCACCGTCACCAATGCGGCCGGTAATACCGGCCTCGCCTCTGCTCCGGTGGCGGTCACAGTCGATACGCAGCCACCTGCCGCTACCAGCGGTCTGCAGCTGAACAACCAGGACGGTAACGCCCTGCCGGCGGGCGGCGCCACGAATGAAACCAGCCCGACCCTCAGCGGCAGCGCCGAGCCGGGCAGCATCGTTACCGTTTCAGATAATGGCGACGTGCTGGGCAGTGCCGTGGCAGACAGCGACGGCAACTGGAGCTTTACGCCACCGCAGCCGCTGGATGAAGGCCCGCACAGTCTCACCACCACCGTGACCGATGCGGCGGGCAACACCGGGCCGGTCAGTGCACCGGTTAATATGGTTGTCGATACCACTGCACCAGCGAGCGCCGGCGAATTGCTGCTGAGCAACGGGCAAAGCGGCAACGAAATTACCGGCATCACCAACAGCACCACGCCGGTACTCAGCGGAAGCGCAGAGCCGGGCAGTACCGTCACCGTCTCTGATGGCGATAACGTGCTGGGCAGCACCACCGCCGGCAGCGACGGCAGCTGGAGCTTTACGTCACCGGTACTGCAGCCGGGTGAGCATAGCCTGACCACGGTCGTTACCGATCCGGCTGGTAATAGCGGAGAAGCCTCCACGCCAGTGGTGTTTACCATCGATACGACTGCCCCGGCGGCGCCCGCTGCGCTGCAGGCGGCTAACGATGAAGGTAATACGCCGGTTCCGGTCAGCAATGGCGTGACGAATGACGCCACCCCGCGGCTGAGCGGCAGCGGCGTGGCCCCCGGTAGCGTAGTGACGGTTTCTGATGGTGATGAGGTACTGGGCTCCGTTACCGTGGGAGAAGGGGGAACCTGGAGTTTTGTGCCAGACGAACCGCTTTCTGACGGCGATCACAGCCTGACGGCCGTCACCACCTCACCGGCGGGGAACAGCAGTGCGCCTTCCGCACCGCTGGTGCTGACTGTCGATACCGCACCGCCTGCTGCGGCAAACGGCCTGCAGCTGAATAACGATCAAAACGGTAACGCCATTAATGCGGGTGGCGTAACTAACGATACGTCACCGGCGCTGAGCGGCAGCGCTGAACCCGGCAGCACGGTCCGCGTCTATGATAACGGCACGCTGCTGGGCAGCGTCAGCGCAGGCAGCGACGGAGCGTGGCGCTTTACGCCGGAAACGCCGCTGGCAGCCGGGCCACACAGCCTCACTACCACGGTCACGGATGCAGCGGGTAACAGCGGCGATGACTCTGCGCCGCTTAACTTTACGATTGAAACCACGCCGCCGGCAGCAGCGGATGAACTGGTGCTGAGCAATGACAGCAACGGCACGCTGGTGGCGGTCACCAGCGGTGCCACCAGCGATACCACGCCGGTGCTGAGCGGCACGGCGGCTGCGGGCAGCACGGTAACGGTACGGGATGGCACCACGGTGCTGGGCAGCGTGGTCGCGGAGGACGGCGGCACGTGGCGCTTTACGCCTGAGTCGCCGCTCAGTGAAGGTCAGCACAGCCTGACGGCTACGGTAACCAGCCCGGCGGGCAATGTCAGCGAACCTTCACCGGCGCTGGTGTTTACCGTCGATACCATTCCGCCTGCGGCTGCAGGCGGGCTGCAGCTCAGTAACAACGACGGAGAAACGCCGCTGCCGGTGAATAACGGCGTGACCAACACGACGTCGCCGGTGCTGAGCGGCAGCGCCGAACCGGGTGCGCTGATCACCGTTTCCGATGGCGACACGGTACTGGGCAGCGTGACCGCCGATACACAAGGCAACTGGAGTTTCACACCGGAGGCGGCACTGTCTGAGGGCGATTACAGCCTGACCACCACCGTCACCGATCCGGCGGGTAACGTCAGCGCACCGTCGGCACCGCTGAATTTTACCATCGATACCACGCCACCCGCCGCTGCGGGCGATCTGCAGGTCAGCAACGAGGCGGGCGGCGTGGCGCGCCCTGTCGACGAGGCAGGTGCGACGAATACCACCACGCCGGTGCTGAGCGGCACGGCGGAAGCGGGCAGCCTTGTAACCGTGTATAACAACGGCGAGGTGCTGGGCAGCGTGACCGCAGGCGATGACGGCAACTGGCGCTTCACGCCGGATGCGCCGCTGGCTGAGGGCAATTACAGCCTGACCACGCGGGTGACTGACACCGCCGGCAACACCGGCGCGGCGTCGCCTGCCTATAGCTTCACTATCGATACCACCCCCCCTGGTGCAGTGGTCAATCTGGCAGCGACAGATGACAATAATGCACCGCTTACCGGCGTAACCAATGACGCCACGCCGGTGCTGAGCGGCAGCGCGGAGCCGGGCAGCCTGGTAACGCTTTATGACGGAACAACCGCTATCGGCTCTGTGCGGGCGGACGCGAACGGGGCCTGGCGCCTGACCGACACCGCCCTGACCGACGGTGAGCATACTTTGCGTGCGACCGCGACCGATGCCGCAGGTAACGTCAGTGCCACCGGCAACTCGGTGACCCTGACGGTGGATACCAGCGTGCCGGCTGCACCTGTCTTCGCTGTTACCACCGGGGAAGGCGCGCCGGTCGCCAGCAACGGTTATACCAGCGACAGTACGCCGCAGCTCAGCGGCACCGCCGCCGCCGGCAGTCTGATCACGGTTTATAACGGTGATACGGCCATCGGCAGCGTAGTCGCCGATGGCGATGGCGGCTGGCAGTTTACGCCCGCTGCGCTGGATGACGGCAGCTATGCGCTAAGCATCACGGAGACCACCGCAGCAGGCAACGTCAGTCCGGCATCGGCGATAACCACAATCAATGTGGATACGCAGGCACCGGAAGCAGCGCAGAACGTGCTGGTTAACAACAATGAAGGCAGTACGCTGGTGCCGATCAACAGCGGTGACGTGACCAACGACGCGACGCCGCAGCTGATCGGTTCAGCCGAGCCGGGCAGCGTGGTGCTGATCTATGACGGCGCTACGCAAATCGGTTCGGTTACCGTGAACAGCAGCGGCAGCTGGCAGTTTACAGCTGGCGTGCTGACGCAGGGTGAGCACAACCTGAGCACCGTTGTCAGCGACGCCGCCGGGAATACCAGCCCCGCTTCACCCACGATAACCTTTACCGTGGATACGGTCGCACCGGGCGCGGCCACTGCGACCACGCTGGTGAACAACAATGGCGCCACGCCGCAGGTGATCGCGCCCGGTTCCACCACCGGTGACAACACGCCTGAGTTCTCTGGTCGCGCAGAGCCTGGCAGCACCATCGTTGTATCTGATGGCAATCTGATCCTCGGTACCACCACGACCGATGCGCAGGGCAACTGGAGCTTCTCGCCGATCCTCAGCGACGGCCCGCACAGCCTGAGCGTGACGGTCACCGATGCCGCCGGTAACAGCAGCGCGCCGGGTGCGCCGATCGCCTTTACCGTGGACACCACGGCGCCTTCCGCCGTTACGCAGCTGACGCTGAGTAATGATAACGGCACTGCACCGGTAGCCGTTCCCAATGGCGGTCTGACTAATGACGGCACGCCGCTGTTCAGCGGTCGCGGGGATGCGGGCAGCATTATTACCCTTACCGATCAGAACGGTACGCTGCTGGGTTCCGCCACGGTAAACGGACAGGGAAGCTGGAGCTTTACGCCTGCCACCGCGCTGGCGGACGGCAGCTACACCTTTACCGCCACGGCATCCGATACGCTTGGCAACGTCAGCGCACCGGTGACTTTCAGTGCGATCGTTGATACCACGCCGCCGGCGGTGGCAGCGAACATCGCGCTGACGAACAACGACGGCACCACGCCGGTGGCGATCGCCACCGGCAGCATCACTACGGATAATACGCCGTTCCTCAGCGGCACCGCAGAGCCGGGCAGCGTGGTAACGATTCTGGACGGAAACGACATTGTTGGCAGCGTGACCACCGGCAGTAACGGACAGTGGAGCTATCAGCTGCCGCAGCTGGACGATGGCAGCTACAGCCTCACCACCACGGTGACCGATACGGCCGGTAACACCGGTCCGGCTTCTGATCCTGTCGCCTTTACCGTGGACGCCACGCTGCCGGATGCCACATCGCTGGTGGTCAGTAACGACAACGGTACGACACCGCAGCCTCTGACAAACGGCGCGCTGACCACGGACAATACGCCACTGCTGAGCGGCACCGCGGAACCCGACAGCCTGATTACGCTGTATGACGGCGGAGTGGTGATTGGCTCCGTGACGGCGGACGGCGACGGCAACTGGAGCTTCAGCTCACCGGTACTGACCGACGGCCAGCACACGCTGAGCGCCACGGTCACCGATGAAGTGGGCAACGTCAGCGCACCGTCCGGTGCGCTGACCATCAATATTGATGCCACTGCGCCGCAGCCGGCAGGCGATCTGCTGCTGCAGAATGATATACAAGCGACGCCGGTAACCATCAATAGCAACAGCGTAACTCCTGACGCGACGCCGCTCATCAGCGGTACCGCAGAGGCAGGGGCGACCATCATTGTGTATGACGGTGCGCAGGAGGTTGGCAGAACCACCGCTAATCCTCAGGGGGCCTGGAGCCTCAACACCACTGCGCTGGCAGAAGGGGCGCACACTCTGACGGTGACCGCCACCGATGTAGCGGGCAACGTCAGCGAGGTGGCGTCGACGGTCAGCTTTACGGTCGATACCAGTACGCCAGCCGCGGTGCTGAGCTTTGATATCTACAACAACGCCAGCAACACGCCGGTGCTGGTCGCGAACAACGGCTTCGCCAGTGACAGCACGCCGGTGCTGCGCGGGACCGGCGTCGCCGGCACGGTGGTTAATATCATTCAGGATGGCGATATTGTCGGCAGCACCACCGTGGGTGAGAACGGCGTCTGGCGTTATGAATCCGCGGCGCTGGACGATGCAACCTACGCTTTCAGCGTCTCAGTCAGCAACGCGGCGGGCACCACTGGACCGGTTACCGGGCCGGTCAGCATCACTATTGATACGGCGGTGCCGGACGCTATCCCGGATCTGCTTGTCACCGACAGCGTCGGCGGCGCTGAAGGTCCGCTGACGTCAGGCGCGATCACTGATGATAATCTCCCGGTCTTCAGCGGCACGGCGGAAGCGGGCAGCACGGTAACGGTTTATGACGACAACGTGCTGCTGGGAACGGCCACCGCTGGCGAAAACGGCAGCTGGAGCTTTACGCCAGACACTGCGCTCTCAAACCGCGTGCATAGCTTTACGTTCACCGTGACCGATGCGGCGGGTAACGTCAGCCCGGCTACTGACGCCTTCACGCTGACCGTTGAAGCCAATCTGCCACCGGTCAACAGTACGCTGCAGATCACCGATAACAGCGGCAGCACGCTGGTAACGGTAGCAGACGGGGCCGATATCCGTGACAACACGCCGGTCCTGCAGGGAACGGGCCCGGCAAATGGCACTGTAACCATTTCTGATAACGGTACAGTGCTGGCTACTCTGCCGATAGACGCGAACGGACAGTGGAGCTATACGCCAGATCCGGTACTGGATGAGGGCGCGCACGCGATTTCTGTCGTCAGCACGGATGAAACCGGCAATCCTGGCGATCCGTCAGAGGTGATTAATTTTATCGTCGATACCGTTGTGCCTGATGTCGTAACCGATCTCGCGGCGGCCAATAACAACGGCGCCACGCCGGTGCCGGTAGCCGATAACAGCGTGACTAACGACAGTACGCCGCAGCTCAGCGGCACGGCGGAAGCGGGCGGCCTGGTGACCATCTACGATGGCAATACGGTAATTGCTTCGGTCACTGCTGACGGTGACGGCGCATGGAGCACCACGCTGCCGCTGCTGAGCCAGGGCGCGCACGCGCTTAGCGTGACGGTGACCGATGCGGCGGGCAACGTCAGCGATCGCTCCGGCGCGCTGAACATCACGGTCGATACGGTAGCCCCTGCGGCCGGCACGGTGAACGTCACCGCGGGTGATTCGGATACGCCGCTCACCAGCGGGGCAACCATCAATGACAGTACGCCAGCGCTGAGCGGCACCACGGAGGCAAACGCCACGGTCAGCGTGTATGACGGCACCACGCTGCTCGGTACCGCTATCGCCAGCGGCGCGGGCGCCTGGAGCTTTACCCCTGCCACGCTGGGCGAGGGCAGCCACGCCCTGAGCGTGCGCGTCACCGATGTGGCCGGTAATACCGGTATCGCCTCTGCCGTCACCACGGTGGTGGTGGATACCGTGGCGCCTGCGGCTATCTCCGGCCTGACGGCGGTCAATAACAACGGCAGCACGCCGCTGACTATCGCGGCTGGCAGCACCACCAGCGACAACACGCCGCAGCTGAGCGGCACCGCTGAGGCAGGCAGCATCGTTACCGTGCGGGACGGCACCACCGTGCTCGGCTCGGTAACCGCCGGCACCAACGGCGCGTGGAGCTTTACCACCGCCGCGCTGGCGGATGGTCCGCACACGCTGAGCGTGAATGCCGCCGACGCGGCGGGCAACGTCAGCCCGGTGAGCGATATCAGCTTTACCGTGCTGACCGCAGCGGTCGCACCGGTTACGGGACTGACGGTAACGGATAACGCCGGCGCAATTCAGGGCGTGCTGACCAGCGGTACGCCGACGGACGACACCACGCCAACGCTCTCCGGCAGCGCAGCGGCAAACAGCGTGGTAGTGATCAGCGAAGGCACTACGGTGCTGGGATCGGTAGTGGCAAACGGCGACGGAGCCTGGAGCTTCACCCCTGCCGCGCTGAGCGAAGGCACGCATCCGCTCAGCGTCACGGTACGCGATGCGGCGGGCAGCAGCAGTACACCGGTGAACTTTACCGTAGTGGTGGATACCACTGCGCCAGCGACCTCAACGCTGGTGGTGACTAACGATGTGACCAGCGCAACCATACCGGCGGGTGGCTACAGCAGCGATGCGACGCCGACCTTAAGCGGCGTGGCGGAAGCGAACGCCGTTGTCACGGTACGCGACGGCAACGCGGTGCTGGGCTCGGTGACCGCTGATGCGGACGGACGCTGGAGCTATGCCAGCACTACGCTGAGTCAGGGGCTGCATACCCTGAGCGTCACCGCCACCGATGTGGCAGGCAACGTCAGCGGCGCGACCAGCACCACGCTGATTGTTGATAACGTGGCGCCGGTTGCCGTAAGCGGTCTGAACGCGGCCAACAACAACGGCAGCGCGCTGGTGGCGATTGCCGCCGGCGGTACCACCAGTGACGCCACGCCGCTGCTCAGGGGAACGGCAGAGGCGGGCAGCGTGGTGACGATCCGTGACGGCAATACCGTGCTCGGATCGGTAACGGCGGGCAGCGGCGGGGCGTGGAGTTTTGTCACGCCGGCGCTGGCAGAGGGGGCACACACCTTTAACGTTACGGCCAGCGATGCGGCCGGTAACGTCAGCCCGAATGCAACGCTGACGCTGACGGTTGATACTACTCCGCCAGCCGCAGTGAGCAACCTGGTGGTCACTGATGACGCCGCGCCAAATACCGGACCTCTGGTTAACGGTGCCGTAACCAACGACGCCACGCCGGTGCTGAGCGGCACGGCAGAGGCGGGGGGCATTGTCACCGTCTATGACGGCACCGCGGTACTGGGGTCCGTTGCTGCCGACGGCAGCGGCGCGTGGAGCTTTACTTCGCCCGCGCTGAATAACGGCCCGCATGCGCTGAGCGTGACGGTCCGTGATGCGGCGGGCAACGTCAGCCCGGCGTCGCCCACGGTCGCGATCACCGTGGATACCGTGGCACCGGCTGCGCCAACGCTGGTTGTGACCAACGACGTGGCGAACACCACGGTGGCGAACGGCGCGGCAAGCGGCGACAGCACGCCAACCCTGAGCGGCAGCGCCGAGGCCAATAGCCTGGTGATTATCCGCGACGGCACCACGCTACTCGGTTCCGTCACCGCCAGCGGTACCGGCAGCTGGAGCTTTACGCCAGCTACAGCGCTGAGTGAGGGATCGCATACCTTCAGCATCACTGCCACCGATGCAGCAGGCAACGTCAGCAGCAGCGTCAGCTCAACGGCGATCATTGATACCGTTGCGCCAGGTGCGGTTACCGGCCTGGCTGCCGCCAACAACAACGGCAGTACGGCGATCGCTATCCCCAACAACAGTGTAACCAGTGACAGCACGCCGCTGCTGACCGGCTCCGGCGAAGCGGGCGCACGCGTGACTATCCTTGACGGGAATGTTGCGCTGGGTACGGCAATTGTCAGCAGCAATGGCAGCTGGAGCTTTGTCAGCCCGGTGCTGAGTGAAGGCATCCACACCCTGAACGTAACCCAGACCGACGCCGCCGGGAACGTCAGTCCGCCAGCCAGCATTACGCTGACGGTGGATACGGTGGCACCGGCAGCCGTCAGCAACCTGACGATCACGGATGATGTGGCGCCGGTGACCGGACCGCTGGCAAATGGCGCGGTCACTAATGACGCCACACCAACGCTGAGCGGCACGGCAGAGGCGAACGCGGTTGTTACCGTGTATGACGGCAGTACGACGCTGGGCTCTGTGGTGGCAGGCAGCGACGGTGCATGGAGCTTTACGCCAGGCGCGCTGAGCAACGGCGTGCATTCGCTGAGCACCACGGTACGCGATGCGGCAGGCAACGTCAGCCCGGCGACGCCGGCGGTAGCGATTACCGTGGATACCGTGGCGCCTGCTGCGCCTTCGCTGGTGGTCACGAACGACATCAACAATACAACGGTGGCAAATGGCGGCGCGACGCGCGACAGCACCCCAACGCTGAGCGGTACGGCAGAGGCAAACAGTCTGGTGATTGTGCGCGATGGCACTACCGTGCTGGGTTCAGTGACTGCCAGCGGCAGCGGCAGCTGGAGCTTTACGCCAGGAACAGCGCTCTCCGAGGGATCGCATACCTTCAGCATCACCGCTACTGATGCCGCGGGGAATATCAGCAGCAGCATCAGCTCAACGGCGATTATCGACACCACGGTGCCGGTTGCCGTAACCGGACTGACGCTGGCTAATAACAATGGCAGCACGGCGATCGCGATCCCCAATAACGGCGTGACCAATGACACCACACCGCTGCTGAGTGGATCGGGCGAGGCGGGCGCACGCATCAGCGTTTACGACGGTACTACGCTGCTGGGAACCGCGACCGTCGGCGGCAGCGGCAGCTGGAGCTTTATCACACCTGCGCTGAGTAACGGCGCTCATACGCTGAACGTGACGCAGACCGACGCAGCGGGCAACGTCAGTCCGCAGGCTTCGGTCACGCTGCGGATTGACACCGTGGCACCGGTGGCCAGCACGCTTACCATCACCGATGATGCGGGCAGCACGCCGGTGACGCTGACCAGCGGCGCCTTTACGCGTGATACCACGCCGACGCTGAGCGGCACGGCAGAAGCGGGCACGCTGGTGACCATTTTTGACGGCACGACTGCGCTCGGTTCCGTCACGGCGGGCACCGGCGGCAGCTGGAGCTTTACCACTGCGGCGCTGAGCAACGGGGCGCATACCCTGAGCACCACGGTGACCGATCCGGCAGGTAACGTCAGCAGCAGTAATGTGGCGACGACGGTTACCGTGGATACGGTGCCGCCGGCGGCGGTATCCGGGCTGCTGATCAACAGCGCCGGTACCAGCGTCACCGGCAGCGGTGAGGTCGGCGCAACGGTGACGGTGCGTGATGCCAGCGGTGCCTCGCTCGGGACCACCACGGTGGGCACCGGCGGCAGCTGGTCAGTGGCGCTGAGCACTGCGCAGACCACCGGTGCTACGCTCTCGGTGACGCAGAGCGACAGGGCGGGCAACGTTTCGCCGTCGGCGTCGCTGCTGGAGGCCATTCGCGTTGTGGCGACCAGCGATGTTAACGAGGTCGATTACACTACCACCCAGGCCACCGTTAATAACGGCACCGTGAACTCTTCGCACACTGCACTGCTTACTCTGGGAGTCGGATCCATACTGGGTGCCAGCGTGCTCAATAACGGCAACGCCTATATCTTCAATGTGGGTCAGGACGATTTCCGCACGGTAACGCTCTACGGTTCCGTAAACAGCATCGGGGTGGCGGCTAACTACTCGCTGAACCTCTACACGCAGCTGAGTAACGGCTCCTGGCAGCTGGTGAGTTCGCAGAGCAACTACATCAGTTCTCTGCTCTCAATCGGAACGATTCGCGGCGGTAACGTGACCTACAGCAACCTGGGGACCGGCAACTACGCGGTAGTGGTCGGCGCGAACACCAACCTCAGCATACTGCCCACCACTATCGTGAGCACGGTGTCAGACTACACCACGCTGGCGGTGACCACGGCGGCCACCGTCACCGGTAATCTGCTGGCGAATGACACCAGTTCGATAGCCGGTACGGTACCGGCCGGCGTGGCGGTTACAACGGCGGGCGGCGCAACGGTTGCCGGCACGGGTAATACGGTGATCACCAGCAGCTACGGTACGCTGACCCTGGATGCGAGAGGTAACTACACCTATGCGCTGAAAGCGGGCCTGAATATCGATACGCTGCCAGCGACGGATACCTTTACCTATTCGGTAAGGGACGCCAGCGGCACAGTGACCTCCGCCACGCTAACGGTAACGCTGCATAACGGCCCGGCGGCCACGCTGTTTGCCGCTACCAGCCTGCTGGCGGAAAGCAGCAGCGCTGAGCATGACGCGAGCGGCAGCATCTGGGCCGATAGCGCCGGTACGCACAGCGGAACCTTAACCATCACTAATGCTCTGGGGGCAGAAACCACGGTAGGAGCGGCCGGCATGACGCAGGTGGCCGGTGAGTTCGGCGTGCTGCAGGTCAGCGCCAGCGGAAGCTACACCTATTCACTGAATGCGGATGTTAACGTACAGAACATTACGCATAAGGAGGTGTTCAGTTACACCCTGGCGGGCCGGGACGGCACCCTGACCAGTCACAGCTTTACCATTGAGCTGCACCCGACCATTAACGGCACCCGCGGTAACGATACGCTGACCAGCAGCGCCTACGATGACACCATCGCCGGTGGCACCGGCACGGATACGCTGGTTTACCATCTGCTGGATCGCGCTGACGCCACTGGCGGCAACGGTCACGACACCTGGACCGACTTTAACGTCGCCCAGGGAGACAAGGTTGATATCAGTGAACTGCTGATCGGCTGGAATGATTCCACAAGTAATATTAATGATTTCGTGAAAGTGGACCATACTTCTGATGGCAACACCGTACTCTCAATCGATCGTGACGGTAGCGGGACGGGCTACAGCACTACGCAGCTGATTACGCTGGAAGGCGTTAACGTGTCACTGGAGGAGCTGCTGCAGCAACCGCACCAAAACCACACGGCATAGTGGTGTGTGACGCAGGGAAGCATCACGGGCACAGGAGGTGCCCTTTCTCTATACTGACTGGTGGATAATCGATGGATCTGATGCAATCCGGCGCACCCTTTCGCCGTTCCTCTCTGCCCGCCGCAGTAAGCGCGGGCTTTCTCTTGTTTTACAGTGTGCATCTCAGTGCCGCCAGTGACACGCTGATGCGTGCAGGTTCTATTACCCAAAGCGAGCTGGTTCAGCAGCAGGAACTGCCATCGCTTGCCGGTGAAGTCGCCGGACCCGCGCTGGCCAGCGTGCCGGATACCCTGACAATTGAACAGGCGGTACAGCGCGCGGTGCAGTGGCATCCGGATATTGCGCAGGCGATCGGCACCATGCTGGAGCAGGCGAATCAGGTCGACGTGGCCAAAGCAAAATATTATCCGCAAATCAGCGGGGGCATGAATAACGGCTATAGCAACAGTTACAGCGGCAGCGGCTTCAGTCCGTCATTTGTGCTGTCGGTGTCGCAGATGCTCTATGACTTTGGCAAAGTCAGCAGCTCGGTGCGCTCTGCTGAAGCGGGCGTGGCGCAGGAGCAGGCCAACGTGCTGGTGAGCATCGACAGCGTGGCGCACGATACCGCAGCTGCCCTGGTTCAGGTGCAGGGCTATCAGCAGCTGGTAAAGATTGCCCGCGATCAGCTCAGCGCCCTGAGCCGGATTGGTGTCCTCGCACGGCAGCGTAATGAGGAGGGCGCCGCTTCGCTCTCCGACGCGACCCAGACCGATGCGCGTATTGAAGGCGCGCGCACCACCCTGACGCAGTATCAGGCGAGCCTTAACCGCTGGCGCGCAACCTTAGCTACCTATCTGGGCTGGCCGCTGGTAAAGCAGGTCAGCGACCAGTTTCCCGCGACGCTGACCCGCGGCTGCGCCAGTGGCAAAGCGGATGACAAAAGCAACCCGGCGGTGCTGGCCGCGTGGGCGCAGGCCAGTCAGGCGCAGGCCAAACTTGATAATGCCAGCGCACAGAACCTGCCGACCATCTCGCTGGAACCGCAGGTCACGCACTATCTCAACGATCACTACGCCGGCAATCAGTCGCTGGATCGCACGCAGTACTCTGCTTTTATCAAAGTAGAGATGCCGCTTTATCAGGGGGGCGGGATTACCGCTGCGCGCGACGCCGCCGCCAGCGCGCTGCAGGCGGCGAACGCTGCGGTCAATTCCGCGCGGCTGAAAGCGCGTCAGCAGCTGAGTGAGTCGCAGAATGAAGCGCTTAGCCTGTCGCAGAGTCTGGCGATCATGGGGCGTCAGCAGGCGCTGGGCGAGAAAACCCGCCAGCTTTATCAGGATCAGTATCTGCAGCTCGGCACGCGCCCGCTGCTGGACGTGCTGAATGCAGAACAGGAGGTGTGGCAGACCCGCTTTACGCTACAGCAGACCATCAGCCAGCTGCGATCGCTGCAGCTCGACTGCCTCTACAGCACCGGACAAATACGTTCAGCCTTTACGCTTAATCATCAGCGCATCCAGACCGTGGAGATCCAGCCATGACCCAATTACCGATCCCGGACGCGCCTGAGGGCCAGCCCGCCAGCGGCGGCGGCGAGCTGCCGCTTAACGGCTGGGCCACGGCAATCATTCAAATCGCCACCCACTACCGGCTGCCCTGTTCGCCGGGCATGATCATGGCGGCGGCAGAGTGGCAGGGCAAACAGACGCGCGATAAAGCGCTGCGCCATCTGGCGCGCCAGGCGGGCCTGTCGCTGCAGCTGTTTGCAGAGGAGAGCCATGAGATCACGCGCTGGCGCCTGCCGCTGGCGGTAGAGCTGAATGACGGCCAGGTCGGCGTGATCACAGCATTTGATGGCGATGACCGCGTACGGGTCCACTTTTCCGGCGATGAACAGCCGACGCCGGTGATGCTCACCGATCTGCTGCCCGCCCTCAGCGTGGTGGCGGCGCTGCGGCCGGTGGCGGCGGCGAAAGATAGCCGGGTCGATCGCTATCTGGCTACCGTGCGCCCGGACTGGCTGCGGCGGCTGGTGCTGCACGATCTGCGTCCCTATGGCTACGTGATGCTGGCGTCCTTTTTGATCAACCTGCTGGCGCTGGTCGGGATCGTCTTTTCGATGCAGGTGTATGATCGGGTGATCCCGGCGCAATCCTACCCCACGCTCTATGTGCTCTATGCTGGCGTGATCATCTCCGTGGTGTTTA
This sequence comes from Pantoea sp. SIMBA_079, assembly GCF_046940275.1. NCBI lineage: Bacteria > Pseudomonadati > Pseudomonadota > Gammaproteobacteria > Enterobacterales > Erwiniaceae > Pantoea > Pantoea sp. SIMBA_079. The sequence goes on along the minus strand of NZ_JAWRYR010000003.1, from coordinate 90,204 downwards.
CCTATATTCTGCGCGTGGGCCGCGATCACGTCACCGATCTGCTGGGCAAGCGCGCCGATATGCGCGTCTCCGATCGGGTTTTTGGCCATGCGCTGCGGCTGCGCAACAGCGTGGTGCCTCGTTCTACCGGAACTTTTATCTCTCAGCTGCGTGAGCTGGAGGCGATCCGGGAAATGGTGACCTCGACAACCGTTACCGCGATCGTTGATATGCCATTTTTCCTGCTGTTTCTGCTGGTGATGGCCATTATTGCGCCGCAGCTGGCGTGGATCGCCCCGGTGGCGGTGCTGCTGATGGTGCTGCCGGGTCTGCTCAGCCAGAAAAAACTGGCGAAGCTGGCGCAGCAGGCGCTGAAAGAGTCCACGCTGCGTAATGCGGTGCTGGTGGAGAGCGTGCAGGGGCTGGAGGATATCAAGCTGATGCAGGCGGAAGATCGCTTTCTGCAGCAGTGGAATAGCTATATCCGTATCACCGCGCAGTCAGGGGTCGAGATGCGTAAAGTGATGCACTCGCTCATCAGCTGGGGCGTAACGGTGCAGGGCCTGGTTTATGCCAGCGTCATTGTGGTGGGCGCACCGATGGTGATCAACGGTGATATTACGACCGGGGCAATTGTGGCGGCGTCGCTGCTCTCCTCACGCATGATTGCGCCGATGGCGACGCTGTGCGGCGTGCTGGCGCGCTGGCAACAGGTCAGGGCAGCGAAAACCAGCCTTGACGGCCTGATGCACCTGCCGGTAGAGAACAGCAGCGATGAGACGCGTATCCACTGCCCGGTGCTGTTTGGCCATTATCAGTTTACCGACGCCATGTTTCGCTACTACAGCGACTCGCTGACCCTGGCGCTGCGCATTAAATCCCTGACTATTCAGCCAGGCGAGCGTATTGCGGTACTGGGCCGCAACGGCTCCGGTAAATCCACGCTGCTGCAGGCGATGGCGGGCGGCATGGATCTGGTCAGTGGTGAACTGCGGCTTGATAACCTTAGCCTGCCGCATATTGACGTGGCTGACGTGCGGCGCAATGTCGGGCTGCTGACGCAAAACGCGCGTCTGTTTCACGGTACGCTGCGCGAAAATCTGACCCTCGGCGCGGCGCACGCTACCGATGACGCCATATTCTCTGCGCTGACGGTGAGCGGCGGGGCGGAGTTTATTCGCCGTCTGCCGCTGGGGCTGGATCACCCGATCATGGAGGGGGGAACCGGTCTTTCCGGCGGGCAGCGGCAGTCGCTGCTGCTGGCGCGTATGCTGCTGCGCGATCCCAATATTGTGCTGCTGGATGAACCCACGGCCGCGCTCGACGACCACACTGAAAAAGAGTTTATTGAGCGCCTCGGCGCGTGGCTGAATGGCCGCACGCTGATCGTTGCGACGCATCGTGCCGCGATTCTGTCGCTGGTGGATCGGATACTGGTGCTGAAAGAGGGGCAGCTGGTCATGGACAGTCCGAAAGAGAAAGCGCTGCCGCCGGCGCGCAGCGGCGGAAATCTGCCGGAGGTGAACGCATGAAGCAGCTGCCGGCAAAACTGCGGCTGATAACGGCTGCTGAAACAGACGCGTCAGACGATCTGCTGGGCGAACTGAAGTCGGAGACCCACTACAGCGGTGCCGTGCGGCTGATTGTGATCAGCGCCGCGCTGATGCTGGTCGCGCTGATCTGGGCGTGGTTTGGCGTGCTGGATGAAGTCTCAACCGGGACCGGCAAGGTGATCCCCAGTTCGCGCGAACAGGTGCTGCAGTCGCTGGAGGGGGGGATTCTGACGGAGCTGTATGTGCATGAAGGCGATCAGGTGCAGGCGGGTGAGGTGGTGGCGCGCCTCGATCCTACCCGTTCGCAGTCAAGCGTAGGGGAGAGTGCGGCACGCTACCGTGCCGCACTGGCGGCGGCGTCGCGCCTGCGGGCAGAGGTCAACGATACCCGGCTGACCTTTCCGGACGAGCTCAGCGGCTGGCCCGATCTGATCGCGGCAGAAACCCGCCTCTATACGACTAAACGGGCACAGCTCAACGACGCCACAAAGCAGTTTAAGGCGTCGCTGGCGCTGGCTAACCGCGAGCTGGCGATTACGCAGCGGCTGGCAAAGAGCGGGGCAGCCAGTAACGTGGAGGTGCTGCGCCTGCAGCGTGAGAAATCCGATCTGGAACTGAAGCTGACCGATATGCGCTCACAATATTATGTCCAGGCGCGCGAGGAGCTGGCCAAAGCGAGCGCCGAGGCGGACAGCCTGGCGGAAGTGATTAAAGGGCGGGAAGATACGGTGACGCGCCTGACGATTCGTGCACCGATGCGCGGCATCGTTAAAAATATCAAAGTATCCACGGTTGGCGGCGTGGTGCCGCCTAATGGCGAACTGATGAACATTGTCCCGCTCAACGACAGGCTGCTGGTGGAGGCGCGCCTCTCGCCACGCGACATCGCTTTTATCCATCCGGGGCAGCGCGCGGTGGTGAAGATCTCCGCCTATGATTACGCCATTTATGGCGGTCTTAATGGCGTGGTGGAGAGCATCTCGCCGGACACCATTCAGGATGAGGTTAAACCAGAAATTTACTACTATCGGGTGTTTATCCGTACCGATAACGACTATGTGCAGAACAAAGCGGGCCGGCGCTTTTCTATCACGCCCGGTATGGTTTCCACGGTGGATATCAAAACCGGCGAGAAAACCGTGATGGATTATCTGGTCAAGCCGTTTAACAAAGCCGAAGAGGCGATGCGCGAACGCTAAGCGGATGAGGATTGCAGGGGAGAATATTCCCGGCGATAATCACGCCATCAATCCCTTCCCCGTCACGCCTGACGACGCGGAAGGGATTTTTTTATACCTGACCCGTAATCAGGCCGGTGAGGCCTGACGTAAAGAGGATGAATTATGTACAACACCCTGGGCAATCAGTATGACAACTCCCTGGTTTCCAACGCCTTTGGTTTCATGCGTTTTCCGCTCAACTTCCAGCCGTACGACAGCGACGCAGAGTGGGTGATCACCGGTGTGCCGTTTGACGCCGCTACGTCGGGCCGTCCGGGCAGCCGTCTGGGACCGGGAGCAATTCGTCAGATCTCAACTAACCTGGCGTGGGAAGGGTGCCGCTGGCCGTGGGACTTCGACCTGCGTCAGCGCCTGAAAGTCGTGGACTGTGGCGACCTGGTTTACGCGTTTGGTGACTCACAGGATCTCTCTGACAAACTGCAGGCGCATGCGGAAAAACTGCTGGCCAGCGGCAAGCGCATGCTGACCTTTGGCGGCGACCACTACATTACGCTGCCGCTGCTGCGCGCCCACGCGAAGCATTTCGGCAAAATGGCGCTGGTGCATTTCGATGCGCACACTGACACCTATTCCAACGGCCCGACCTTTGACCACGGCACCATGTTCTTCACCGCGCCACAAGAGGGGCTGATCGATCCGCAGCACTCGGTGCAGATCGGTATCCGTACTGAATTTGATAAGAGTCTGGGCTTTAACGTGCTGGATGCGGCACAGGTTAACGATCGCAGCGTGGATGATATTCTGGCGGAAGTGAAGCGCACCGTGGGCGACCTGCCGGTCTACCTGACCTTTGATATTGACTGCCTCGATCCGGCGCACGCGCCAGGCACCGGTACACCGGTAATTGGCGGGCTGAGCAGTGACAAAGCGACCAAACTGGTTCGCGGCCTGCAGGGGATGAATATCGTCGGTATGGATCTGGTGGAAGTGGCGCCAGGCTACGATCACGCCGATCTGACCTCGCTGGCGGCGGCCACGCTGGCGCTGGATATGCTGCACGTGCAGGCAGCGAACAAAGGCTGATAGTGGCAGCCCTTCTCCCGGCGGGAGGAGGGCTGCATCAGGCGCTTATTTACCGTCTGCGGCGATACGATCGCGGATATGCTGCGCGCGCGCTTCTGAATCAGGATGGGAGTCAAACATCGAACTCTGATGTCCCTGATCCATCTTCGCCAGCTTCTCAAAACTGGTGGCTAAACCAAGCGGGTTGATACCGCGCTTTTTCAGCAGATCATACGAGTAGTCATCTGCCTGCGACTCCTGGGTCTGCGAGAACTGCGCGTTAACCAGCTTCTCGCCGATATCGCCCAGCTGCGACTGCGACAGCGAACCAATAATACCGCCAACCGATGCGGCGGCACCGCGTGCGGCTTCGGTGGCAAAGGCAACCTGCATCGCTTTACGCGTGTGGCCCAGCGCGACGTGCCCCATCTCATGGCCCAGTACGCCTTCTACTTCATTGTCGGTCATCATATCCATCAGGCCGCTGTAAACGCGGATGCAGCCGTTAGCCATCGCCCAGGCGTTGACGTCTTTGGTGACGTACACCTTGTAGTTCGCCGGCGTGCCGTTGATATTGTCGCCCAGTGCGGCAGCGATCTTATTCAGGCGCTGCTGATAACTGCTGTTTGCGGCTGCCACCTGATTGTCTTTATCCATTTGCGCACAGGACTGATCGCTCAGCTGTTTTACCTGCGCATCACTGAGTGAATAGGCCTGGTACGCCTGCGCGCCCGACTGCAGCAGCGCGTTGTTATCAAACCCCTGACAGCCGCTCAGTAGCGCTGCCACTCCCATTGCCGTAACCGTAGCCCGGATTTTCATATCATCATCCTTTAAGTCACTCGTCGTAAAAACACACACCTGAAAGCAGGCCAGATGTATAAACCCGATGTTTATAGCGCGCCCGTTTCGCGGTTGCTAGCAGACGCGGCTTAAAATGCAATCGCAGCCATGATAATTAGCACGCGGATGCATGTACTTTTGTGCCGATTTTCATGTACATTGATGGGCGACTTCTTTCACGCTTCGCCTTATAACTGATTAATTACAATACGTTAAGCGCGGCGGAGCCTTAATCCGATCTGGAGTAGAACATGCCCTCTCGTAAAGAGCTTGCCAACGCCATTCGTGCGTTAAGTATGGACGCAGTACAGAAAGCTAAATCGGGACACCCGGGTGCCCCGATGGGCATGGCGGATATCGCTGAAGTGCTGTGGCGCGACTTCCTGAATCACAACCCGGTTAACCCGCAGTGGGCAGATCGCGACCGCTTCGTGCTCTCGAACGGGCATGGCTCTATGCTGATCTACAGCCTGCTGCACCTTGCCGGCTACGATCTGCCAATGAGCGAGCTGCAGAACTTCCGCCAGCTGCACTCTAAAACCCCAGGTCACCCGGAATATGGCTACACGCCAGGCGTGGAAACCACCACCGGCCCGCTGGGTCAGGGCATCGCCAACGCCGTGGGCTTTGCGATCGCCGAGCGTACGCTGGCCGCACAGTTCAACCGCCCGGGTCATGATATCGTAGACCACCATACCTATGTTTTCATGGGCGACGGCTGCATGATGGAAGGGATTTCGCACGAAGTCTGCTCTATCGCCGGCACGCTGAAGCTGGGCAAGCTGGTCGCGTTCTATGACGACAACGGTATCTCAATTGATGGTCACGTTGATGGCTGGTTCTCCGACGACACCGCAGCACGTTTTGAAGCCTACGGCTGGCATGTTGTGCGCGGCGTGGATGGTCACGACGCAGAAGCGATCAAACAGGCTGTGGAAGAGGCGAAGCGCGTCTCTGACAAGCCGTCACTGCTGATGTGCAAAACCGTTATCGGCTTCGGCTCACCCAACAAAGCGGGCACGCACGATTCACACGGCGCGCCGCTGGGCGACGATGAAATTGCGCTGACACGTAAGCAGCTGGGCTGGAGCCACGCACCGTTTGAGATCCCGGCCGATATCTATGCGCAGTGGGATGCCAGAGAGGCAGGCCAGGCGAAAGAGTCCGCGTGGAATGAGAAGTTTGCAGCCTATGCGGCAGCTTTCCCGGCGCTGGCGGAAGAGTTTACACGTCGCGTTAACAATGAGCTGCCTGCTAACTGGCAGGCAGAGTCGCAGCAGTTTATTGAGCAGCTGCAGGCGAATCCGGCTAAAATCGCCAGCCGTAAAGCGTCACAGAATACGATTGAAGCCTTTGGCAAGCTGCTGCCGGAGTTCCTCGGCGGTTCCGCCGATCTGGCACCCAGCAACCTGACGATGTGGTCCGGTTCTAAACCGATCAACGAAGACACAGCGGGTAACTACATCCATTATGGCGTGCGTGAGTTCGGTATGACCGCCATTGCCAACGGCATTGCGCTGCACGGCGGTTTCCTGCCTTATACCGCGACCTTCCTGATGTTTGTTGAATATGCCCGCAACGCGGCGCGTATGGCGGCACTGATGAAGATCCGCCAGATCATGGTTTACACCCACGACTCCATCGGTCTGGGTGAAGATGGCCCGACGCACCAGCCGGTTGAGCAGATGGCCAGCCTGCGTACGACGCCAAACATGAGCCTGTGGCGTCCCTGTGACCAGGTTGAGTCTGCTGTCGCGTGGAAATATGCCATTGAGCGCGTGGATGGCCCGTCAGCGCTGATCTTCTCCCGCCAGAACCTGGCGCAGCAGGATCGTACCGCTGAGCAGCTGGCAAACGTGGTCCGCGGTGGCTATGTGCTGAAAGATTGCAACGGCACCCCGGAACTGATCCTGATCGCTACCGGCTCTGAAGTTGAGCTGGCGGTGGCTGCCGCTGACAAACTCAGCAGCGAAGGCCGCAATGTGCGCGTGGTCTCCATGCCATCAACGGATGCGTTCGATAAGCAGGATGCCGCCTACCGTGAAGCGGTGCTGCCGAAAGCAGTTGGTGCGCGCGTTGCCATTGAAGCGGGTATTGCCGATTACTGGTTCAAATACACCGGCCTGCACGGCGCGGTGGTCGGTATGACCTCATTTGGTGAATCTGCGCCGGCAGAGCTGTTGTTTAAAGAGTTCGGCTTCACCGTTGAGAATGTGGTAAATACCGCAAAATCTATTCTGTAATCCGTGTTCGCCTTAACGGGCGACTTAACAAACCGGATATCGTGAGCTACAGGGTGCGCATTGATGCGCACCCTGTTTTATTTCATATTCTTTCGCCGCCTGAAACGTTTCAATTATTCCTGCAGTAATTGTTTAATCGCCTCATTTTTGTGACGCAGATCCAATAATCATCACCATCCTTGATCGCAATCATTCCGGTTATTCCCCGCATGCTTTATTCTGGCTGAACCGTTTCAGTTGCTGCCGAATCCCTGCGCATCACGTCAGGCGCTGCGGAAGAATTCCCTGTACAAAATGGCATGAAACGCTCAAGGTATCTGGCACATTTCAGAGGTGCAGTTGCAGGAAAAGCGATGACCATTCGTATTGCTATCAATGGCTTTGGTCGTATCGGACGCAATGTGTTGCGTGCGCTATATGAAACGGGACGCCGGGCGGAAATCACGGTCGTTGCGATTAATGAGCTGGCAGACGCCGCCGGCATGGCGCATCTGCTGAAGTACGATACCAGCCACGGTCGCTTCGCCTTCGACGTGCGTCAGGAGCGCGATCTGCTGTGGGTAGGGGAAGACACCATTCGCATCCTGCACCAGGCAGAGATCGGCACGCTGCCGTGGCAGCAGCTGGACGTTGATGTTGTGCTGGATTGCACCGGCGTTTACGGCAGCCGCGCCGACGGTGAGGCGCATCTGCAGGCGGGCGCCAGAAAAGTTCTGTTTTCGCATCCGGGCGGCAACGATCTGGACGCAACCGTTGTGTTCGGCGTAAACGAACAGGCTCTTAAACAAACTGACCGCATTGTGTCTAACGCATCCTGTACCACCAACTGCATTATTCCGGTGATCAAGCTGCTGGATGATGCCTTTGGGATCGAGTCCGGTACAGTGACCACGATCCACTCAGCGATGCACGATCAGCAGGTGATCGACGCCTATCACAGCGATCTGCGCCGCACCCGTGCAGCGAGTCAGTCGATCATTCCGGTCGATACGCGGCTGGCGGCCGGCATCACCCGCATTTTTCCGAAATTCAACGATCGCTTCGAAGCGATCGCGGTGCGTGTACCCACTATCAACGTTACGGCGATTGATCTGAGCGTCTCGGTGCGGGCGGCGGTAAAGGCGTGTGAGGTCAATGCGCTGCTGCAAAACGCATCAGCAGGGGCATTTCGTGGTATAGTTGACTATACGGAATTACCGTTAGTCTCAGTAGATTTTAACCACGATCCGCACAGTGCCATCGTTGATGGTACGCAGACGCGGGTCAGCGGTCATCACCTGATCAAGACGCTGGTCTGGTGTGACAACGAATGGGGCTTTGCTAATCGGATGATCGATACTACGTTAGCAATGGCCGCAAGCGGTTTCAGGTAAGACGCGGATGGCGTCTGGCAAAACTTACGAGAATCAACGAGAGGATTCACCATGTCTGTAATTAAGATGACCGATCTGGACCTTGCTGGTAAGCGTGTTCTGATCCGTGCCGATCTCAATGTGCCAGTGAAAGAAGGAAAAGTGACATCTGACGCACGTATCCGTGCTTCCCTGCCTACCATTGAAGCGGCACTGAAACAGGGCGCAAAAGTGATGGTTACCTCTCACCTCGGTCGCCCGACTGAAGGTGAATACAATGAAGAGTTCTCGCTGCTGCCGGTTGTTAACTATCTGAAAGAGAAACTGAACGGTACCCAGGTTACGCTGGCAAAAGAGTATCTTGACGGCGTTGAAGTGGGAGCGGGCGAGCTGGTAGTACTGGAAAACGTACGCTTTAACAAAGGCGAAAAGAAAGATGACGAGACGCTGGCGAAGAAATATGCCGCGCTGTGCGACGTCTTTGTAATGGATGCGTTTGGTACCGCCCACCGTGCACAGGCTTCAACCCATGGCGTAGGCAAATTTGCGCCAGTCGCCTGCGCCGGCCCGCTGCTTTCTGCTGAGCTGGAAGCGCTGGGTAAAGTAATGAGCAATCCGGAGCGTCCGCTGGTTGCCGTCGTCGGTGGTTCAAAAGTATCGACCAAATTTGATGTCCTGCAGTCGCTGGTCAAAATTGCGGATACCGTGATTGTTGGCGGCGGCATCGCAAACACCTTCGTGGCTATCGACAACAACGTCGGTAAATCACTCTACGAGCCGGACTTCGTTGAAGCGGCTAAAGGCCTGCGTGACCAGTACGGTATTCCGGTTCCGACCGATTCCCGTGTGGGCACGGAATTCTCTGAAACTGCACCTTCTACCGTGAAAAAGGTTTCAGAAGTGCAGGATAACGAAGAGATTATGGACTTCGGTGATGAAACCGCACAGAACATGGCGAAGATTCTGAAAGAGGCCAAAACGATTCTGTGGAACGGTCCGGTAGGCGTATTTGAGTTCCCGAACTTCCGTAAAGGCACCGAAATCGTGGCTAATGCGATTGCAGACAGCGAGGCATTCTCTGTTGCAGGCGGCGGTGACACCCTGGCGGCTATCGATCTGTTCGGTATTGAAGACAAGATCTCTTACATCTCAACCGGCGGCGGGGCGTTCCTGGAGTTTGTGGAAGGCAAAAAACTGCCTGCAGTGGCGATGCTGGAAGAGCGCGCTAAGCAGTAATTCTGGGGGCAGCGCTCCGGCGCTGCCTTAAAACTGGCCCCGTCCGGGGCAAATAAATCCCATTCCCTTCGGGAATGAACGGTAACGAAACGGGACACAACCATGTCTAAAATTTTTGATTTCGTAAAACCCGGCGTTGTCACTGGTGATGACGTTCAGAAAGTCTTCAAGGTAGCGAAAGAGCACAAATTCGCTCTGCCTGCAGTTAACTGCGTCGGCACGGACTCCATTAACGCGGTACTGGAAGCGGCTGCCAAAGTTAAAGCGCCGGTCATCGTTCAGTTCTCCAACGGCGGTGCTGCATTTATCGCCGGTAAAGGTTTCAAAACCGACAAACCACAGGGCGCAGCAATTTTCGGCGCTATCGCCGGTGCGCACCATGTGCATCTGATGGCAGAGCAGTATGGTGTGCCGGTTATTCTGCACACTGACCACTGTGCGAAAAAACTGCTGCCGTGGATCGACGGTCTGCTGGATGCCGGTGAAGAGCACTTCAAAAAAACCGGTAAGCCACTGTTCTCTTCACACATGATCGACCTCTCTGAAGAGTCGCTGGAAGAGAACATCGAGATCTCCAGCAAATATCTGACGCGTATGGCGAAAATTGATATGACGCTGGAAATCGAACTCGGCTGTACCGGGGGTGAAGAAGATGGCGTGGATAACAGCCATATGGATGCTTCAGCCCTCTACACCCAGCCAGAAGATGTGGATTACGCTTACACCGAGCTGAGCAAAATCAGCCCGCGTTTCACTATTGCGGCCTCTTTCGGCAACGTGCACGGCGTGTACAAGCCAGGCAACGTGAAGCTGACCCCAACCATTCTGCGCGATTCACAGAAATATGTGTGCGAGAAGCATGGTCTGGAGCATAACGCGCTGGATTTCGTATTCCACGGCGGTTCCGGTTCTTCTGCGGCAGAGATTGAAGAGTCTATCAGCTACGGCGTGATCAAAATGAACATCGATACCGATACCCAGTGGGCAACCTGGGACGGTATTCTGCAGTATTACAAATCTAACGAAGCGTACCTGCAGTCGCAGCTGGGCAACCCGAACGGCCCGGACAGCCCGAACAAGAAATACTATGACCCACGCGTCTGGCTGCGTGCGGCACAATCCTCAATGGTTGTGCGCTTAGAGCAGGCGTTTAAAGAGCTGAACGCAGTCGACGTACTGTAAGTTCGCTGCAGTAAAAAGGCCCCTGCAGGGGCCTTTTTTTATGCGTTTCCGCGGCACTCTCTTCCAGACAAACGCACACGCCAGTCCGTCTCATTCTGATGCACAGTTACCGCCAGTCTGCAGGTTACTCTGCTCTGATCTGCATCGATTCCGGTATGTTTTCTCCCCAATATAATGTTAAATCAGCTTAATTTTGGCGCTTCCCCCTGTTTTTGTTTAACCTTGTAGCCTGGAGTGCCGGAGTCAATCTGGCCGTTTTTGTAATTTCCCGCGGGAAACTCAACAACAGGGCTGACAAATGGAAGATTTAGATGTCGTAAATGGCATTAACAGTGCAGGTGGCTGGCTGGTGCGTAACCAGGCGCTGATCCTGAGCTATGCGGTCAATATCGTGGCAGCAATCGCGATTATTATCGTTGGCATGATCATCGCGCGTATTGTCTCAAAAGGCGTGAATCGTCTGCTGGTGGCACGCCATATCGACGCGACCGTGGCCGATTTTCTTTCAGCCTTAGTCCGCTATGGCGTTATCGCATTTACTATCATCGCAGCGCTGGGGCGCGTTGGCGTACAGACCGCGTCAGTGATCGCCGTGCTGGGTGCGGCCGGTCTGGCCGTGGGTCTGGCGCTGCAGGGCTCGCTGTCCAACCTGGCGGCAGGTGTACTGCTGGTGACTTTCCGTCCGTTCCGTACCGGCGAATTTGTTGATCTCGGTGGCGTGATGGGAACGGTTCAGAATGTGCAGATCTTCTCAACCACGCTGAAAAGCGCAGACGGTAAAATGGTGGTGGTGCCGAACGGCAAAATCATCGCCAGCAATATCATTAACTTCTCCCGTGAGCCGATCCGCCGCAACGAATTTATTATTGGCGTGGCCTACGATGCGGATGTCGATCAGGTGATCGCTCTGCTGCGTGACGTCGTGGAAGCGGATGAGCGCGTGCTGAAAGATATGGGTATCCAGATCGGCCTGAATGAACTGGCGGCTTCGTCACTGAACTTTGTGGTGCGCTGCTGGAGCAAAAGCGGTGACCTGCAGAACGTTTACTGGGACCTGATGAAAAACTTTAAGCGTACGCTGGATGCGAACGGCATCGGCATCCCTTATCCGCAGATGGATGTGCATCTGCACCAGGTCAGGCGCGAAGAGCAGGAGCAGCCGGTTAACCTGACAAAATAACATCAGCATAAGGCACCTGCGGGTGCCTTTCTTATTAATCGAACTAATGGCCGATTAAATCTTTCAATTTCCGCTAATATCCTCCTGCTAATATACTGCGCCCATCTTCTTCTCTTTCCAGGTTATTCAGCATGTTAGCAATTTATCTGCAGGGGCTGGCGCTGGGCGCTGCCTTGATCCTGCCACTGGGCCCGCAAAACGCTTTTGTGATGAATCAGGGCATCAAGCGTCACTATCATCTGATGACCGCTACGCTCTGTACCCTGAGCGACATTGCCTTGATCTGCGGCGGCATATTTGGCGGCAGCGCGCTGCTGCATCAGTCACCGCTGCTGCTGACGCTGATCACCTGGGCAGGCGTTGCGTTTCTGCTCTGGTATGGCTGGGGAGCATTACGCAGTGCATGGCGCGGCGGTATTGCGCTGGAGCAGGACAGCGCGCTGAAACAGGGACGCTGGCGCATTGTTGCCACGATGCTGGCTGTGACCTGGCTCAATCCGCATGTCTATCTGGATACGTTTGTCGTACTGGGCAGCCTCGGCAGTCAGCTGCCTTCTGCCGATGCCCGTCGCTGGTTCGCGCTGGGCACCGTCAGCGCCTCCGTTATCTGGTTTTATGGTCTGGCGCTGCTGGCGGCCTGGCTGTCGCCACGACTGCGCACCGCGCGTGCGCAGCGCATTATTAATCTGCTGGTTGGCAGCGTTATGTGGCTTATCGCTTTCCAGCTGGCGCAGCAGGGGCTGACGGATTAAAAAGTAAAACGCGCAGGGGGGCATTATTGACGCGGCGAGGCTGTTAAGATTGAGTTTTTAGCGCCCGGAGGTGACCCATGTCTTCTCAACCTAACCAGAGCCTGATTGACGGCATCCGCTGTCTGCAGTACCTGGTCTCCAGCGACAGAGCCATTGGCGGGCGTGAGCTGGCGCGTCAGATGGGAATGAACAGCACGCGCGTTAACCGTCTGCTGATGACCATGGCATCGATCGGCCTCACCGTTCAGGATGAGCAGCGTCGCTATCTGCCGGGCCCGGGCGTTCACGCGCTGGCCGCGCAGGCAATTCGGGGGTCCTCACTGTTTGCGCAGGCGCTGCCGCAGCTGGAGCTCTATGCACCGCACGATATCGTGGTGGCGCTGGGCGTGCTGTGGGAGGATCAGGTCATCTATATCTGGCACTCGGAACCCGGTGAACGTACCCGCACCAGTCAGGCGCTGGCCGGATTTCGCATGCTGCCAGCGTGGCAGTCGGTGATTGGCATGGCGCTGCTGGCCGCAGAGCCTGATGTGCAGCTGCAGCCGCGTTTTGACCCGGCGCAGTGGACGCAGATGGCACCTCTGCTGGCACGCAAACGCCAGAGCGATCATCTTATCTGGCAGCGTGATGATGGTGAGATTGGTATGGCGCTGCCGATCACGCATAATCGCGCGGCGCTGGCGTTCGCTAAAATCTGGCAGAAGGATGATGAGCATCTGGCGCAACGGGTGGCGCAGCTGAAAGCGCTGGCGCAGAAGATCACCGGCGAGCAGTAATCTCTTCGGGGCGGCCAACGATAAACAGATAGCTGCCGATCCCCACCAGCGCCAGCGCAGCGATGAACATCAGCGCCGGAGCAAAATCACTGCCGTCGATCAGTGCGCCAATCGCAACCGGCACAACGATTGCGGAGAGCGCACCGGTAAAGTTAAACATGCCGCCTGCCAGCCCGACCAGATGACGCGGTGCCAGCGTGGTGACAAACACCCAGGTAATGGTGGCCAGTCCGTTGCCGAAAAAGGCCAGCGACATAAACAGAACGATCAGCGTGGTATTATCCGTGTAGCTGGCACCGAGAATAAACAGCGTCATCGTCAGTCCGAGCAGTATCGGCAGCTTGCGCGCCACGCCCGCTGAAACGCCGCGCCGCATCAGATAATCGGAGATAAATCCCGCCAGCAGTACACCGCAAAACGCCGCCAGATAAGGCAGCGAGGCGACATAGCCGCTTTTAATGAAATCCATATGCCGGTACCGGACCAGATAGGTCGGAAACCACGTCAGAAAGAACCAGAACGTGGCGGAAATCGAAAACTGGCCCAGACAGATGCCCAGCAGCTGGCGGTTGCGCAGCATCTGCTGCATATCACTCAGGCGCAGCGGTGTACGCCCGGCCGATGCGCTGTCGGGCAGCGCACCGTTCTCCAGCAGCCAGGCGCGCTCTGCGGCGGATACACGTTTATGTTCGCCAGGCTCGCGATAGAACGCAAACCAGACCCCTGCCCACAGAATGCCGGTCAGACCGGTGATAGCAAACAGCCCGCGCCAGCCAAACGCAGCCTCGATATGAAACAGCAGCGGCGTCACGCAGGCCAGGCCAGCAAACTGCGCTGAAGAGTAAATGCCAATGGCGCTGGCGCGCTCGTGTAGCGGAAACCAGCCGGAAATAATACGGTTGTTAGCCGGCATCACCGGGGCTTCAAGCGCGCCGACGCCCAGCCGCAGCCCCACCAGCGCCGCTGCGCTGCTGGCGCAAACATGCAGCAGGGTAATGAGCGACCAGCCGATCATCGCTACGCCATACACCATACGCGCACCGAACCGATCAATCAGCCAGCCGCCCGGGATCTGCAGTGCAGCGTAGATCCAGCCAAATGCAGAAAAAACCAGCCCCATTTGCAGTGGAGTGAGCTGCAATTCAGCACTCAGCGCTGGCGCTGCCACGGCCAGATTAGCGCGATCCATATAGTTGATAATGATGTTCACAAATACCAGCGTCAGCATCAGAAAACGCGTACGTCCGACGCGCACGCCAGCAGCAGGCGCGTCAGGGCTTAATGGATCGGGTGCCATGAGCAGAGCTCCTGAAAACAAAAAGTATTTATCAAGCGAAACGTACAATACTCTTTTTGGCAACTCTGTAGTGATAAGTTTGCAGCCGGCAGCAGGTTAAAACGCAGCGCGAACGAACTTTTCTGTCGGCGTAAACTCAGAGCATCACGCATAGTAAAGTGTTAGCGGCTTCGCCATAGTGGCAGCCGGTAACCCGATTTCCAAGGAGGAGTTTGTGAAACTGAAAGCACTGGCGCTGGTCGCCGCAATGAGTACGGGCGCACTGTCGGGCATGGTTCAGGCCGGAGAGGTTCCTGAAGGACCGCATGTGGTCACTTCCGGTCAGGCTAGCGTGGATGCGCGTCCGGATATGGCGACGCTCTCAATCATGGTCAGCGTCGCCTCTAAAGAAGCCGCTGATGCCAAAAAGCAGGCTGACGCGCGCGTGGCGCAATATTTTGATTTCCTGCAAAAGAGCGGTATTGAAAAGAAAGATATCGATGCGGCTAATCTGAGTACTCAGCCAGAATATGACTATACCAAAGAGGGTAAGTCGGTACTGAAAGGCTACCGCGCGGTACGCCAGGTGGAAGTGACGCTGCGTCAGCTGGATAAGCTGAACGATCTGCTGGATGGCGCGCTGAAGTCAGGTCTGAACGAAATCCGCACCGTTGAACTGGGCGTGGCAAACGCAGAAAGCTACAAAGAGCAGGCGCGTAAAGCCGCCATTGCTAACGCTACGCAGCAGGCCAGTGCGCTGGCTGAAGGTTTCAACGCGAAGCTGGGTCAGGTCTACAGTATTCGCTATCACGTGGCTAACTATCAGCCAATGCCGATGGCGCGCATGTATAAAGCGGCCGCCGCACCCGCGGATACCACTGCGCAGCAGACGTATGAACAGCAGAGTATCCACTTTGACGATCAGGTCGATGTAGTGTTTGAAATTAAGCCAAACGCCGCTACGCCCTGATAGCTGACTGCCGCAGCGGCGCCTGCCGCTGCGCTATGCTCAGGCTGTGACCTCATCCTGACGCAATACCCGATGTCCGTGGGCAATCAGCGCATCGGTGACGCTGCGCATCAGCCGGCTTTCTGGCGCAAAGCGGTGCCAGTAGAGCATTCGGCGCTGATAAAGCCCGGGTGTCAGATCCACCAGCTCGCCCTGGGCCAGTTCGCGCTCAATCTGCAGATGCGGGATCATACAGCAGACCGATCCCTGCCGCGCCAGCTGCACAAACGCCTCTGACGAGTTGACGATATGGCAGGGTACGCTGCCCGGTGACAGATCAAAATTCTGCTGCAAAAACGCCTGATGCATATCATCCAGATGGTCAAACGCCACCGCCGGTGCCTTGAGCAAAGCAGAGCGCGTGACGCCGTTAGGGAAGTAGCGGGCGGCAAAATCGGGCGAGGCGCAAAACAGATAGTCGAGCGCCCCCAGCTGATCAACCAGGCAGCTTGGCAGCGGCTGCGGCTGGATACTTACGGCGCCTACCACTTCGCCACGACGCAGCCGTTCCTGCGTGCGCGTTTCATCTTCCACCTGCAGATTCAGCCGTACCGGGGAGTCCGCCAGTACATCTTTCAGTGCCGGCAACAGCCAGGTCGCAAGACTGTCGGCGTTAACCGCCAGCGAGAGCAGCAGCGGCGTGGTCCCGCTTTGATCGTCACCCAGCCACTCCTCTTCCAGCAACTCAACCTGATGCAGCAGCGCCAGCAGCTTCTGCCCCTGTTCAGTGGGGCGGGGCGGAACAGTGCGTACCAGCAGCGGCTGACCAAACAGGTTTTCCAGCTGCTTGATACGCTGCGATACGGCTGACTGGGTAATACAAAGCTTCTGTGCAGCGCGCTCAAAGCCGCGCTCACGAATAACTGCATCCAGCGCCTGAAGCGTGCGGTAATCCGGGCGTTTCATTATGGTTCTCTCTCGTTCAGGGTGGAAAGTACTATGCCACAAAATGGCCGCACTGTGCGGCAGCTGTATTTTTGCGGACTGGCTTCCAAAGGTATAAATCGGTGGCGCGTGAGTCGCGCACTTTTACAGCGCGTTGTTTTATACTACGCGCACTTTGATGTCGCACAGGTTTTAAACATACCATGACCCAGGATGAACTGAAAAAAGCGGTAGGGTGGGCGGCGCTGCAGTATGTGCAGCCAGGCACCATTGTTGGCGTAGGCACCGGATCAACGGCCGCGCATTTTATCGACGCGCTGGCCACCATGAAGCACCAGATTGAGGGGGCGGTCTCCAGTTCTGAAGCCTCCACCCTGAAGCTGAAATCGCTGGGCATACCAGTTTTCGATCTTAACGATGTGGATGATATTGCGGTCTATGTCGATGGTGCCGATGAGATCAACCCGCATATGCAGATGATCAAGGGCGGTGGCGCAGCGCTGACGCGCGAGAAGATTGTGGCAGCGGTCGCGCAAAAGTTTGTCTGTATCGCGGATGCGTCCAAAGAGGTTGATATTCTTGGTCGTTTCCCGCTGCCGGTTGAGGTGATCCCGATGGCGCGAGCGTATGTCGCGCGCGAGCTGGTGAAGCTTGGCGGCCAGCCAGAGTATCGGCAGCAGGTGGTGACCGATAATGGCAACATCATTCTCGACGTGCACAACCTGCAGATCCTCGATCCCGTCACCATGGAGAAAAACATTAATGCGCTGGCGGGCGTGGTCACGGTGGGTCTGTTTGCCACCCGGGGCGCTGATGTCGCGCTGATTGGCACACCGGATGGCGTCAAAACTATTCTCAAATGATCTCTCCGGCGCGCCTGACGCGCCGTTTTTTTACCCGGCTAATTCTGCTTTTCTTTACCGGCCTGAATTTAGTGACTTATGTCACAAACAGGGCATGGAGAGCCGATTCCTGCTCTCTGCTTCCGGCATCCTGCGATTTTGTATGGATTTGTGCTGCCCGAAAGCCGGAGCGTGCTGCTGCAGTCGCAATCGTTTGTATTGCCGCATTGCCAGAATTTGTTATTTTGGCAGAAGGTAATCTTATGGCACTCCACGTTGAATTCTGAATAGGGTCGGGAAATGGCAAAGGTATCACTGGATAAAGACAAAATTAAATTTCTGCTGGTGGAGGGCGTGCATCAGAGCGCGCTGGAAAATCTTCGCGCGGCAGGCTATACCAACATCGAGTTTCACAAAGGGGCGCTGGATGCAGAATCGCTGAAAGCCTCAATCCGTGATGCGCACTTTATCGGTATCCGCTCCCGCACCCAGCTTACGGAAGAGATTTTCGCCGCAGCAGAGAAGCTGGTAGCGGTTGGCTGCTTCTGCATCGGCACCAATCAGGTCGATCTTAACGCCGCTGCGCAGCGCGGTATTCCGGTATTTAACGCACCTTTCTCTAATACCCGCTCCGTAGCTGAGCTGGTGATCGGGGAGATGCTGCTGATGCTGCGCGGCATTCCGGAAGCGAACGCCAAGGCGCACCGCGGTATCTGGAACAAAGTGGCAACCGGCTCCTATGAAGCGCGCGGCAAAAAGCTGGGCATCATTGGCTATGGGCATATCGGCATGCAGCTTGGCGTGCTGGCAGAAGGCCTGGGCATGCACGTTTTCTTTTACGATATTGAAAACAAACTGCCGCTGGGGAACGCTACGCAGGTTCGTCACCTGTCAGATCTGCTCAATATGAGTGATGTGGTCAGCCTGCATGTGCCGGAGACCGCCTCAACCCAGAACATGATTAGCACAGAAGAGCTGGCACTGATGAAGCCGGGCGCGCTGCTGATCAACGCTGCTCGCGGCACCGTCATCGATATTCCGGCGCTGTGTCATGCGCTCTCCAGCAAACATCTGGCGGGTGCAGCCATTGACGTCTTCCCGACTGAACCGGCAACCAACAGCGATCCGTTCAATTCACCGCTGTGCGAGTTTGATAACGTTATTCTGACGCCGCACATTGGCGGTTCCACGCAGGAAGCGCAGGAGAATATCGGCCTGGAAGTCTCGGGTAAGCTGGCAAAATACTCTGATAACGGCTCAACGCTCTCTGCGGTTAATTTTCCGGAGGTGTCGCTGCCAATGCACGGCGCCAGCGCCAGTCGTCTGCTGCACATTCACGAAAACCGTCCGGGTATTCTCACTGCGATTAACCAGATTTTCGCTGAGCAGAATATTAATATCGCGGCCCAGTTCCTGCAGACCTCGCCTCAGCTCGGCTACGTAGTAATTGATATCGACGCCGAAAAAGATGTTGCGGATAAAGCGCTGCAGCTGATGCGTGCGATTCCGGGCACGATGCGCGCCCGTCTGCTCTACTGATAAGTGACGGGCAGGCGCCCGTCAGAACGACGCATCCCACTGCCACAGTTTTGCCGGCGTGAGCACGGCCGGTAGCGGGATGTCCCATGCGGCTGCCGGCAGCGCCTCAACGCGCTGGCAGTCGTGAGCAATGCCTATCGGCAGGCAGCCATGGCGCTGCCAGTTCTGCAGCGTGCGGTCATAAAAGCCGCCGCCCATTCCCAGCCGTTGTCCACTCTCATCAAACGCTACCAGCGGAACCAGCATGACATCCAGCCGATCCAGCGTCGCCATCTGCGTAATATCCAGCGGCGGCTCCGGAATGCGCAGCTTATTCATGACCAGCTGTGTTTCAGGGGTATAAAGCAAAAACAGCAGATTCCCTGGCGCAAACGGATGCAGTACCGGCAAATAAACCGCTTTTTTTTGCTGCCAGAGGCGGGCAATCAGCGGCCGGGTATTGATTTCACCGTCGGTGGAGAGAAACAGCGCAATATGTTGTGCTGCTGAGACGGGCGCCAGGTTAACCGCATGTTCAGCCAGCCGTTCGGCAGCGTCAGCCTGCTGTTCAGGCGTCAGATGCCGGCGCAGATGGCGAATGTGCTGACGCAGCAGCTGACGTTCGGTGTAATCAGTAGCTGACATAATGTTCCCTGCAGAAATGGGTTAGCGTGCGCTGACTATATCATGCAAAAGAGGGGGGAGGGGGGCTGACTTCAGGTGGCAGCGGCAGTCGCGTCTGCCGCTGTGACACCACCTGTAATGATGCCGGGTAAAACAGAAAAGAGATCTCCGAGATGCCGCCGCAGGCTGTAACCCTTGAACCCTTGGTTCAAGGTGAGTATGCCGTCGCAACCATCAGGCTTCTCGGACGAACCGAGCATGCTCACAGGCTACAGAGCGTCACACTCTGTTGGTATGAAATATCGGCTCAGGGGACTGGCCCGCTTGCAAACATCTCAGAGAAACAGGACTTCATCGTTGCTCTGGCATGAGAACCATGAAGTATTATTCGAATTTAGGGCCCTGGCGGTCGGTAATACGACCCTGCTCAACTAAAGCCTGTTCAATCGTCTGCTGCAGCATGCGGATACGTTGTTCCATGTTTGCTGCATAGTCGCGCGTTTTACCTTTCTCTTGCGCCAGCTCGTGGCAGATGTTTAACGCGGCGATGAACACCAGTTGCTCTGTATTTGTGACTCTAGTGCGAACTTTTAAATCTTGCAACCGTTGATTGAGGTCCTCTGCGGCAAGATTTAGCGCATCCTGCTGTTCAGGCGGACAATTTACTCTCAAAGAACGACCAAAAATTTGTATATCTACCGGTTGTGCAGACATGCCACCATCCTGACTGATTACTTCGTTCGCTCCACCCGGCTCGCCATTGGTCCGGAAGGTGCGCAACTATATAGACGCGGGTAAGAAGATACAACCCCTTTTCTGGAAACCCTGAGGCACCTGGTGGTAGCATATCACGAACTTATTCTGCCAACGACGACCAAAGCTTATGTCTTTACAGAACGCAACACCCACTTACAACGCGCTGGCCGCAGCCCTCTCTCAGCAGGGTGTGGGCATGACGCCTGCCGAAATGCATGGACTGCTGTGTGGCATCCTGTGTGGCGGCAATCAGGACGCCAGCTGGAAGACGCTGGTGCACGATCTGGCTAACGAAGGCATGGCCTTCTCACAGAGCCTGGCACAGCCGCTGCAGGCTCTGCATGACAGTCTGACCAGTACGCTGGAAGAGGATGGCTTTCTGTTTCAGCTGATGCTGCCGGATGAAGAAGATATTACCGTTTTTGACCGGGCTGACGCGCTGGCGGGCTGGGTAAACCATTTCCTGCTTGGCCTGGGTGTGACGCAGCCTAAACTGGATAAAATCACCGGTGAAACCGGCGAAGCGATTGACGATCTGCGTACGATTGCTCAGCTCGGCTACGAAGAAGATGAAGATCAGGAAGAGCTGGAGCAGTCGCTGGAAGAGGTGATTGAGTATGTGCGCGTCGCAGCGCTGCTGTGCCACGACACTTTCACGCGTCCGCATACGCCAACCGCACCGGAAGTGCAGAAACCTACGCTACACTAAGCGCGTCATCGCGGGCAGCCTGGCTGCCCGTTATCAACAGGGAGTGCAACTATGATCACACTGGAACAGTTCCATCAGCGTCGTCAGGCGCTGATTGCGCAGATGGCCCCCGGCAGCGCGGCGCTGATTTTTGCAGCACCTGAAGTCACGCGCAGCAACGACACCGAATATAGCTACCGGCAAAACAGCGACTTCTGGTATTTCACCGGGTTTAACGAGCCACAGGCGCTGCTGGTGCTGATCAAAAGCGATGAACATCATAACCACAGCGTGCTGTTTAACCGCATACGCGATCTCACTGCCGAAGTGTGGTCTGGTCGCCGACTGGGGCAGGATGCGGCGCCAGCGAAGCTGGGTGTTGATCGCGCACTGCCGTGGGATGATATTAGCGAACAGCTGCACTTGCTGCTGAACGGCCTCGACGTGGTGTACCACGCACAGGGCGAATATAAGCACGCTGACCAGCTGCTGTTTAGCGCGCTGGACAAGCTGCGTCGTGGTTTCCGGCAGAATCTTAGTGCACCGGCTAGCGTGACTGACTGGCGTCCCTGGGTGCATGAGATGCGGCTGTTTAAGAGCGCGGAAGAGATTGAGATCCTGCGCCAGGCGGGAAAAATCAGCGCGCTGGCGCATACCCGTGCCATACAGCAGTGTCGCCCTGGCATGTATGAGTATCAGCTTGAAGGGGAGATCCATCATGAGTTTTCCCGCCACGGTGCGCGCTTTCCCTCCTATAACACCATTGTCGGATGTGGCGAAAACGGCTGCATCCTGCACTACACCGAAAACGAAAGCGCAATGCGCGATGGCGATCTGGTGCTGATTGACGCCGGCTGTGAGTTTCACGGTTACGCAGGGGATATTACCCGCACCTTTCCGGTAAACGGCAGGTTTACGCCGGCGCAGCGGGAAGTCTATGACATTGTGCTGGCCTCGCTGCATAAAGCGCTGTCGATGTTCCGGCCTGGCGTCAGTATTCATGATGTGAATGATGAAGTTGTCCGCATCATGATCACCGGCCTCGTTGATCTCGGTATTCTTGACGGCAATATCGATGAGCTGTTTGAAGCGCAGGCGCATCGCCCTTTCTTCATGCACGGTCTGGGCCACTGGCTGGGGCTGGATGTGCATGACGTCGGTGATTACGGTACGCCAGGCCGTGACCGGGCGCTGGAGCCCGGCATGGTGCTGACGGTCGAGCCTGGCCTCTATATAGCGCCTGATGCCAGCGTGCCGCCGCAGTATCGCGGCATCGGCGTGCGCATCGAGGATGACATTGTGATCACGGCGACGGGCCACGAGAATCTTACCGATAGCGTGGTGAAAGATCCGGACGCGATTGAAGCGCTGATGGCAGCGGCGCGCGGCGTATGACGATTCTGATTGCAGGCGGGGGTATGACCGGTGCCACGCTGGCGCTGGCGATCTCGCATCTTACGCAGGGCAGGCTGCCGGTCACGCTTATTGAGCGCAGCGAGCCGGGCAGTCGTGCGCACCCCGGTTTTGATGGCCGGGCGATTGCGCTGGCTGCCGGCACCTGCCAGCAGCTGGCAGCGATTGACCTCTGGCGTTCGCTGGCGGACTGTGCCACGCCGATCACCCGCATTCACGTCTCCGATCGCGGTCACAGCGGTTTTGTACAGCTCAGCGCAGAGGCGTATCGGCTGGCTGCGCTCGGGCAGGTGGTAGAGCTGTTTGATGTCGGACAGCGCCTGTTTGAGCGTCTCCGGCAGGCGCCCGGCGTAACATTGCGCTGCCCGGATTACGTGACGCAGGTGACGCGTGACAAAGCGCGTGTGCAGGTGACGCTTAACAGCGGCGACACGCTGGAAGGTTCGCTGCTGGTCGCTGCAGATGGATCGCGCTCATCGCTGGCTGCATCATGCGGTATTCAGTGGCAGCGCGACGACTATCAGCAGCTGGCGGTGATTGCTAATGTCTCTACTCAGCTGCCGCACCAGGGACAGGCATTTGAGCGATTTACGCCACACGGGCCGCTGGCACTGCTGCCGATGTCCGGCAATCGGATGTCGCTGGTGTGGTGCCATCCGGCAGCGACAGAAGGCGGCGTGCGGGCGTGGGATGAGGAAACCTTCCTGCGCGAACTGCAGCGCGCATTCGGCTGGCGGCTGGGACGCTTTACCCATGCCGGGCAGCGTGAAATTTATCCGCTGGCGCTGCAAACAGCCGATCGTCAGGTCACGCACCGGCTGGCACTGGTCGGTAACGCCGCCCAGACGCTGCATCCAATCGCTGGTCAGGGCTTTAACCTTGGTCTGCGCGATGTCATGTCACTGGCGGAAACGCTGGCCGGCGCCTGGCGCCAGCGGCAGGATCCCGGCAGTTATGCGGTGCTGCAGCATTTTGCCGCCCGGCGTCAGGCCGATCGCGCGGCAACAATTGGCGTGACAGACGGCCTGGTGCGCCTGTTCGCTAACCGTTATGCACCGCTGGTTGCAGGACGAAATATCGGGCTGGTGGCGATGGATCACCTCCCCTGGCTGCAACATCCGCTGGCCGCGCGTACGCTCGGCTGGGTAAAGCGTTAATAAAGAGGCAGCAATGCAAACATTTGATGTGGTGATTGCCGGTGGCGGCATGGTCGGTCTGGCAGTGGCCTGCGGTTTGCAGGGAAGCGGGTTGCGCGTCGCGGTACTGGAAAAAGCGGCGGAACCGCAGTTTGATCCGGCAGCGGCAGCGTCGATCCGGGTATCCGCTATTAATGCCGCCAGTGAACGGCTGCTGCAGAAGCTGGATGTCTGGTCATCCATCCTCGCCCTGCGCGCCAGCGCCTACCACGGTATGGAAGTGTGGGATCAGGATAGCTTTGGATCCATCAGCTTTGATGATGAGCAGCAGGGGCTGTCACATCTTGGTTATATTATCGAGAATGAGGTTATTCACAGTGCGCTGTGGCAGCGCGCCAGCCAGTGCAAAGACGTCACGCTGTTTGCACCGGCCCGGCTGCAGCAGGTCGCGTTTGGTGATAATGAAGCGTTTATCACGCTGGAAGATGGCACCATGATGACCGCCCGGCTGATGATTGCCGCCGACGGCGCCGGCTCCTGGCTGCGTGAAAAAGCGGATATCCCGCTGACGTTCTGGGATTACGAGCACCATGCGCTGGTCGCCAATGTGCGCACTGATATGCCGCATGATGCCGTCGCGCGTCAGGTGTTTCATGGCGAAGGCATTCTCGCTTTTCTGCCAATGCAGGATCCGCATCTGTGCTCAATCGTCTGGTCACTTGCTCCGCAGGAAGCGGCTCGTCTGCAGTCGATGCCGGCAGCGCTGTTTAATCAGCAGCTCTCAGTGGCTTTTGATATGCGCCTGGGATTATGCAGCGTTGAGAGCGAACGTAAAACGTTCCCGCTGACGGCACGCTATGCGCGCAATTTTGCCGCTCACCGTCTGGCGCTGGTCGGCGATGCCGCGCACACCATTCATCCGCTGGCCGGGCAGGGCGTGAACTTAGGCTTTATGGATGCGGCCGAGCTGATTGGCGAGATCCGCCGGCTGCATCAGGCGGGCCGTGATATCGGCGAGCACCTCTCGCTGCGCCGCTATGAACGCAGCCGCAAGCACAGCGCAGCGCTGATGCTGGCCGGCATGCAGGGATTCCGTGAGCTGTTTGCCGGCACCCATCCGGCGAAAAAGCTGCTGCGTGACGTCGGGCTGAAGCTGGCCGATACGCTGCCAGGCGTCAAGCCGCGTCTGCTGAAGCAGGCGATGGGACTGAACGATCTGCCTGAGTGGATCCGCTAGCTAACCAGGGCGCTGTCGTTTCGTATCCGCCTTACCACAGGGGGCGCATTAATGCGCCCCGGTTTAGACCCATCCGCGGACGTCACATTTCGCACCCGCATTAACCCGGGCGCCATAAATGGCGCCCCTACGAAAACCCAATGCAGGGCATCATTGTTTCGCACCCATTTTGCCGTAGGGGGCGCATTAATGCGCCCCGGTTCAAATCCATCCGCGGACGTCACATTTCGCACCGTCCTATTGTAGGGGGCGCATTAATGCGCCCCGGTTAAAATCCATCTCCAGACGTCACATTTCGCACCCGCATTATCCCGGGCGCCATAAATGGCGCCCCTACGGCTACAGAGGAAAATGTAGGGGGCGCATTAATGCGCCCCGGCAAAAAATCTTCCCTGACTCCCTGTTCGCACTAAAACAGAGCGCTTTGCATCATAATGATGCCTCGTTTGATTTATTCTAATTTCACTGCCTTATTCGCATTAGTTATTTTCATGCATAATGCATCACCCTTTTATACCCTTTCACTTATCAACAACGTCTGCGTGTTTTATTTACTGAAATATGACCTGAACGTTGCATAATCTGCGCGGTTAATCACACAAAGGCAGCGAATTATGCTGCATGCTACAGGACGCACTGCAACTGTGAGGTCCGGCTTCGACCTCGTTTTGCTTATGGTTAAATCTGTTTTTCAGTGGTAACGTCAGCGAAAAGAGAACGTTTGCGTTGCCGTGTATTCTCGCGCAGACGAGCCCGCTTATTTGTTTTCACAGGATGGTTATGACTCAGCAAACGCCTCTGTTTAACCAGCACCAGCGCGATGGTGCACGCATGGTGGACTTTCATGGCTGGATGATGCCGCTGCACTACGGCTCGCAAATTGATGAGCATCACGCAGTGCGCAGCGACGCCGGCATGTTTGATGTATCGCACATGACCATTGTTGACCTGCACGGTGTACGCACCCGCGAGTTTTTACGCTATCTGCTGGCAAATGATGTTGCAAAACTGACGCAGCCTGGCAAGGCGCTCTACAGCGGCATGCTTAACGCTTCAGGTGGCGTGATAGACGACCTGATCGTCTATTTTATGCAGGAAGACTTCTTTCGGCTGGTAGTGAACTCTGCCACACGCGAGAAAGACCTCGCCTGGATAACGCAGCACGCCGCACCGTTTGGCGTAGCGCTGACAGAGCGTCGCGATCTGGCGCTGATTGCCGTTCAGGGCCCGAATGCGCAGCAGAAAGCTGAGACGCTGTTTGATGACACTCAACGCGCCGCCGTTGCCGGCATGAAACCATTTTATGGCGTGCAGTCAGGCGACCTGTTCATTGCCACCACCGGCTACACCGGTGAGGCGGGCTATGAAATTGCGCTGCCAGCTGACCAGGCTGAAGCGTTCTGGCAGCAGCTGCTGGCTGCCGGTGTAAAACCCGCCGGCTTAGGCGCACGCGACACACTGCGTCTGGAGGCAGGTATGAATCTCTATGGCCAGGAGATGGATGAGGGCGTTTCGCCGCTGGCCGCGAATATGGGCTGGACCATCAGCCGGGAGCCGGCCGACCGCAATTTTATCGGACGTGAAGCGCTGGAAGCGCAGCGTGAGCAGGGCAGTGAAAAACTGGTAGGCCTGATCATGACGGAGAAAGGCGTACTGCGCGGAGGCCAGACGGTGCGCTTCACCGATGAGCAGGGTGTACCGCAGCAGGGTATGATTACCAGTGGTTCCTTCTCGCCGACGCTGGGCTGCAGCATCGCCCTGGCGCGCGTGCCTGCCGGTATTGGCGAGCAGGCCATTGTGGAGATCCGCAATCGCGAAATGCCGGTAAAAGTAACTAAACCCGTTTTTGTTCGCGCCGGTAAGCCGGTCGCTCAGTAAATTTTTCAGGAGAAATGGCGATGAGCAATGTGCCAAATACGTTGAAATACCGCGACAGCCACGAGTGGGTGCGTAAAGAGGAAGATGGCTCTTACACCGTGGGGATCACCGAGCATGCGCAGGAGCTGCTCGGTGATATGGTGTTTGTCGACCTGCCAGACGTTGGCGCTACGTTTAGCGCGGGCGATGACTGCGCAGTGGCAGAATCGGTTAAAGCCGCTTCCGATATCTATGCGCCGCTGAGTGGTGAAATTGTGGCGGTGAATGAGGCGCTGACCGACTCCCCCGAGCTGGTGAACAGCGCGCCTTATGGCGATGGCTGGTTGTTCCGCCTGAAAGCCAGCGATGAAGCTGAACTCGACAGCATGCTTGATGCTGACGCCTATAAAGCCAGTATTGATGAGTAACCGGTAGTCTCTGAAGGTGTCGCGGCGCGGCACCTCTTCTTTATCTGCCTGTTGTAAGTCCTTTGTGTAACCCAGCCCGATGCAGGATTGACTGTAATGACCCAGACTCTCAGCCAGCTTGAACATAACGGTGCATTTATTGAGCGCCATATTGGTCCCACCGCCGCACAGCAGGCCAGCATGCTGGAAGCGATTGGTGCCCGTTCGCTCAGTGAACTCATTAGCGCCATCGTACCCGCGGATATTCAGCTGCCTGGCCCGCCCGCCACGGGTGACGCTGCGACCGAGCAGCAGGCGCTGGCGGAGCTGAAAGCGATTGCCAGTCAGAATCAGCGCTACAAATCCTGGATCGGCATGGGCTACAGTGCGGTGATCACTCCGCCGGTGATCCTGCGCAACATGCTGGAAAATCCTGGCTGGTATACCGCCTATACGCCTTATCAGCCCGAGGTATCGCAGGGGCGCCTGGAGGCGCTTCTGAACTTCCAGACGCTGACGCTGGATCTGACCGGTATGGATATCGCCTCTGCATCTCTGCTGGATGAGGCTACCGCCGCTGCTGAAGCGATGGCGATGGCAAAACGCGTCAGCAAGCTGAAGAGCGCTACGCGGTTCTTTATCGCCGATGATATTCATCCGCAGACGCTGGATGTCGTACGCACCCGCGCAGAAACATTTGGCTTTGATCTGATCATCGATCGGGCAGACAAAGCGCGCGATCATCAGGATCTGTTTGGTGTACTGCTGCAGCAGGTGGGAACCGGCGGTGAAGTACATGACTACCGCGATCTGATCGCAGAGCTGAACAGTCGCAAAGTTGTGGTAAGCGTGGCCGCTGATTTCATGGCGCTGCTGCTGCTGGAGGCACCCGGCAAGCAGGGCGCTGATATTGTGTTCGGTTCTGCACAGCGCTTTGGCGTGCCAATGGGCTATGGCGGGCCGCACGCGGCCTTTTTTGCCAGCCGCGATGAGCACAAACGCTCAATGCCGGGCCGCATTATCGGCGTCTCACGCGATGCGGCGGGTAATACCGCGCTGCGCATGGCGATGCAGACGCGTGAGCAGCATATCCGGCGTGAAAAAGCGAACTCCAATATCTGTACTTCACAGGTCCTGCTGGCCAATATCGCCGGTCTCTATGCGGTCTGGCACGGTCCGCAGGGTCTGCAGCGCATCGCCTCACGCATTCACCGCCTGACCAGTATTCTGGCAACCGGCGTGCAGCAAGGCGGGCTGACGCTGCGTCACGCCAGCTGGTTTGACACGCTGACCGTTGAGGTTGCTGACAAAGCCGCCGTACTGAACCGTGCGCTGAGTTTTGGCGTAAACCTGCGCAGCGATATGCATAACGCTGTGGGTATTACGCTGGATGAGACGACCTGCCGTGAAGATGTACAGGCGCTGTTTGCTATTTTTCTGGGCGACGCACATGGCCTGGATATTGAGGCGCTTGATGCAGCCGTATCCGCGGAGAGTACTGCCATCCCGGCAGGCCAGCAGCGCCGCAGTGACTACCTGACGCATCCGGTATTTAACCGCTATCACAGCGAAACCGAAATGATGCGCTATATGCACAGCCTGGAGAAAAAAGATCTGGCGCTGAATCAGGCAATGATCCCGCTCGGCTCCTGCACCATGAAGCTGAATGCCGCCGCAGAGATGATCCCGATCACCTGGCCGGAGTTTTCTGAACTGCATCCATTCTGCCCCGCTGAACAGGCCACTGGCTATCTGCAGATGATTGGACAGCTGTCGCAGTGGCTGGTACAGCTCACCGGCTATGACGCACTCTGCATGCAGCCTAACTCCGGGGCGCAGGGGGAATATGCCGGCCTGCTGGCGATCCGCCGCTATCACGAAAGCCGCAATGAAGGCCGGCGCAACCTCTGCCTGATCCCGGGTTCGGCACACGGCACCAATCCGGCGTCGGCGCAGATGGCGGGCATGTCGGTTGTTGTGGTCGCCTGCGATAAACAGGGCAACATCGATCTCGGCGATCTGCGTGAAAAAGCGGCTCAGGCAGGCGATGCGCTCTCCTGCATTATGGTGACTTATCCGTCCACTCACGGCGTCTATGAAGAGACCATCCGTGAGGTGTGCCAGATTGTGCATCAGTATGGTGGTCAGGTGTATCTGGACGGCGCCAACATGAACGCTCAGGTGGGCATTACTACGCCTGGCTACATCGGTGCTGACGTCTCGCATCTTAATCTGCACAAAACCTTCTGCATTCCGCACGGCGGTGGCGGACCGGGGATGGGACCGATTGGCGTAAAAGCGCATCTGGCTCCGTTTGTGCCGGGGCACAGCGTGGTGCAGATCGATGGCGTACTGACGCAGCAGGGGGCCGTGTCGGCCGCCCCGTTTGGCAGCGCTTCAATTCTGCCTATCAGCTGGATGTATATCCGCATGATGGGCGCAGAAGGACTGAAACAGGCAAGCTCAGTGGCAATCCTTAATGCCAACTACATTGCGCGTCGTCTGCAATCGGCCTATCCGATCCTCTACACCGGACGCGACGGCCGCGTAGCGCACGAATGTATTCTCGATATTCGTCCGCTGAAAGAGCAGACCGGTATCAGCGAACTGGATATTGCCAAGCGCCTGATCGATTACGGCTTTCACGCCCCGACCATGTCTTTCCCGGTCGCAGGCACGCTGATGGTAGAGCCGACTGAATCAGAGGGCAAAGCAGAGCTGGATCGCTTTATCGATGCGATGCTGGCGATCCGCATGGAGATCGATCGCGTCGCCGCCGGTGAGTGGCCTGCTGATGACAATCCGCTGGTCAACGCACCGCATACGCAGATGGAAATCGTGGGTGAGTGGCAGCATCCCTATACGCGTGAGCTGGCGGTATTTCCGGCAGGCAGCGCGAACAAGTACTGGCCAACGGTAAAACGGCTTGATGATGTCTTTGGCGATCGCAACGTTTTCTGCGCCTGTGTGCCGATGAGCGAATATCAGTAAGTGCTGTAAACTGACCCTGGAAGGACCGGATGCCGGTCCTTTTCTTTTGGAGGCATATATGGATCTGGCACTGGTCACCGGCGGCAGCCGGGGCATCGGACGCGCCACCTCGCTGCTGCTGGCGCAGGCGGGCTACCGCGTGGTAATCAACTATCGTCAGCGGGCCGCCGATGCAGAACAGCTGGTTGCGGAGATTGTCAGCCAGGGCGGCAGCGCCTGCGCGCTGCAGGCGGATATCGCCGACGAGGCGCAGGTGGTGAGGCTGTTTGCACAGCTGGATGAGCAGCCGGGCGCGCTGCGGATCGTGGTGAACAATGCCGGAATTCTGTTTACGCAGTGCCGGGTAGAAGCGCTGAGCGCTGAGCGCATTCAGCGCGTGCTGGCCACGAACGTCACCGGGACCTTTATCTGCTGTCGTGAAGCGGTGAAACGCATGAGCAGGGCGTATGGCGGGCAGGGTGGCGTGATTGTGAACGTTTCATCAGGTGCCGTGCACAGCGGCGCGCCGGACGAGTATGTGGATTACGCAGCGTCAAAAGCGGCGGTGGATACGCTGACCCGCGGGCTGGCGCGCGAGGTGGCCGCACAGGGGATCCGGGTAACCGGCGTACGTCCTGGTTCCACTTATACCGACATGCATGCGGATGGCGGCGAGCCGGGGCGGGTTGATCGGGTGGCGCAGCGCATTCCGCTGGGCCGCGGTGCACAGCCAGAAGAGATCGCCCGTGCGATCCTCTGGCTGAGCAGCGATGCCGCCGCTTACGTCACCGGCAGCATGCTGGATGTGACGGGCGGACTCTGATATCCGCCGCGCTATTCTGTCAGAGCGTGGCACCATTGCTGGCGATCACCTGCTGATACCAGCTAAAGCTCTTTTTCTTTGAGCGCGCAAAGGTGCCGCTGCCGTCATCGTTTTTATCGACGTGGATAAAGCCGTAGCGTTTGCTGTACTGGCCGGTAGTGAACGAGACGCAGTCAATACAGCCCCACGGCGTGTAACCCAGCAGCTCTACGCCATCCAGCGCCACCGCTTTTTTCATCTCTTCGATATGCGCCCGCAGATAGTCGATGCGGTAGTCATCGGCAATAAAGCCCTCTGCATCAGCGTTGTCGATCGCGCCAAAACCGTTTTCCACAATAAACAGCGGTTTCTGGTAGCGCTCATAGAGCGAATTCAGCACATAGCGCAGGCCAACCGGATCGATCTGCCAGCCCCAGTCTGAGGCTTTGACATGCGGATTGGGCACCACACCGTCAAAGCCGGTAATCGGGTCATCCACGCCGCTGGCGCGGGTATCCACCGCGTTGCTCATGTAGTAGCTGAAGCCGATATAATCACAGCAGCCCTGCTGCAGGGTTTCAGCATCCTCTTCAGCCATCTCAATGTGATAGCCTTTGCGCGCCCACTCTTTCAGCGTGTAAGCGGGATAAGCACCGCGCATCTGTACATCGCTGAAGACGTAGCGCTGATGCATCGCCTCCTGCGCGCGCATGACATCGTCCGGATGGCAGGAGAAGGGATAGACCGGCACCATGGCGATCATGCAGCCAATCTGAAAATCGGGATTGATCTCATGCCCGCGCTTCACCACTTTTGCACTGGCGACAAACTGATGATGCATGACCTGGTACATCGTCTGCTCTGGCTTCTCATGGTCGGTAAATACCACGCCGGAACAGCAGTAGCCAAACAGCGGATATTGCCAGTTGCGCTGGTTATTGATCTCGTTAAAGGTCATCCAGTACTTCACTTTATGCTGATAGCGCGTCATCACCACATCGCTGAAGCGTACAAAGAAATCGACCAGCCGGCGGTCAGCCCAGCCGCCATACTCTTTTACCAGATGATAGGGCATCTCAAAATGCGACAGGGTGATCACCGGTTCGATACCATATTTCAGCAGCTCATCGAACAGGTCATCATAGAACTGCAGGCCCGCCTCGTTAGGCTGCGCTTCATCCCCGTTAGGGAAAATGCGCGTCCACGCGATAGACGTGCGGAAGCACTTAAAGCCCATCTCAGCAAACAGCGCAACATCCTCTTTGTAGTGCGAATAAAACTCCACCGCCTGGTGGTTAGGATAGTGTTTGCCCGGCTGTACGCCGTCGGTGATCACGCGGTCAACACCGTGTGCACCGCCGGTCAGCACGTCAGCAATGCTGACGCCTTTGCCGCCCTGATCCCAGCCGCCCTCAACCTGATGCGCGGCTACCGCGCCGCCCCAGAGAAACCCTTGTGGTAACTGCAAATCATCACGCATTGTTCAGCCTCATCATACGTCAGGTGAAAACAGAATTTTTCGCAGTGTAACAAGCAGCCGGCGAATGTCACGCTATAACACCGCACGCCATATGTAACCTGTTACAGCCAAAAAACAAGGTGTTTTCAGGGAGATAGCATACGCGCCAGCGTGCGTCCCAGCGTTTCGATGATATACATTACCGGGACCTGTGTGGTGAGGTCATGCTGCCCGGCCAGCGTGATCTGCGGCACATGATAGGAGAGGGTAAAGTCTGCCATTTTTGCCAGCGAGCTGCTGTCGTGATTGGTGATGGCGATGATTTTGCAGCGGTTGAGACTGAACTGACTGGCGAAGCGCAAAATCTCTTCAGTCTCACCGGAAACAGAGAGAATAATCGCCAGCGCGCTCTCACTGGCACCGGGCATAACCGGATAGTAAGGGTCATCAATATGGTGGCTGAATTTGCCCACGTTGGAAAAGAAGCGCGCGCCATATTTACCGAGACTGCCCGATGTGCCGGCACCAATAAAGAAAATGTGCCCGGCCTGCAGGATCATCTGCGCGGCCTGCGTAATCTGCTGCTCAAACTCGGCGTTATGAATACTTTTGAAAAAACTCAGCATTTCGCCGGGACCCGATGAGGGGATCGCAGGCGTTGTCTGCTCCTGCGCCAGACGAAAGCGAATGCGAAACTCTGACCAGCCGTCACAGTGCAGCTTACGGCAAAAGCGCAGCACGGTGGTGGTGGAGACGCCCGCCTGCGCCGCCAGATCGCGAATGGTCATATAGCTGACGCTTTGCGGATGTTTAATGATGAAATGGTAAACCTGCATCTCAAGATCGTTCAGGCTGGAGAGATCGCGGTGTGCAAACATGCGGGACATCGCTCAGGCAGAAAAGGGGATCTGCAGTGTACCAGATTGCGTTGCGTGCCGGAGGACACACCTCGTCACAGAAATAGTTGAGCGTACAGGTGTACACTGAAAAAGATCCCGGTTAGGCTGGGGATGATAAAAAACAACACTCTCTATCTTCAGGAACCCCGCGCCATGGTAAAACCCGCACTCACTACGCCCGGCTATACGCTGGCCGAAGAGATAGCTAACAGCATCAGCCATGGCATTGGCTGCCTGTTTGGTATCGCCGGTCTGGTGCTGCTGCTGACGCAGGCAGTGGAAACACAGGCAAGCGTCACCGCCATCACCAGCTACAGCCTCTATGGCGGCAGCATGATTTTGCTCTATCTCGCCTCCACGCTCTACCACGCTATTCCGCACCAGCGCGCGCGGCCGTGGCTGAAAAAATTTGATCACTGCGCTATCTATCTGCTGATTGCCGGCACCTATACGCCGTTCCTGCTGGTCGGGCTGAAATCGCCGCTGGCACACGGACTGATGGTAGTGATCTGGAGTCTGGCGCTGGCAGGCATCATTTTTAAGCTGACGATTGCGCACCGCTTTAAGGTCCTGTCGCTGGTGACTTATCTCAGTATGGGGTGGCTGTCGCTGGTGGTGATCTATCAGCTGGCGATGCGGCTTTCCGCCGGTGGTATCTGGCTGCTGGCAGCAGGGGGAGTGGTTTACTCACTGGGGGTGATTTTCTACGTATCGCGCCGGATACCCTTTAACCATGCGATCTGGCACGGCTTTGTTCTCGGCGGCAGCGTACTGCACTTCTGTGCCATCTATTTTTATGTGAAATAAACGCGTTATGCGCAAAGCGGGACGCCTGATGGCCCCCCGCTTTATGCGCCTTATGCGTCCAGTGCGTAAGGCAGTGGCTGAAGGGTGAGTTCGCCGCCCTCATCACCTTCAGCGCGCAGGATAGCATCTGGTTCCGGATCGTTATTCATCACCATCTGCACCCAGACGCTGCCATCCTCAAGCTGTACCGCGCTCAGTACCGTGCCGGTGCGCCGCCAGCGCTCGCCCATCTGCAGCTCCATTGCACTCCCCGCTTCCGGAACTTTACCGGCGCTGCCCGCCAGCCAGAACAGGGCGCGCTTGTTGGCACCGCGGAATTTTGCCCGCGCCACCATCTCCTGCCCGGTATAGCAGCCTTTCTTGAAGCTGATGGCATCCAGCGCCTGCAGGTTGGTTGCCTGCGGGATCAGCTGCGCGGTGGTGGCGGCGTCGATAACCGGAATACCCGCCTCGATATCCAGCGCCAGCCACTGCCTGCTGTCGTTGAACTGCGCCTCACCGTCCAGTGCCGCTTTAATTGCCTCCGCTTTTGCCGGCGTGGTCACCACCACAAAACGTTCAGCAGGCTGATCCAGCCACAGCAGCGTGCTCTCATCCTGCTGCACCACCGCGTGCTCTGCATCCGGCAGCGCTGTAAACAGATTGGCCAGTGCCGCACGCGCCTGAAAACCGGCAACGCCCAGCAGGACAGCGTCATCGTCAGCTTCGATGGCCACTTTGGCAAACACCGCATACTTTTTCAGCTCAGCGATTTGCTGGTCACGCAGGCTGCGGCGCACCAGATAGGCGTATCCCTCGCCGCGATGAAACAGGCGCAGGTTGCTCCACATTTTGCCTTTGGCGTCGCAGTGGGCGGCCTGACGATGCTGATCGCTGGCCAGCGTCGCGACATCCAGCGTCAGCTGCCCCTGCAGATAGCTGGTGCTGTCTTTGCCCTGCACCGACACCAGCGCCCACTCATCAAGCGACATCAGCGTCAGGGGCAGGCGTGCCGCAGCGACAGGCTGGCGGGGAGGGAGGGTGAAAATCGGCATGTGTCCATCCTGATTAATCAAATGTGTCCGGAGTTGTTTGTTCAATGTTAAAAGAGCAGCCGGGCAATGCAACCTGTTTACGGAACCGGGCGCACAAATCGCGTGATAGCGCAGCAACGTAGTCTGTCACTTTGCGTAATCCTGCGCAGGAAACAGCACTCAGCCTGCAGCGGGCCAAAAAAGCAGGTACACTGGCCCCCACTGTTTACAGCCGTGGAACACGACACATGGATATTCATGACAAATCACGCGTTAAGTGGGCCTGCCGCCGGGGCATGCTTGAGCTTGATGTCTCCATTATGCCTTTTTTTCACTATGAGTATGACTCGCTAAGTGATGAAGATAAGCGGGTGTTTGTTGCTTTACTGAAGAGTGACGATCCGGATCTGTTTAACTGGATGATGGACCACGGCGAGCCCGCGGATCCCGAGTTTAAGCGCATGGTAAAACTGATCCAGCAGCGTAACCGTGAACGCGGTCCGGTGGCAATGTAGCCTCCGTCCTTCACGCAGCGCCCGGCTGACTAATCTGGCGGCCGGTTTGAGCTGTGTGACGCTGCTGCTGTTCGCCTGGCCTGCGGAGCGGTATGTGCTGCAGGCGCTGCTTTCCGTCGCGGTGCTGGCGGAAAGCTGGCGCACTGAGCAACGCTTACGGCAACGCAGCGGCGAGCTGACGCGGGATGAACAGGGGAGCTGGGGCTGGCAGGGAACCTGCTGGTATACGGTACGGACGGCGCAGTGGCAGCCGTGGGGTGTGCTGCTGACCCTGCAGAACGCGCAGGACCAGCGCTGGCGTTTCTGGCTGATGCAGGACGCCATGACGATGCGCAGCTGGCGGCAGCTGCGCGCGCACGACGCGCTCAGTGACGCTGCAGATCGGCGTTAAAGCCGGTCTGCTGTTTCCGTGAGCACCTGCTCGCACCACTGCTCAATGCGCTCGTCGCTCTGCTCAAACTGGTTAACGTCGTCCAGCGCCAGGCCAACAAACTGTGTGCCGTCAGCGGTCAGCGGCTTGCGGCTGGTAAAGGTGTAACCCTCCAGCGGCCAGTAGCCGACAAACTGCACGCCCATCGGCTGCAGCAGCTCATGCAGCATGCCCAGCGCATCAAGAAACCACTCGCTATACTCAATCTGGTCGCCCATGCCGTAGAGCGCCACAATTTTCCCCTGCAGATTTAGTCCGGGCAGCTGCGACCATATCGCTTCCCAGTCCTCCTGCAGCTCGCCAAAATCCCAGGTCGGAATACCGAGGATCAGCAGGTCATACTGCTCCATCAGCGAGGGGTCATCATCTTTGAGGTTATGCAGCGTCACCAGCTCTTCACCAATAAAGTCGCGGATTTTTTCCGCTGCCATTTCGGTGTAACAGGTACTTGAACCGTAAAAAAGTCCGATATTCATGCGGTTAATGCTCTGTATGAAACTCACTCTGGCGCAATTGTACCAGAACCCCTCTGCTTTAAGGCATAATGAGCACGATTTCACACTGGCGAGAGGATAACGTGCAGGATAGCGATCTGATTGAACAGTTTCTTGATGCGCTCTGGCTGGAGCGCAATCTGGCGCAAAACACGCTGGCCTCTTACCGTCAGGATCTGCAAACCCTCACCGCATGGCTGCAGCATCACAACCTGACGCTGCTGACGCTGCAGGCGCTGGATCTGCAGCAGTTTCTTGCAGAGCGTATTGAGGGCGGCTATAAAGCCACCAGTTCAGCCCGCACGCTGAGCGCCATGCGCCGGCTGTTTCAGTATCTCTACCGTGAAAAGCTGCGCAGTGACGATCCCAGCGCGCTGCTTTCCGCCCCTAAGCTGCCACAGCGGCTGCCGAAAGATCTCAGCGAGAGTCAGGTCGACCGGTTGCTGCAGACGCCGGCAACAGATATTCCGCTGGAGCTGCGCGATAAAGCGATGCTGGAGGTGCTTTACGCCACCGGCCTGCGCGTCTCAGAGCTGGTGGGGCTGACCATCAGCGATGTCAGTCTGCGGCAGGGGGTTTTACGCGTCATCGGTAAAGGTAACAAAGAGCGGCTGGTGCCATTAGGTGAAGAAGCGATCTACTGGATAGAGCACTATATGGAACACGGGCGGCCCTGGCTGCTGAACGGCCAGACGCTGGACGTCCTGTTTCCCAGCCAGCGTGCACAGCAGATGACACGCCAGACCTTCTGGCACCGTATCAAGCACTATGCGACGCTGGCGGGTATCGACAGTGAAAAACTGTCACCGCACGTGCTGCGGCATGCCTTTGCCACACATTTACTGAACCACGGCGCGGATTTGCGCGTCGTACAGATGCTACTGGGCCACAGCGACCTGTCGACTACCCAGATTTATACGCATGTTGCCACCGAGCGGCTGCGTCAGTTACATCAACAGCACCATCCGCGCGCCTGAGCAGCGGCAACAAGGACTTATGATGAAAAAACAGTTTACCGTTCTGGCTCTGCTGGTCAGCGCCTTTTCCGCTCTGGCCCAGGCTGATGACAGCGCCATTCAGCAGACGCTGAAAAAAGTGGGTTTGCAGCAGGCTGAGATCCAGCCATCGCCGCTGCCGGGCATGAAAACGGTGCTGACGGAAAGCGGGGTGATTTACATCACCGAAGATGGCAAACATATGATTCAGGGGCCGCTGTATGACGTCAGCGGCGCGCAGCCGGTCAATGTTACTAACCAGCTGCTGGACAAAAAAGTCGCCGCGCTGGCACCGGAAATGATCGTCTATAAAGCGCCGAAAGAGCAGCACGTGATCACGGTATTTACCGATATCACCTGCGGCTACTGCCGTAAGCTGCATGAGCAGATGGCGGACTACAACGCGCTGGGTATCACGGTGCGCTATCTCGCTTTCCCGCGCGAAGGGCTGAACGGTCAGGTTGAGAAAGCGATGAAGGCGATCTGGTGCAGTGCCGATCGCAACAAAGCGTTCGATCAGGCAATGAAAGGCGATACGCCGCAGATGGATGCGCCAGCGACCTGCAAACTCAATCTCGATAAGCACTACAAACTCGGCATTCTGTTCGGTATTCAGGGCACGCCCGCCATTCTTACCGACAGCGGTATGATGATCCCCGGCTATCAGGGTCCGCAGGAGCTGAAGCAGGTGCTTGATGGTCAGAAGCGGGGCGGCTAATTCACAGTGATGCACACTACAGAACTGCGTCGGCGCACGCTGCCGGCTGATGCCAGCCTGCCTGACGATTTGCCGCCTCTGCTGCGGCGTCTCTATCTGCATCGCGGTGTTAAAACTGCGGCAGAGCTGGAGCGCGGGGCAAAATATCTGCTGCCGTGGCAGAGCCTCGGCGGCATAGACGCTGCGGTTGCGCTGCTGCACCGGATGCTCACAGGCGGTCAGCGCATTATGGTGGTCGGTGATTTTGACGCCGACGGCGCAACCAGTACCGCCCTTACCGTGCTGGCGCTGCGCAGCATGGGCGGCAACGTGGACTATCTGGTGCCTAACCGCTTTGACGATGGCTATGGCCTGAGTCCGGAAGTGGTGGAGCAGGCGCGCGCGCGCGGCGCGGAGATGATCCTCACCGTGGATAACGGCATCTCCTCGCACGCGGGCGTCGAAACGGCCGCGGCGCACGGCATCCCGGTCCTGATCACCGATCACCATCTGCCGGGCGAGACGCTGCCGGCCGCCGACGCTATCGTCAATTCCAACCTCAGCGACAGCGCTTTTCCGTCGCGCGCGCTGGCGGGCGTGGGCGTGGCGTTCTACCTGATGCTGGCGCTGCGCGCGCATCTGCGCGAACAGGGCTGGTTTACTCCCCAGCGCAGCGAACCCAATCTGGCCGCGTGGCTCGATCTGGTCGCACTTGGCACCGTCGCGGACGTGGTGCCGCTGGATGCCAACAACCGCATTCTGGTGTGGCAGGGGCTGAGCCGCATTCGTGCCGGTAAATGCCGCGCCGGTATCCGGGCGCTGCTGGAGATCGCAAACCGCGATGCGCGCCAGCTGGCGGCCAGCGACCTCGGCTTTGCCGTCGGCCCGCGTCTTAACGCGGCGGGGCGGCTTGACGATATGTCGGTTGGCGTGGCGCTGCTGCTGACCGAGGATATTGCGCAGGCGCGCATGCTGGCCAGCGAGCTGGATGCGCTGAACCAGACGCGCAAAGAAATTGAACAGGGCATGAAAAGCGAAGCGCTGGCGCTGTGCGACGCGCTGGAGCGTCAGCACAGCGATCTGCCGCTGGGTCTGGCCTTTTATCATCCTGAATGGCATCAGGGGGTGGTGGGGATCCTCGCCTCGCGCCTGAAAGAGCGTTTTCACCGGCCGGTTATTGCGTTTGCGCCCGCGGGCGATGGCACGCTAAAAGGGTCGGGCCGCTCAATTGCCGGCCTGCACCTGCGCGATGCGCTGGAACGGCTTGATACACTCTATCCGGGCCTGATTATCAAATTTGGTGGTCATGCCATGGCAGCGGGATTGTCGCTGGAAACGGAAAAATATGACGCGTTTCGCGAGCGCTTTGCCGCGCTGATTGATGAGTGGCTGGATGGCGAGGCGCTGCAGGGCGTGGTGTGGTCAGACGGTGAACTGCACGCGCAGGAGTTCAGCCTGCATACCGCGGAAATGCTGCGCGAGGCGGGGCCGTGGGGGCAGGCGTTCCCGGAACCGGTCTTTGACGGCAAATTCAAACTGCTGCAGCAGCGGCTGGTGGGCGAGCGTCACCTGAAAGTAATGGTGGAACCGCTCGGTGGCGGACCGCTGCTGGACGGGATCGCGTTTAACGTCGACACCCGGCTCTGGCCGGATACCAGCGTGCGGCAGGTTGAGCTGGCCTATAAGCTGGATATCAATGAGTATCGCGGTAACCGCTCTGTGCAGCTGATTATCGATCATATCTGGCCGCTCTGACCGCGCGCGCCGCTACAAACCGCGCGCGCTTTCGGGTAAACTCATGCGTTACTTTATCTTTTCTCACCGTATCGCCAAAAAAGACTGAAAAGCCATGTTTGAAATTAATCCGGTCAAAAATCGTATCCAGGACCTCAGCGAGCGCAGCGGCGTTCTTAGGGGGTATCTTTGACTACGATGCCAAGAAAGAACGTCTTGAAGAAGTAAACGCCGAGCTGGAACAGCCGGACGTCTGGAATGAACCTGAACGCGCGCAGGCGCTCGGCAAAGAGCGCGCGTCGCTGGAAGCCGTCGTTGAAACCCTCGAGCACATGCACCAGGGTCTGGAAGATGTGCAGGGCCTGCTGGAGCTGGCGGTTGAAGCGGACGATGAAGAAACCTTCAACGAAGCCGTGGTTGAGCTCGACGCGCTGGAAGTAAAGCTGGGTGAGCTGGAATTCCGCCGCATGTTCTCAGGCGAGTATGACAGCGCTGACTGCTACATGGATATTCAGGCAGGCTCCGGCGGTACGGAAGCGCAGGACTGGGCCAGTATGCTGCTGCGCATGTATCTGCGCTGGGCAGAGGCTAAAGGGTTTAAAACCGAGATCATCGAAGAGTCGGAAGGCGAAGTCGCAGGCACCAAATCTGCCACCATCAAGATCATTGGTGACTACGCCTACGGCTGGCTGCGTACGGAAACCGGCGTTCACCGCCTGGTACGCAAGAGTCCGTTTGACTCCGGCGGCCGTCGTCACACCTCGTTCAGTTCGGTGTTTATCTATCCGGAAGTGGATGACAACATCGATATCGATATCAACCCGGCCGATCTGCGCATTGACGTCTATCGCGCATCGGGTGCGGGTGGTCAGCACGTCAACAAAACCGAGTCTGCGGTGCGTATTACCCACCTGCCGACCAACATTGTGGTGCAGTGCCAGAACGACCGTTCACAGCACAAGAACAAAGACCAGGCCTTCAAACAGCTGCGTGCCAAGCTCTATGAATATGAGATGCAGAAGAAAAATGCTGACAAGCAGGCCGCAGAAGAGAACAAATCGGATATCGGCTGGGGCAGCCAGATTCGTTCTTACGTGCTGGATGACTCCCGCATCAAAGATCTGCGTACCAGCGTAGAGACCCGCAATACCCAGGCGGTGCTGGATGGCGATCTGGATCGTTTTATCGAAGCAAGTTTAAAAGCAGGGCTATAAGGAACCGACATGTCTGAACAACAACCGCAGAACGCTGACGCCGCACTTGAGTTAAACAACGAACTGAAAGCGCGTCGCGAAAAACTCAGCGCGCTGCGTGAAAAGGGCGTGGCGTTTCCTAACGATTTTCGTCGTGACACCACCTCCGATCGTTTGCACGCCAGCTATGACGACAAGAGCAACGAAGAGCTGGAAGCACTGGGCGTGGAAGTCAGCGTTGCCGGTCGTATGATGACGCGCCGTATCATGGGCAAGGCGTCGTTTGCCACGCTGCAGGATGTGGGCGGTCAGATCCAGATCTACGTTTCGCGCGACGATCTGCCGGAAGGCGTCTACAACGAGCAGTTCAAGAAGTGGGATCTGGGCGATATTCTGGGTGCACGCGGTAAGCTGTTTAAAACCAAAACCGGCGAGCTCTCAATCCATATCTCAGAACTGCGCCTGCTGACCAAAGCACTGCGTCCGCTGCCGGACAAGTTCCACGGACTGGCTGACCAGGAGACGCGCTATCGCCAGCGCTATCTTGATCTGATCTCCAATGATGAATCGCGTCACACCTTCCAGGTGCGCTCGAAAATCATGGCAGGTATTCGCCAGTTCATGGTAAACCGCGACTTTATGGAAGTGGAAACACCAATGATGCAGGTGATCCCGGGCGGCGCTTCTGCACGTCCTTTCATCACCCATCACAATGCGCTGGATATCGATATGTATCTGCGTATTGCGCCGGAGCTCTACCTGAAGCGTCTGGTAGTGGGCGGCTTCGATCGCGTGTTTGAGATCAACCGTAACTTCCGTAACGAAGGCATCTCGCCGCGTCATAATCCTGAGTTCACCATGATGGAACTCTATATGGCGTATGCAGATTACAAAGATCTGATTGAGCTGACTGAGAGCCTGTTCCGTACGCTGGCGCAGGACGTGCTGGGCACCACTGAAGTGGCATATGGCGAACACACCTTTGACTTCGGTAAGCCTTTTGAGAAGCTCACGATGCGTGAAGCGATCAAAAAATATCGTCCGGA
Organism: Pantoea sp. SIMBA_079; assembly: GCF_046940275.1. Taxonomy (NCBI): domain Bacteria; kingdom Pseudomonadati; phylum Pseudomonadota; class Gammaproteobacteria; order Enterobacterales; family Erwiniaceae; genus Pantoea; species Pantoea sp. SIMBA_079. The sequence continues at coordinate 48,163 of NZ_JAWRYR010000003.1, read as the reverse complement.
AACGGACCTGGCCGATCTGGAAGACTTTGACAAAGCGGTGGCGATCGCCAGCGCGCTGCATATCAAAGTGGAGAAAAGCTGGGGTCTGGGTCGCGTAGTGACGGAGATCTTTGAAGAGACGGCGGAAGCTCATCTGATCCAGCCCACCTTCATCACCGAATATCCGGCGGAGGTTTCACCGCTGGCGCGCCGTAATGACGAGAACCCGGAGATCACCGATCGCTTTGAGTTCTTCATTGGCGGTCGTGAAATCGGTAACGGCTTCTCAGAGCTGAACGATGCTGAAGATCAGGCAGAGCGTTTCCTGCAGCAGGTGAATGCAAAAGATGCCGGCGATGACGAAGCGATGTTCTACGATGAAGATTACGTGACCGCTCTGGAGCATGGTCTGCCACCAACGGCTGGCCTGGGTATCGGCATCGACCGTATGGTAATGCTGTTTACCAACAGCCACACCATTCGCGATGTGATCCTGTTCCCGGCGCTGCGCCCGACGGCGAAGTAACGGCAGGCGCTGCCCGTCTCTCTCCCGGGAAAGAGACGGGCAGCGGTTATCACGGCGTGAGCACGTCTGCCAGCCACGTCTGAAAGCGCGCATACGGTACGTAGAGCGCCACATCGTTATACAGCGTTTTTCCGCTTTGGTTATCGTCGATTCGCCGACTGAAGCCCACGATGACCCCGGCCAGCGTATCGTCACTGGCGTTATAAACTGCACCGCCCGACATACCTTTCACTACGCCCGCACTGGCCGCCACCACCACACAGTTTGCTTTGTTCCAGCCGTTTACCAGCGTGGTATTCACCAGATTCTCACCGCTGGAGGCGACCGGCAGAGCGGAGATAAAGCTGTAGCCATAGAGATTAACGCGATCGCCAATATGACCGTTACGGAACGCCGGCGGCAGGCTGCCTGCCTGATTTTTATGGTAGACCACGGCAAGATCGCAGTCGGGATGCCAGGCTTTTACCCGATAAAGGGAATATTTCGCCACGTGTGCCGCCGTCAGGCTGTAGTCAGGGGTCAGCGGAATAGTCGTGCCCAGCGTGCCGATCCCAAGAATAGTGGGAATACCGGTAACGGTCATATCCACCCGGCGCGCGGCTTCTTTACTGTACTCATAGTGTCCGACCGAGCAGCCGCTGAGGCAGCATGCGGCCAGCGCAATTATCCGGCGCATCTCTTTTTTCTCCTGTAGGGGCGCTCACCTGGGCGCTGCGTTCTGACCGCTACCAGCCTCCGCCGGCTGAATGCCGGGCAACGCTATCACTATCCGGCACTGTGCCACAAGCCGGACCCGTGCGGATTATTGCCGCGCCGGCAACATAGCCTTGCGGCGTGCAGGGTGGTTGCGCTGGCAGGGCTGTGCTTTAATGCTGCGTGACGCAGTTCAAATATTAATAAGCGTTCTGTTTTACCGTGCTGTGTTCGCAGCACGGCCCGCCTGCAAAATTATCTTGGGAGAGTGTGTTATGCCTGTTGCATTACTGGCGCTGGCGCTGAGTGCGTTCGCCATTGGCACCACGGAGTTTGTCATTATGGGATTACTGCCGGAAGTGGCAGGCGATCTGCAGGTGTCGATTCCTTCAGCCGGCTGGCTGATCAGCGGTTACGCGCTCGGCGTGGCGATTGGCGCACCGATTATGGCGCTGCTGACCGCAAGCCTGCCGCGCAAGCGCACGCTGAGCCTGCTGATGGTGATTTTTATTATCGGCAACGTGCTGTGCGCGCTGGCCTATAGCTATAACCTGCTGATGCTGGCACGCGTGGTCACCGCACTCTGTCACGGTGCGTTTTTTGGCATTGGATCGGTGGTGGCAGCGAGCCTGGTAGCGCCGGGCCGTCAGGCGTCCGCAGTGGCGCTGATGTTTACCGGTCTGACGCTGGCAAACGTGCTGGGCGTGCCGCTTGGCACCTGGTTTGGTCAGCTGTTTGGCTGGCGTGCTACCTTCTGGGGCGTGGCGATTATCGGCATTCTGGCGTTTATCGCCCTGATAGTCAGCCTGCCGGCAAATAAAGAAGAGAAGCCGGTTCACCTGGCCAGTGAGATTAGCGCCCTGGCCAACGGACGGCTCTGGCTGTCGCTGCTGATGACGGTCTGCTTTGCCGCCGCGATGTTTGCGCTGTTCAGCTATATTGCGCCACTGCTGCTTCAGGTTACCGGCATCAGCGATCGCGGCGTGAGCTGGACGCTGTTCCTGATCGGCGCCGGCCTCACGGCGGGCAACATTATTGGCGGTAAACTGGCAGACTGGAAAGTCTCTTTCAGTCTGATCCTCAGCTTCTCGCTGATTGCGCTGTTCTCGCTGCTCTTCAGCTGGACCAGTCATGCGCTCTGGCTGGCTGAAATCACGCTGTTCCTGTGGGCAATGGCGACGTTTGCCACCGTACCGGGTCTGCAGATCAACGTGGTGCGTCACGGCAAAGAGGCGCCTAATCTGGTGTCCACGCTGAACATCGCTGCATTTAATGTGGGTAATGCGCTCGGTGCCTGGGTGGGCGGCGCCGTTATTGCGCGCGGCTATGGCCTGACGGCAGTGCCGGTTGCGGCTGCCGCCATCGCCGCTGTCGGCCTGGTGGTGTGTGTGATCACCTTCCGCAACGCCAGCGGGCAGGGCGATACGGTTCGCGTCTAAGCGAGTTGCGCGGCGATAAGCCCCGGAAACGCCGCCACCTGTTGCTGCAGGTGGTGGCAGAAGCGGTCAACCAGCGCAGAGGCGGGCCGGTGCTGCGGGCGGATCAGGCTCACGGTAAACGGCACGCTGATACTGAAACGCCGCATTACCACGCCGCTCGCCGCGTAATCCAGCGCGGTGAGCGGATTCACAATTGACAGACCAATCCCGGCGCGCACCATCGCGCACACCGACGCGGCGCTGTGGGTCTCCAGCACCAGCCGTCGCTCAACCTGCTGTTCCAGAAACAGCGCATCCAGCAGCTGACGATAACTGTCATGCCGCGACAGACTGACAAAATTTTGCTGATGGAAATCCGCAGGTGTCAGCACATCGCGCTGACAAAGCGGATGCTGCGGCGGCAGCACGCACACTTCATCGCAGGTCAGCAGGGAGAAGCGCTCCGTGCCGGCAGGTGCATGCTGTGTCTCGGTCAGGCCGAGATCGTAGCGCTGCGCCGACAGCCACTCCTCCAGCAGCGGCGACTCCTGCGGAATAATGTTCAGGTTCACCTGCGGATAGCGCTGCATAAAGGGTTGCAGCAAAGGCGGCAGCAGCGACTGCGAAAATGCCGGCAGGCAGGCCACTGAAAGCTCTCCGTGCCGAAACTGCCGCAATCCTTCCGCCGCATCCAGGATACGGTCCAGTCCGTACCAGGAGCGCTGCACCTCTTCAAACAGACCCAGGCCCTGCATGGTAGGCTGCAGACGACCGCGCACCCGTTCAAACAGCGTCAGTCCCAGCTGCTGCTCCAGACGCGCCAGCTCACGGCTGACGGTGGGTTGCGAAGTGTGCAGCAGCGCGGCGGCCTGCGTGAGATTACCGCTGGTCATTACCGCATGAAAAATCTCAATGTGCCGCCAGTTAATATTCGCCATCGTCCCTCCCTCAGAGGCATATCATATTTGCATAGCTGCCGCTAAAACAGATATTTCTGTGAATCGATGCGCTATGGCTAAATGGACGTAACAGTACAGGAGAATTGTTATGCCACGTCCGTTAGACACCACTGAATCCGCCCTTAATGCTACCCATCTGCTGCCGCTGGCACAGCGCTACAGTGGTCCGTTCTGGGCCTATGACGCCGCCATTATTCAGCAGCGTATTGCGCAGCTCAGCCAGTTTGACGTGGTGCGCTTTGCGCAGAAAGCCTGCTCAAATATTCATATCCTGCGCCTGATGCGTCTGGCCGGTGTGAAAGTTGATTCCGTCTCGCTGGGAGAGATTGAACGCGCGCTGGCGGCGGGATTTGAGCCCGGCGGCGAGGACATTGTATTTACAGCGGACCTGCTGGATCTGCCGACGCTTCAGCGCGTGGCTGAGCTGCAGATACCGGTGAATGCCGGTTCCGTAGATATGCTGCACCAGCTGGGCGCACGCTCACCAGGCCATAAAGTCTGGCTGCGCATCAATCCCGGCTTTGGTCACGGCCACAGTCAGAAAACCAACACCGGCGGCGAAAACAGCAAGCACGGCATCTGGTATGGCGATCTGCCGCTGGCGCTGGCTGCGATCCAGCAGTACGACCTGCAGCTGGTGGGGCTGCATATGCATATCGGCTCCGGCGTGGATTATGGTCATCTGCAGCAGGTGTGTGACGCCATGGTCGACCAGGTGATTGCGTTTGGTCAGGATCTCAGCGCCATCTCAGCCGGGGGCGGGCTCTCTATTCCCTACCGCTTTGATGAAGAAGCGATCGATACCGACCACTATTTTGGCCTCTGGAGCCGCGCGCGCGATCGGATTGCCGCACACCTCGGGCATCCGGTGAAGCTGGAAATTGAACCGGGCCGCTTTCTGGTGGCTGAATCAGGCGTGCTGGTGTCGCAGGTGCGGGCGGTCAAAGCGATGGGCAGCCGTCACTTTGTGCTGGTCGATGCGGGCTTCAGCGATCTGATGCGTCCGGCCATGTATGGCAGCTATCACCATATCTCGGTACTGCCCGCTGATGGCCGTACGCCGGGTGCAGCCACGCAGGAGAGTGTGGTCGCCGGGCCGCTGTGTGAATCAGGTGATGTGTTTACCCAGCAGGAGGGAGGGAAGGTGGAGACCCGCACGCTGCCCGCCGTACAGCCGGGCGATTACCTGGTCTTTCATGATACCGGGGCCTACGGGGCGTCGATGTCCTCCAACTACAACAGCCGCCCGCTGATCCCGGAGCTGCTGTTTGAAAACGGCAGCGTGCGTGAGATCCGCCGCGCGCAGACGATTCAGGAGCTGCTGGCGCTGGAGCTGAACTGATGCGTATTGTGCCGCTCAGCAGCGTGCCGCACCACGCCAGCCAGATAACCGACTGGCTGTGGCAGGCGTTTGGTGCAGGCACGACGCGTGAGTTTTATCACAGTATCGTGCGCAGCAGCCTCAATGGCGCGGATCTGCCAGTGACGTTTGTTGCGCTGGATGCGCACGATATTCCGCTGGGCACTATCGGTTTCTGGCGCTGCGATCTTATCAGCCGTCAGGATCTCTGGCCGTGGGCGGCTGCGCTCTATGTCGATCCCGCCTCGCGCGGCCAGGGAGTCAGCGAGGCGCTGCAGCAGCACGTGATCGGTTTTGCCCGCGAGCGTGGTCACGCGCGTCTCTGGCTGTGGTCAACGTTTGCCGGCTACTACGAGCGGCACGGCTGGGAGTTTGTCTGCGAGGCGCTGGAGTTTCCCGCCGAGCGGGTGAGGGTGTATAAGCAGGATCTGTGACGGAGGCCGGTTCTGCTTGCCGCGAGGGCGGGCGCCGGTTCCGTTCGGCACGGGGGTTGGTTCCGGGACGGGCACCGGTTCCGTTCGCCGTCAGCGGCGGCAGCTGCCTCTGCCCCGGCACGGCGACCGGGCAGAGGACGCCTGGCCGCGCCCTCTGCACTCCCCGGCCCTGCGCCAGCCCCGCCCGCCGCTGCGCGGTTCCCTCGCTCACGCCCGCTTCCCGGGGACCGGCCGCCATTCGCTCCTGCTCACCGCGCCCTTTCGCCGACGTCCTGTCGGCTCATCCCGGAACCGCGCCCTCCCTCGGCGGACCCGGATGGCGCTTCCCGCTGCTGCTGCTTTTTTCTCTCTATTATGTTTTTTATGGCTGTGGGTTCTGTCCGCAGGTTCAGACCCTGCGACCTTTTGAGAATAAAAAAATGAATATGCAGGCGGGGAGGGGCGCCATCCGCAGCGCCGGGCGCAGCGTGACGGCCAGGGCGAGCCGGCAGGACGCCGGCGAGAGCGCGGGGTGAGCAGGAGCGAATCCGCGCGGTCCGTTAAGGCCGGAGGGATGCGTCCGGGAATTCGCGAGGACGGCGCGGGGCGCGGATTGCTAAGGGGCGCGCCCACCCGGCCCTTAGCCCGTCCGCATGCGGAAATGCCGCTGAAACTGCCAGAAGCCTGGCGGGCGGAACCCCTTCAGAGCCTCGCGCTGCTCAGCGCACAGCCCCCGCGCTGCTCAGCGCACAGCCCCGCGCTGCTCCGCGCATCACTTAACCGGGCCCACCCACCGAGTGACGCCGTACCAGCGTCGGACTGAACATATTGGTGACTTCCGGCAGCTCGCTGCCGTGCGCCAGCGCCAGCGCGAGCTGCGCCGCCTGCTGTGCCATGGTGACGATAGGATAGCGCACGGTGGTAAGGCGCGGGCGCACGTAACGTGACACCAGCACATCATCAAAACCGATCAGCGACATCTCTTCCGGCACGCGGATGCCGTTATCACTCAGCACCGCCAGGGCACCCGCGGCCATTGAATCGTTATAACAGGCGACGGCCGTCAGAGACTTGCCGCGTCCCAGCAGTTCTGTCATCGCCTGCTCACCGCCTGTTTCATCCGGCTCACCCCAGGCTACCAGACGATCGTTACAGGGCAGACCATGTTCCCGCAGCGCATCGTAATAACCCTGCAGGCGATCTTCCGCATCAGAAATGGTGTGGGTGGAGCAGATAAAGGCGATATGCGTATGCCCCTGCTGGATAAGATGCCGGGTAGCGAGCCAGGCGCCATAGCGATCGTCCAGCGCGATACAGCGTGACTCAAAACCCGGGATCAGCCGGTTCAGCAGCACCATACCCGGCACCTGACGCATCAGCATCTCCAGATCGTCCGCCGGGATTTTCTTGGCATGCACCACCAGCGCCGCGCAGCGATGGCGCATCAGCTGCTCAATCGCCTGTCGCTCTTTTTGCTCATTATGGTAACCGTTACCAATCAGCAGAAAGTTGCCGGTCTCGCCAGCCACTTCATCCACCGCTTTTACCATCGCACCAAAAAAAGGATCGGAGACATCACCGACCACCAGCCCCAGCGTTTCAGTGGATTGCTGCGCCAGCGCACGCGCATTGGCGTTAGGGTGATACTGCAGCTGCTCCATCGCCTGTGTTACCGCAAGGCGCGAACCTTCGCTGGCTTTGGGAGAGTTATTGATAACGCGGGAAACGGTCGCAACCGACACCCCGGCCATACGGGCAACATCCTTAATGGTAGCCATGCAATTATCGACATCCAGGGAAAACGTTTACACATCGCATCAGTGTTACGGAAAAGCCCCTGAGCCGCAAGCGATCAGAATGCCAGCGTTGTCGCAAAAGCGCGGAAAATCAGCTGCTCACATGCAGACTTCAGGCGGACTGCAGCCTCATGCTATGCTGCCGCGCACTCTCTTTTTATCTGCCGGACACTCTCATGAAAACACGCGTGCCGCATCTGGCGCACTGGGGCGCTTTTACCGCCGTGACGGAAAATGGCCGCCTGACAGGCTGCGAACCCTTCTTTGCCGACGCCGATCCCTCACCGATGATCCATACCATCCCGGAGCTGGTTTACTCTGACAAACGTATCCGCCAGCCAATGGTGCGCCGCTCGTGGCTGAAATCACGCGAGCACAGCGATCGTACCCTGCGCGGGCGTGAAGATTTTGTGCCGGTCAGCTGGGACACCGCGCTCGATCTGGTGGCGGAAGAGAACCGTCGCGTACGTGAACGTTACGGAGCCTCCGGCATTTTTACCGGCTCATACGGCTGGTCCTCGGCCGGGCGGGTCAACCATGCGCGGACGCTGGTCCGACGTTTCTATTTTCAGGGGGGCGGCGGCGTCGATCAGCAGGGGAACTACAGCTGGGGCGCCGCACAGTTCTTCCTGCCCTATGTGATCGGCACTTACATGCCGCTGACCGGGCGCGTGACCGACTGGCCACAGGTAGTGGAGCATGCGGAAATTTTTGTCGCCTTTGGTGGTCTGGCGCTGAAAAATGCGCAGGTCGCGTCGGGCGGAGCGGGGCAACATAGTCTGAAACCGGCGCTGGAGCAGCTGCGCGCCCGGGGAACACCGGTGATCAATATCAGTCCGCAGCGCGATGACTGTCCGGCGTGGCTGAACGCCGAATGGATCCCGATTCGGCCCAATACTGACGTCGCGCTGATGCTGGCGCTGGGCTATGAGATCCTGCGTAACCGCGCCACTGACGAAGCCTTCCTCGCCACGCACTGCACCGGCTGGCCGCAGCTGCGCGCCTACCTGCTGGGCGAAAGCGACGGCGTCGCAAAAACGGCAGCCTGGGCGAGTGCCATTACCGGTATTCCGGCCGCGCGTATTGCGCAGCTGGCACAACAGCTGGCAGGTAAGCGCAGCTTTATGACCAGCGCGTATTCTGTGCAGCGCGCGCATCGCGGTGAGCAGCCCTACTGGATGATGATTGCGCTCTCCTGCATGCTGGGTCAGCCGGGCCTGCCGGGCGCAGGCTTCTCCTTTGGCCATGGCTCAATGAACAGCGTGGGCAATCCGCGTCAGGAGGGGCCGGCACCAATGATGAGTACCGGGCCTAATCCGGCAAACCTGGCGATTCCGGTAGCGCGCATCAGCGACATGCTGCTGCAGCCAGGCGAACCCTACGATTTCTGCGGTGAGACGCTGCACTATCCTGATATTCATCTGGTGCACTGGGCGGGCGGTAATCCGTTTCATCATCATCAGCAGCTCAACCGGCTGGTCGCCGGCTGGCAGCGACCCGATACGGTGATTGTGCAGGATATTGTCTGGACGCCCGCGGCGCAGATGGCGGACATTGTGCTGCCAGTGACCACCACGCTGGAGCGTAACGATATCGGCGGATCGTCGCGCGATCGTTTTGTGCTGGCGATGCACCAGGCGGTCAGGCCGCAGCATCAGGCAAGAAATGACTTCGATATCTTTGCCGATATCGCCGATCGCCTCGGTTATCGTGAGCGCTTTACGGAAGGGCGCAATGAGATGCAGTGGATTGAGCATCTCTATCAGCAGTGCGCACAGGCCCATGCGCGACGCGATATCCCTTTCCCGGCCTTCAGTGAGTTCTGGGAGCGCGGGTTTGTGGAGATCCCTGAAGGCGGAAAACCCTATATCTTTATGGAGGAGTTTCGCGCCGATCCGGACGCACATCCTATCGCCACCGCCAGCGGCAAAATTGAGCTCTTTTGCCAGACCATCGCGGACTATCAGCTGGATGACTTCGCAGGCCATCCCACCTGGCGTGAGCCGCAGGAGTGGCTGGGTGCGCCGCTGAGCGCTGACTATCCGCTGCACATGATTTCAGTACAGCCTGCCGACCGGCTGCATAGCCAGCTGGATGCGACCCCTGCCGTTCAGTCCAATAAAACCGCCGGGCATGAGACGCTGTCGATGCATCCGCAGGATGCGGCACAGCGCGGGATTGCCGACGGGGAAGTGGTTGAGGTAAGCAATGCGCGCGGACGGATGCTGGCTGGCGTGCGCCTGACCAACGGCGTCGCGCCAGGCGTGGTGATCATCGCGACCGGCGCATGGTTCGATCCCGGCTTTGGCGGTACGTGGCAGCCGTGGGATCGCGCCGGCAACCCGAACGTACTGACGCTGGATATCGGTACTTCTTCTCTGACGCAGGGGCCGAATGCGATGAGCTGTCTGGTCGAGGTCCAAAAACATCGCGGTTGCACAACCCACTAACAATCTCACCGCTGGTTACATTTTGCGGGCAACTGTTGCGTTTAAGCAGGTGCAGGGCGGTCAGCCCGCTTGCTACAGTCAGGGTCCCAGAGGTATTGATGGGTGAACATCAACACGTTTTTTTGATTACACCAACCTGCGCAGATGCGCAGGTTTTTTTTGTCCGCTGTCTCTGCAAATAACTGAAACACAGTTTTCCTGTCAACTTACCAGGCCTTTCTTTATAACAGCCGATAACCAGTCCGGATAACGACTTTTACCGCAGCGGAATGCTATGCCTCCAATCAAAAAATTTCTGGGTAAAGACCAGATTAAAGCCCCGTTTAACCCGTTTCGTTTTCGTCTGATCTGTCTGGGCGTGCTGACCTGTATGGGACTGCTGCTCGCCCGCGTCGGCGATCTGCAGCTCATCAACCACCCGATGCTTGAGCATGAAGCGGACCAGCGTTCGCTGCGCACCGTTACGCTGCCCACAAATCGGGGCACGCTGCTGGATCGCGACGGCCAGGCGCTGGCACTGAGCGTGCCGTCGCGCGACATCATTGCCGATCCCAAACGCGTGCTGGAGGCGAATCCCGACTTCAGCAGTGCAAAGTGGGGATACCTGGCTGCGGCGCTCAGCCTTCGGCCGGAAGATCTGCAGGCGCAGATCGTGGCTAATCCGAAAAAACGGTTTCTCTATCTGGGACGTAAAATCGAGCTGGGCATAGCCAAAGATATCGCGGAACTGCATCTGAAAGGGATCAGCTCGGTGTATAACGACAGCCGTTTTTATCCGATGAGTGAAGCGGCCGCGCCGCTGATTGGCATTGTCGGTGCCGACAGTAACGGGCTTAACGGGCTGGAGAAAGGGTTTGATCGGGTGCTGCAGGGCGAGCCGGGCAAAGAGGTCTATCGCCAGGATGGTGAGGGTAATATTATTTCGATGATTGAGTATGAGCCGCCGAAGCAGCCGCCCACGGTGCAGCTCAGCATCGATAAGTTTGATCAGTTTACCCTGTACAGCAGGCTGCGCGACGGCGTGCTGCTGAACAAAGCGGACTCCGGCGCTGCGGTGCTGGTGAAGATCGATACCGGTGAAATTCTGGCAATGGCATCGTATCCGTCATTTAACCCGAATAATTTTGATAAAGCGACGCCCGCTCAGATGCGTAACGTTGCCATTAATGACAGTTTTGAACCCGGTTCAACGGTCAAACCGCTGGTGGTGATGGAGGGGCTGGAGCGCCATCTGGTCAGGCCTGATTCGGTGATCGATACCACGCCCTACAGCGTCAATGGCCACCTTATCCGCGATGTCGGCCACTGGCCGCGTCTCACCATGACCGGCATTCTGCAAAAATCGAGTGACATCGGCGTATCGCACATTGCGCTGGCGATGCCGGCAGAAGCGCTGGTCAATACCTATCAGGCATTTGGCCTCGGCAAGCCTACCGGGCTGGGATTAACCGGCGAGAGCGTAGGCTACTTTCCGCTGCATCGCGAGCGCTGGGCGGATATTGAACGCGCAACGTTCTCCTTTGGCTATGGCCTGCGCGTGACGCCGCTGCAGATTGCGCGCGAATATGCCACGCTGGGCTCGTTTGGCGTTTATCGCCCGCTGTCGATAACCAAAGTTACACCGCCGGTGCTGGGCAAGCAGGTTGCCAATCCGCAGATTGTACAGACCGTGGTGCATATGCTGGAGAGTGACGTACTGCCGGGCGGCACCGGTATCAAGGCTGCGGTACCGGGTTATCGCCTGGCGACCAAAACCGGTACCGCAGAGAAGATGGGCAGCAGCGGCAAATATGATGGCGGTTACGTGAACTATACCGCCGGGATCGCGCCAGCCAGCCACCCGGAGGTGGCGCTGGTGGTGATGATCAACCATCCCACCGCGGGCGATCACTTCGGCGGCTCGGTGGCCGCTCCGATCTTCGGCAATATTATGGGGCCGGTGCTGAAGCACATGAACATTGCGCCGGATGCGCTTTACAGCAAGCCGCCGCCAGATAAATCCTAGCCAAATCAAAATGTAACCAGCAGGAGGCGCTGTTCACACCTGGTTGCATTTCACCGAATACGGTTGCGTTTAGCCGCTGTTATTCCTCAGGCTGCTGCGCGACGATAGCGATCCCAGAGGTATGATTGGTGTGAAGATCGGCTGCTGCGGCAGCGATACCTGCAGTGCAGGTATAACCCTGTTCGGTTGCACCGACCCACGCAGACGCGTGGGTTTTTTTTATCTTTTTCCTGCGGCTCCGCGTCGCAGTTTGTCAGGGACTCCGCTTTAATTCTGCTCTGTACTTGTCGCCGCCCGGCAAATCCTGCAAGGTAATTATCATTTTTGACTTTGCTAAGGAGCTGGCATGCTGTTTAACATTTTGCGTACTCTCTGTCGCCTGCTATGGCGCGTGGAGCTGCGCGGCGATCTCACGGCGCTGCATAAAGAGAAAGTGCTGATCACCCCTAACCATATGTCCTTTCTGGATGGCGTGCTGGTTGCGCTGTTTTTACCGATCAGACCGGTATTTGCTGTCTATTCTGCGATCAGCACCCGCTGGTATATGCGCCTGCTGACGCCCATTATCGATTTTGTTCCGCTTGATCCTGCTAAGCCGATGTCGGTTAAACACCTGGTCCGCATGATCAACACCGGCCGCCCGGTCGTGATTTTTCCGGAAGGTCGCATCACCGTGACCGGGTCGCTGATGAAGATCTACAGCGGTGCCGGCTTTGTGGCAGCCAAATCGGGCGCAACGGTCGTGCCGATGCGCATTGAGGGAGCGGAGTACACGCCGTTTGGCCGTCTTGGCGGGGTTTTTAAGCGCCGCCTGTTTCCCCGAATTACGCTGAGCGTGCTGCCGGCGACCCATATTCCGATGCCGGAAGCGAAACGCGCCCGCGACCGGCGCGTGCTGGCAGGCGAACACCTGCACCATATTATGATGGAAGCGCGCATGGCGGTGCGCCCGCGTGAAACGCTGTATGAAGCGTTTCTCAACGCGCGTACCCGCTACGGACTGACCAAAGCCTGTATTGAAGATGTGAATTTCCAGCCAGACAGCTATACCGGGCTGCTGAAAAAGGCGCTTGGGGTCGGACGTATTCTTGAGCGCTACAGCCGGCAGGGGGAGTATATCGGCCTGCTGCTGCCTAATGCCACCGTGACCGCTGCGGCGATCCTCGGTGCATCAATGCGCGGGCGCGTGCCGGCCATGCTCAACTATACGGCTGGCGTCAGCGGCATGCGTGCCGCGCTGACCGCCTCGCAGGTAAAAACCGTGTTTACCTCACGCCAGTTTCTGGAAAAAGGCAATCTGTGGCATCTGCCGCAGGGGCTGACTGAAGTTGAATGGATCTACCTCGAAGATCTGAAAGAGACGGTAACGCTGCAGGATAAACTGTGGATCCTCGGCCATCTGCTGCTGCCGCGCCGGGCACAGCTGGCGCAGCAGCCGGAAGAGGCGGCGATGGTGCTGTTTACCTCTGGATCGGAAGGCTATCCCAAAGGGGTGGTGCATTCCCATAAGAGCCTGCTGGCTAACGTAGAGCAGATCCGCACCGTGGCCGACTTTACGCCGCGCGATCGCTTTATGTCAGCACTGCCGCTGTTTCACGCCTTCGGTCTGACGGTGGGCCTGTTTACACCGCTGCTGACCGGGGCGCAGGTTTTCCTCTATCCCAGTCCGCTGCACTATCGCATCGTGCCGGAGCTGGTTTATGACCGCAACTGCACCGTGCTGTTCGGTACGTCAACGTTTCTGGGTAACTACGCGCGTTTCGCCAGCCCCTATGATTTTGCCCGTTTGCGCTACGTGGTCGCCGGTGCGGAGAAGCTGCAGGAAGGCACGCGCCAGCTCTATATGGAGAAATATGGCATCCGTATACTGGAGGGTTATGGCGTCACCGAGTGCGCACCGGTTGTGGCGATCAACGTGCCGATGGCTGCCCGTACCCATACCGTTGGCCGTCTGCTGCCCGGCATGGATTCCCGCCTGATTTCAGTGCCGGGCATTGAGCAGGGGGGCCGGCTGCAGCTGCGTGGCCCGAATATCATGAATGGCTATCTGCGCGTTGACGCGCCCGGCGTGCTGGAGCCGCCCGTGGCGGACAATGGCGAAGGTGTGATGGAGGCGGGCTGGTATGACACCGGTGATATTGTCAGCTTTGATGAAGGCGGTTTTTGTCAGATTCAGGGCCGGGCGAAGCGCTTTGCCAAGATAGCGGGTGAGATGGTGTCGCTGGAGAGCGTTGAACAGATCGCGCTGAAAGCCTCCGGCGAAAAACAGCATGCCGCCTCGCTGCGGCCGGACGGTAATCGTGGCGAAGCGCTGGTGCTGTTTACCACCGACAGTGAGCTGACGCGCGAGCAGCTGCTCCAGGCGGCGCGTGAAACAGGTGCGCCAGAGCTGGCGGTACCGCGCGATATCCGCGTCATGAAACAGCTGCCGCTGCTGGGCAGCGGCAAGCCAGACTACGTCAGCCTGAAGCAGCTGGCAGAAGAGGAGAGAGCATGAGCCAGCATGAGGAGGCCCGTGCTCCGCTGCTGTCGCGCGGTATGATTGCCGTGATCGTGGCGCAGTTTTTTTCCGCTTTTGGGGATAACGCGCTGCTGTTTGCCACGCTGGCGGTGCTGAAGAATCAGTTCTACCCCGACTGGAGCCAGCCGATCCTGCAGATGCTGTTTGTCGCCACCTATATTCTGCTGGCGCCGTTTGTCGGGCAGATGGCCGACAGCTTCGCCAAAGGACGGGTGATGATGCTGGCGAATAGCCTGAAGCTGCTGGGTGCGCTGACCATCTGTTTCGGCTTTAATCCGTTTCTCGGCTATACGCTGGTAGGCATCGGTGCGGCCGCTTACTCGCCGGCGAAGTATGGCATTCTGACGGAAATCACCAGCGGTGAACGTCTGGTCAAAGCCAACGGGCTGATGGAGGCATCCACCATCGCGGCCATTCTGCTCGGTTCGGTTGCGGGCGGGGTACTGGCGGACTGGCATCTTCTGATGGCGCTGGCCGCCTGTGCACTGACCTACGCGCTGGCCGTTATCGCTAATCTCTTTATTCCCCGTCTCAGCGCGGCGCGTCCGGGTCAGAGCTGGCATGCGCTCAGGATGCTGCGCAGCTTCAGCAGTGCAGCACGTCAGCTGTGGCATAACGGTGAGACGCGTTTTTCCCTGCTGGGTACCAGCCTGTTCTGGGGAGCGGGAGTCACGCTGCGTTTTCTGCTGGTGCTCTGGGTGCCGGTGGCGCTGGGTATTACTGACAACAAAACGCCTACCACGCTCAATGCCATGGTAGCGATAGGGATCGTACTGGGCGCGGCGGCGGCGGCTAAGCTGGTGACGCTGCAGACGGTGAGGCGCTGCATGCCGGCCGGCGTGCTGATAGGGGTGATGGTCGTACTGTTTTCGCTGCAAACCACGCTGCTGAACGCCTGGCTCCTGCTGTTGGTGATTGGCGCGTTGGGCGGCTTTTTTGTGGTACCCCTTAACGCACTGCTGCAGGAGCGCGGTAAAGCGAGCGTGGGATCGGGTAATGCGATTGCCGTACAGAATCTCGGTGAAAACAGCGCCATGCTGCTGATGCTGGGGCTCTATACGCTGGCCATTAAGCTCGGTGCGCCGGCCGTTGCCACCGGCACAGGCTTTGGCGCAGTATTTGCCGCCGCCATCGCGCTGCTGTGGTGGAAAGCACGTCCCGTATCCCCGTAGGGGTCGCATTCAAAGGGCGTCATTAATGACGCCCCTACGTTAATCTCCACCGCATGATTCAAACCCCCGCAGGGGTCGCATTCATGCGACCCTGGCGCATTCAAAGGGCGTCATTAATGACGCCCCTACGTTAATCTCCACCGCATGATTCAAACCCCCCGTAGGGGCCGCATTCATGCGGCCCTGGCGTATGTATGCGACCCTGGCGTATGTATGCGACGCCGCCGCGTTTATACGATTTCGCCGCAACTGAAAAGGGCGTCATTCATGACGCCCTTACGCTAATTCCCGCCGCATTCATACGACCCTGAAAAATTACGGTGCGGGATAGGTATACTGCCGGTGGATGGTCTCCAGCGCTTCCAGCACATCGGCATTCAGCGTCAGATTGAAACTCTCCACATTCGTTTTCAGCTGCGCCATTGTGGTCGCGCCCAGCAGGGTGCTGGCAACAAATGGCTGCTGGCGTACATAGGCGAGGGCCATTTGCGACGGATCCAGATTATGCTGCTTTGCCAGATCGACATAAGCGGCAATCGCCTGTTGTGACTGCTCACTGCTGTAGCGGGTAAAGCGGCTGAATAGCGTGTTGCGTGCGCCAGCGGGTTTCGCGCCGTTCAGATACTTGCCGCTCAGGGTGCCAAATGCGAGGCTTGAATAAGCCAGCAGCTCCACGCCTTCATGCTGACTGATCTCAGCCAGCCCCACCTCAAAGCTGCG
The DNA here is from genome assembly GCF_046940275.1 of Pantoea sp. SIMBA_079. Lineage (NCBI taxonomy): Bacteria > Pseudomonadati > Pseudomonadota > Gammaproteobacteria > Enterobacterales > Erwiniaceae > Pantoea > Pantoea sp. SIMBA_079. The sequence continues at coordinate 32,151 of NZ_JAWRYR010000003.1, read as the reverse complement.
GTTCAGCAGACTGTAAGGGTTCTGAATCGTCACAATCCGCGGCAGCTCATGTTTTTCAGCCAGCTGCAGATAGCGCATAACGCCCCAGGCGGTCTCATTAGAGACGCCAATGTAGCGGATTTTACCGGCACGCACTTGCTCGGTCAGCGCTTCCAGCGTCTCCAGCAGTGTTACGGTCGCGGTACTTTCGCTGTACTCGTAGCCCAGCTTGCCAAAATAGTTAGTCTGGCGCTGCGGCCAGTGCAGCTGATAAAGATCGAGGTAGTCGGTGTTCAGACGCTTCAGGCTGGCATCCAGCGCCTCGCGGATATTTTTGCGATCGAGCGCCTGATGCGGACGGATCAGCGCGTCGCTGCCGCGAACCGGACCGGCGACTTTGCTGGCGAGGATCACTTTATCGCGGCTGCCGCGCTTTTTCAGCCAGCTGCCAATGTACTGTTCTGTTAATCCCTGGGTTTCAGGACGCGGCGGCACCGGGTACATCTCTGCGGTATCGATCAGATTGATGCCCTGGCTGACAGCGTAATCGAGTTGTTCGTGGGCGTCGGCTTCGCTATTTTGCTCACCAAACGTCATCGTGCCTAACCCCAGTTGACTGACTTCCAGCGTACTGTGGGGGATACGGTGATAATGCATTGCCGGCTTCCTTTTTTCATTATGAAACGGAATGTTCTGTCCTTTTGGACTATAGCCTGTCTGGCACACGGGAAGGAAGGGGGGAAACTCCGGGAAATCGCCTGCACAGAGGAAAACACCATGCAGGCCGTTCAATCTGGCACTTAACGTTCAATAATGGTGGACACTTCGTCGCCGTTAATCTGCATAACGTGGCCCTGCCGATCGGTATACTCAACCAGGCCGGTCTCCTTATCAATAGAGGGTTTGCCCTCAGTCATGATCATCTGGCCATCTTTTGTTGCCATCACGTAGTCGCTGCTGCACCCGCTCAGCACTGCCGCTGCCAGCAGCAAACCTGCTACACCCGCTAACCCTTTCATTATCCGCTCCCTAAGCTGCCTTAACTGCAAAAGTGTAGTAATAAATGCTTTTACATGACGAAGTAATCGCATGATTCTTAAAAAAGCGGGGGACAGCGTACATTAGCTTGACAAGCAGGCGCGTTTCCTGCTGGTTGCGCAGCATCAGAAGACGCTGGCGCCACGGGAGGATGAGGGCAAAACCCGATATCGGGAAACGTGCAGTATAAAATCTGTGTCGCGTATTACAGTAAAAAATGGCGCGCCAGCAGCGCACCCGTAAAGCGCTTTTTGAGGTAAAAACCGCGCGGCAGCGTCATGATGCGTTCACCCTGTTCACCTACCGCTTCCGTCAGCGCCCGGTTATTCGCGGCTTTAGGACGAATTTGCAGCCAGGCCCCGTGACGGGCGGTAATTCGCTCGACCTGCCCCAGCACAATCATATCCATCAGCTCTTCCCAGTCGGCGCGCAGCTGTTGCTCTTCTTCTGCGTCAGGCTGCCAGAGCAGGGGCATCCCCACCCGACGCTCAGCCAGCGGGATAGTGCGCTCGCCCTCAACCGGGATCCACAACACCCGCGCCAGCTTATGGCGCACATGACTTGACGCCCAGGTGACGCCGCTGTTACCGGTTAACGGCGCCACACAGACGAAGGTGGTCTCCAGCGGTTTACCCTGCGCATCAATCGGAATGGTTTTAAGCTCAATGCCTAAATGCGCAAAATCCTGCTCCGCTTTGCTGCCAGCGCTGGCACCCAGATGCAGCTCCAGCAACATACCGACCCAGCCTTTATCGCGTTTGAGATTATCAGGTACAGGCAGGTTAAGCCGGGCCGCCAGCGTGTCCAGCCGCTGTCCGGCCAGCTGATGCGCACGCTGCAGCAGCTCTTCTTTAGTCATTGGGCTAGCAGGTAAAGCGGCATGAGATGTCATAATGGAATCTGGGCTGGTTAAAAATTAATCAATTTGCGGTCAGGCAGGTTGTCCACACAGCCTCTTTCTGAACGGGCATCATAATAGCATGATTCACACCGTTTTTTTTCTGACTGCTATAAAGCGTGGTGTTCTCACGGGCATTTTATCCCGATTTGTCTGCCACAATAAACAGGATATCAGTGTAAGTTATCCACAGATAAGTGGGATAAGCCCGCTCTGAACCCATGCCTGTTTGTATTTACAGGGCATGGCAGAGCGCAATGCGCGATTTTTTTACAGCATCTGTCCAGGTTTAGGGCGTTACTTGTGGATAAAAACAACGGTGGTTAATTCTTAACCACACGGCTCTCTGCACCTTGCAGGCACAGAAAAAAAACTGCGATCCAGACAGCGATTTTCCTGTTAATACGCTGATAGTAAATATCTTTATCTGAAGATAAGAATCTTCTGCTTTGCTCTGGCAGCAAACTGTCTGCAGCTAATTACCGCGTTCTGCACAAAGCTATCCACAGAAAAAGTGCATAAGATCGCGTGCGGCGCCGGTTAACTGTTTATAAGTTAACTCATCTCTGTGGGTTAACTCTTTTTTATTCTGCGAAGGTCCGGCTTATCCAGTGGTTTACCGCCTGTAAGGAGTGTGAAACAATCAGACCATTCAAATTAAGCTTTGAGGTAGTCCAGTGATCGATGATGATGGCTACCGCCCGAATGTTGGTATCGTAATCTGCAACAGGCAGGGGCAAGTGTTATGGGCCAGGCGCTTTGGACAGCACTCCTGGCAGTTTCCTCAGGGAGGCATCAATCCGGGTGAAACCGCAGAGCAGGCGATGTATCGCGAACTGTTCGAAGAAGTGGGTTTACACCGCAAAGATGTTCGAATACTTGCTTCAACCCGTAACTGGTTACGTTACAAGTTGCCTAAACGTTTGGTGCGTTGGGATACAAAGCCGGTCTGTATCGGCCAGAAACAGAAGTGGTTTCTTCTGCAGTTGATGTGTAATGACGCGGATATCAATGTGCAACACAGCAGCACACCCGAGTTTGATGGCTGGCGCTGGGTGAGCTTCTGGTATCCGGTACGTCAGGTGGTCTCCTTCAAGCGCGATGTTTACCGGCGCGTCATGAAAGAGTTTGCTGGCGTGGTAATGTCGATGCAGGAGAGTGTGGGGCAGCGCAATAACCCTGTTGCCCACCGTCGTAAAAGAGGATAGGCCACGCCCCTTATGCTCACTCAGTTGCGAGAAATAGTAGAAAAAGTGGCGGGTGCACCGCGTCTGAATGAAGCACTCGACATTCTGGTTAACGAAATCTGCCTGGCGATGGAGACCGAGGTCTGCTCGGTTTACCTCGCGGATCACGATCGACACTGCTACTACCTGATGGCGACCCGCGGTCTGAAAAAGCCGCGCGGCCGTACCATTGCGCTGGCGTTTGATGAAGGTATTGTCGGCCTGGTTGGCCGGCTTGCTGAACCCATTAACCTGGCCGATGCGCAGAGTCACCCCAGTTTTAAATATATTCCTGCCGTAAAAGAAGAGCGTTATCGCTCTTTCCTTGGCGTACCCATCATCAGCCGTCGTCAGCTACTGGGCGTGCTGGTGGTACAGCAGCGCGAACACCGTCAGTTTGATGAGAGTGAAGAGTCATTTCTGGTGACGCTCGCCACGCAAATGGCGGGACTGCTCTCCCAGTCACAGCTCGGCCAGCTATTTGGCCAGTTCCGGCAAACCCGTGTTAAAGCCATTGCCGCCTCTCCGGGCGTTGCGGTGGCAACCGGCTGGGTGGATGAAACACAGCCGCTGCTGGACCAGGTCTCTGCCGCATCAACCCTGGATCCACAGCGGGAGCGCGAGCGACTGGTGGTGGCGATGGGTGAAGCGGGCAATGAATTCCGCCGTTTCAGTAAACGCTTTGCGGCAGGTGTGCAGAAAGAGAGCGCGGCCATCTTCGATCTTTACTCGCATCTGCTGACCGATGCGCGGCTGAAGAAAGATCTGTTTGCGGAGATCGAACGCGGATCGGTGGCCGAGTGGGCGGTGAAAACCGTGATCGAAAAGTTTGCTGCGCAGTTTGCCAGTCTGCAGGATCACTACCTGCGCGAACGGGCCGGCGATCTGCGGGTACTGGGGCAGCGACTGCTGTTCCACCTTGATGACACGCTGGTGGGGACCAACGCCTGGCCGGAACGTTTTGTGCTGGTGGCTGATGAGCTTACGGCCACCACGCTGGCAGAGCTGCCGCATGAGCGGCTGGCAGGCGTGGTCGTGCGCGATGGTGCCGCCAACTCACACGCCGCGATCCTGACGCGGGCGATGGGGATCCCGACTGTGATGGGTGCCGATATTCTGCCGGCGCAGCTCAACAAGCGGCAGCTGATCGTGGATGGCTATCGCGGGGAAGTTCTGATCGATCCTGAGCCGGTGCTGGTACAGGAGTATCAGCGTTTGATCAGCGAAGAGAATGCGCTGAGTAAAATGGCTGAAGGTGTGGTTGATCAGCCCGGTGAGCTAAAAAGTGGTGAGCGGGTAGAGGTCATGCTCAACGCCGGCCTTAGCCCGGAGCATGAGCAGGCGCTGGACAGCTGGGTGGATGGCATCGGTCTCTATCGCACAGAGATCCCGTTTATGCTGCAAAGCGGCTTCCCGTCAGAAGAGGAGCAGGTGGCGCAGTACCAGGGCATGCTGCAGCTGTTTTACAATAAGCCGGTCACGCTGCGCACGCTGGACGTGGGTGCGGACAAACAGCTGCCCTACATGCCGATCAGCGAAGAGAACCCCTGTCTGGGCTGGCGCGGTATTCGCCTGACGCTCGATCAGCCGGAGATCTTTCTGGTGCAGGTGAGGGCTATGCTGCGCGCCAACGTCGCCTCCGGGAACCTCAATATCCTGCTGCCGATGATCAGCCATATTGATGAGATCGATGACGCGCGCCGGCTGATTGATCGCGCCGGACGTGAAGTGGAAGAGGTACTGGGCTATCCCATTCCCCGGCCGCGTATCGGCGTTATGATCGAAGTGCCCTCAATGCTGTTTATGATCCCGCATCTGGCCAGCCGCGTTGATTTTATCTCGGTCGGCACCAACGATCTGACGCAGTATCTGCTGGCGGTGGATCGCAACAATACCCGGGTCGCAAACCTCTACGATCCACTGCATCCTGCGATGCTGCGCGCGCTGCATACCATTGCGCGTGAAGCCCGGGAAGCCAAACTTGAGCTCTGCCTGTGTGGTGAAATGGCGGGCGATCCCATGTGTGTCGCGCTGCTGGTCGGGCTTGGCTATCATCATCTCAGCATGAACGGCAAAAATATTCCGCGGGTGAAGTACCTGTTGCGACATCTGGATCGGGAAGAAGTACAGAAGCTAAGTCAGCAGGGCATTGCGGCGCATACCGCTTCGGAAGTGCGTCATCTGGTTGCAGCATTTATGGAGCGTCGCGGCCTGGGTGGACTGATTCGCGGCGGTCGTTAACGGTTTACATTTCTGCGGAAATTGTGAAAAGCGGCTGTGCTATGATGCGCAGCCTTTTATTGTCTGGCCCTTTAGCCACGCCCGTGTTGGGCAGAAAAATCGATGGTGAATAATGAATAACGGCTACATTTCATTTCCCCAATTCGATCCGGTGATCTTCTCTATCGGACCGATTTCGCTTCACTGGTACGGCCTGATGTATCTGGTGGGCTTTGTTTTTGCCATGTGGCTTGCGGTGCGCCGCGCCAATAAGCCCGGTAGCGGCTGGACGAAAGACGAAGTGGAAAACCTGCTTTATGCCGGATTCCTCGGCGTCTTTCTGGGTGGCCGTATCGGCTATGTGCTGTTTTATAATCTGCCGCTGTTTCTGGAAAACCCGCTCTATCTGTTTAAAGTCTGGGATGGCGGCATGTCCTTCCACGGCGGCCTGATTGGCGTGATTGTGGTCATGCTGATATTTGCCCGTCGCACGAAGCGTACGTTCTTCCAGGTGTCTGACTTCATTGCGCCGCTGATCCCGTTTGGGCTTGGCGCGGGTCGTCTCGGTAACTTTATCAACGGTGAGCTGTGGGGCCGCGTGGCGCCTGATTTTAAGTTTGCCATGCTGTTTCCGGGATCGCGCAGCGAAGATCTCGCGCTGGCGGTCAATAACCCGCAGTATCAGCAGCTGCTGAACACCTATGGCGTGCTACCCCGTCACGCCTCCCAGCTCTATGAGCTGTGCCTGGAAGGCGTGGTGCTGTTTATAATTCTTAACCTGTTTATCCGCAAACCGCGTCCCATGGGCAGCGTCTCTGGCCTGTTCCTGATTGGCTACGGCGCGTTTCGCATTATTGTCGAGTTTTTCCGCCAGCCGGATGCGCAGCTGGGGCTGTTTGAAGGCGGCATCAGCATGGGACAGATTCTCTCTGTGCCGATGATTCTGGCGGGTATTATCATGATGGTCTGGGCGTATCGTCGTCGTCCGCAGCAACAAACCCGAGAGGTAAAATGAAACAGTATCTGGAACTGATGCAGCATGTGCTGAATGAAGGCGCAGAAAAAGCGGACCGTACCGGTACCGGCACGCTTTCCATTTTTGGCCACCAGATGCGTTTCAATCTGCAGGAAGGCTTTCCTCTGGTCACCACCAAAAAAGTGCACCTGCGCTCTATCATTCACGAGCTGCTGTGGTTTCTGAAAGGTGAGACCAACATTCAGTATCTGAAAGAGAACAAGGTCACTATCTGGGATGAGTGGGCAGATGAAAACGGGGATTTAGGTCCGGTCTACGGCAAGCAGTGGCGCAGCTGGGGCAGTGCCTCTGGCGCAGAGATCGATCAGATAAGCCGGGTCATTGAGCAGCTGAAACGCGATCCGGACTCACGCCGTATTATCGTCTCGGCCTGGAACGTGGGTGAGCTGGATCAGATGGCGCTGGCACCCTGCCACGCCTTTTTCCAGTTCTACGTCGCGAACGGCAAACTCTCCTGCCAGCTCTATCAGCGTTCGTGCGATATCTTCCTCGGCCTGCCATTTAATATCGCCAGCTATGCGCTGCTGGTGCATATGGTCGCGCAGCAGTGCGATCTGGAAGTGGGTGATTTTGTCTGGACCGGTGGCGATACCCACCTTTACAGCAATCATCTGGAGCAGGCTCGTCTGCAGCTGACCCGCGAACCGCGCCCGCTGCCGAAGCTGGTGATTAAGCGCAAACCGGCCTCAATTTTCGACTATACCTTTGAGGATTTTGAAGTAGAGGGCTACGATCCCCATCCGGCGATCAAGGCGCCTGTTGCCGTCTGATCTGCCGCTGAGCGCGCCTGAGCCCTGCCACTGTGCAGGGCTTTTTTTTGCCTGGACAGCATGCATTTCTGGCGCTGTCGCACAAAAAAATGGTTATCTCTGCGCCGGCGGAATGGTGCCTGTGAGCCACGCCTGATGGCACAACCGTAGCGCTTGTGCCGCTGCTGCGCTGACGGCAGAGTGACGCCATGAACAGAGATACTCATTGCGGATTTACTCTGCCGGAACTGCTGATCGTCATGATCATTACAGGCGTACTGGGAGGCGGGGCCATAACTGGATTTCAGCGCTGGCAGCAGCAGCAGCAACTGCGCGAAAGCGTGCTGCAGCTGCAGGCATTTCTGCTGCACCTGCGTGCGCACGCGGGCTGGCATAACCGTGAGCTAAAACTCTGGCTGCAGCCGGGTCAGGGGGGCTGCCTTGGTACCGGGCCGGTACCCGTTGCAGGCTGTAATACTCCCTCGCGCTGGTGGTTTACGCCACCGCATGCGGGCATACACCTTAGCGCACTGACGGGCGAGCCCGGTTTTTACGGGCGCAGGGATGTGGCGCGCGCCGGTAGCGTGGAAATGGCCAGCGCTGCCGGGCGCTGGCGCGTGATCATCTCCGCCCGCGCGCGTATTCGTCTCTGCCAGCCGGAGGCAGCGGCGTGCGAATAGCTCAGGCCGGGTTCACCCTGCTGGAAACACTGATTGCGCTGGCGATAAGCGCCATGCTGATGCTCAGCCTGGGACGTTTTCTGCCGCTGCTGCTGGAACAGAATCTGCGGCTGCAGCAGCGGGTACAGCTGCAGCAGGAGCTGGAGCACATAGCCGGCACGCTGGAAAAAGCGCTGCGCCGGGCGGGCTACTGCCGGGGAACGTGCCGCGGGGCGCCACTGACGCTGGCAAACAGCGGCAGTTGTGTGCTGTTGCGCTGGGATGAGAACAGCAACGGTCGCTGGGAGGGCGCGGGACACAGCGACAGTGATTACTACGGCTATCGTCTGCGCAACGGCCAGCTGGAGATGCAGCGTGGCGTTGAGGCGTGTCACGGCAGCGGCTGGGAGCGCATCACCGACCCCGCGTTTATGCGGCTTGAGCACTTTCACGTCAGCCGCCAGCAGCGGAAGCTGCGGCTGGAGCTGGCGGCGCGCGCAGGTCAGCAGCAGGTCACGCTGGTGCGCATTATTGAAGGCCTCAATCTGTGAAACAGCAGGGTAACAGTACGCTCGGCATGGTCATGATACTGCTGCTGCTGGGAGGCGTAACGCTGCATGCCACCCGCCAGCAATTGAGCCGCAGCATGGTACTGGTGGCCGATACACAGCACTACTTTCAGCACCACAGCCAGGCGCAGGCGGCGCTGCGCTGGGGAATGCAGCAGCAGTGGTCACCCGCTGATGGCTGGCAGTGCCAGCAGTGGATAACCGCGCAGTGGCAGAGCTGTCTGCTGCGCAGGGAGGAGGGGCATGGTTTGTTATCAGCGCGTCAGGCAGACAGCGCACTCTGGCTCTACCACTGGGTTGAGCTCAGTGGCATGCGCGTGCTGGCACTGCCGCACGGCTGGATCGACTTCTGCCCACTGGACGCACCGGAAGCGTGTCCGGGAGAGGCGATTGCAGCAGGGATTTAGTCTGGCAGAGGCGCTGGTGGGCATGCTGCTGCTGGCACTGAGCATCACGACGCTGCTGCACTATCAGCGCGCGCTGACGCTGGGGTTCAGCCAGCAGTGGCAGCAGCGTCAGGCGTGGCAGGTCGCGCAGCAGGCACTGCTGGGCTATGACACGGCGGGCTGGCACACGCAGCGTCAGCAGCAGATCCTGCCAGGCAGCTGCACGCTGGAACGGGTGACCGTAACCGGACCGCATCAGCGTACGGCCGTGCTGTCACGGCTGAAATGTCACGAAGATGAGCAGATTAATAGGCATCTCCACCGTTTAAGGGTAGAGTGACCAGGCTGTATTGTACTGCTTTGTTAAAGGAGAATTATGTTCCGGGTTTACCACTCCAATCAGCTCGATCTGTTGAAAAATCTGGCAGGCATTCTGATTGAAAACCAGCCTCTCGCCGATCCGTTTGCGGCTGAACAGGTGCTGGTGCAGAGCCCGGGAATGGCACAGTGGCTGCAGATGGAGCTGGCAAACAGTTTTGGCATTGCCGCAAATATCGATTTTCCACTGCCTGCCACCTTTATCTGGAGCATGTTTGTCAAAGTGCTGCCGGGGATCCCGGAGGAGAGCGCCTTTACCAAAGCCAACATGAGCTGGAAGCTGATGCAGCGCCTGCCGGTGCTGCTGGAGCAGGAAACGTTTCAGTCGCTGCGGCTCTATCTGCAGGATGATGACGACAAGCGTAAGCTCTACCAGCTCAGCACCCGCGTCGCCGACCTCTTTGACCAGTATCTGGTCTATCGTGCTGACTGGCTCAACAGCTGGGAGCGTGGTGCACTGATTGAGGGACTGGGTGACGCTCAGCAGTGGCAGGCGGCGCTCTGGCGCGATCTGGTCAGCTTTACGGAAAGCCTCGGTCAGCCGATGTGGCACCGTGCCAATCTGTACGCCCGCTTTATTGAAACACTGGAACGGGCTGAAAGCACGCCGCCTGGTCTGCCGCCGCGTGTGTTTATCTGCGGTATTTCTGCGCTGCCGCCCGTCTACCTGCAGGCGCTTGAAGCGCTGGGCCGCCATATCGATATTCATCTGCTCTTTACCAATCCCTGCCGCCACTACTGGGGAGATATTCAGGATTACGCATTTCTGGCAAAGCTGCAGAGCCGTCAGCGGCGCCGCCTGCATTCAGAAGAGACGCTGCCCCTGTTTCGCGAACCTGAAGCCGCCTCCACGCTGTTTAACAGCAGCGGTGAGCAGCAGCTGACAAACCCGCTGCTTGCCTCGTGGGGAAAGCTGGGACGCGACAACCTGTTTTTGCTCAGCCAGATGGAGTCAGCGGCCAACGACATTGATGCGTTTGTCGATCTGCCTGATGACACGCTGCTGCACAGCCTGCAGGCTGACTTACTGAATCTTGACGATCGCGCGGTGATTGGTCTGAGTGCCGGAGAACTGATGAACAGCGCAGAGAAGCGCCGTCTCGATCCGGCCGATCGCTCTATCACGCTGCAGATCTGCCACAGCGCACAGCGTGAAGTCGAGGTGCTGCAGGATCATCTGCTGGCAATGATGGAGGCCGATCCAGAGCTTAAGCCACGCGATATCATCGTCATGGTGGCAGACATTGACAGCTATGCGCCCTTTATTCAGGCGGCGTTTGCCAGCGCACCACCGGACCGCTATCTGCCGTTTGCGATTTCAGACCGCCGCGCCAGTCAGGCACATCCGGCCATTCTGGCGCTGCTAAGCCTGCTGACGCTGCCGGAAAGCCGCTTCGCCTCAGAAGAGATCCTCGCGCTGCTGGAAGTGCCGGCGCTGGCGCAGCGCTTTTCCGTGGATGAGAGCGGGTTGCGTCTGCTGCGCCGCTGGGTCATGGAGTCCGGCATTCGCTGGGGACTGGACGATGCCAGTATTGAAGCGCTGTCGCTGCCGGTTACCGGCCAGCACACCTGGCGTTTTGGCCTGCAGCGTATGTTACTGGGGTATGCGCTAGAGAGCCGCAACGGTGACTGGCAGGGGATCCTGCCTTACGACGAGTCAAGCGGCCTGATCGCAGAGCTGGCAGGGCATCTGGCCGAGCTGCTGACGCGGCTTGATACCTGGCGCAGCCGGCTGGGCGGCGAGCGCACGCTGGCTGAGTGGCTGCCCCTGTGTCGTGAGCTGATTGACAGTTTTTTCAGCGGTGATGCTGAAAGCGAGGCAGCGCTGCTGCTGGTAGAGACGCAGTGGAAAGAGATTATTGAGCAGGGCGTGGGTTCTGCTTACCAGCAGCCGGTGCCGGTGACGCTGCTGCGCGATGAGCTGCGTTCACGCCTCGATCAGCAGCGCATCAGTCAGCGTTTTCTGGCAGGGCCGGTAAACTTCTGTACGCTGATGCCGATGCGCTCGATCCCCTTTAAAGTCGTCTGCCTGCTGGGAATGAATGATGGTGTCTACCCGCGCACGCTGGCTCCGGTAGGGTTTGACCTGATGCAGCAGCAGACGCGCAAAGGCGACCGCAGCCGGCGCGATGACGATCGCTATCTGTTCCTTGAAGCCCTGATTTCCGCTCAGCAGCAGCTTTACATCAGCTATATCGGCCGGGCGATTCAGGATAACACCGAGCGCTATCCTTCGGTGCTGGTCACAGAACTGCTTGATTATCTGGGGCAGAGTTTCTGCCTGCCGGGTGATGAGCAGTGCGAACCTGACGTCAGTGAACAGCGTGTACGTGAGCACTTACAAACTTTGCACAGCCGCATGCCCTTTGCGGCAGAGAATTTCACTCCTTATAGCCACCGGCAGAGCTTCGCTGCCGAGTGGCTGCCGGCAGCCACCGGCCGCGGCGTGGCACAGCCCGATTTCGTGCAGCCGCTGGCGGTGAAAACGCAGGACGTCGTCACGCTGGAGCAGCTGCTGCGCTTCTGGCGTCATCCGGTTCGCGCCTGGTTTCAGCAGCGTCTTGGCGTCTCATTCTGGACAGAAGAGAGCGAACTGCCCGACAGCGAGCCTTTTGCACCCGATAGCCTGGAACGCTATCAGTTAAACGCACAGCTGCTCAATGTGCTGGTAAACGGTGAGGATCCGCAGCAGCTCTATGCGCATCACCGGGCCGCAGGTAACCTGCCTTATGGCGCTTTTGGTGAACTTTTCTGGCAGAGTCAGACCGAAGAGATGCAGGAGGTTGCGGCAGAAGTCGCCGGAGAGCGTCTGCCGGCAGAGAGTCAGGAAGTGAATCTGCAGCTTGGTGCCGTGCGGCTGACCGGCTGGCTGACGCAGGTGCAGGCTGATGGTCTGCTGCGCTGGCGGCCAGGCGTACTGAACATGAATGACGGCCTGCAGCTGTGGCTGGAGCATCTGGTTTACTGTGCGCTGGGCGGCAGCGGCGTAAGCCGGATGTATGGCCGCAAACAGAGCCGCTGGCGCTTTCATGCCGTTGATGCCGGCCGCGCGCAGGCGCTGCTGGCAGAGTACGCCGCCGCCTGCGAGCAGGGACTGGCGCAGCCGCTGCTACTGTTAAACAAAAGCGGCGGCGCCTGGCTGGAGGCGAGCTTTGATCGCAAAAGCGGCCAGCTGCTGGAAGATGAAGCCACGCAGAAAAAGGCGCTGAATAAGCTGCTGCAGGCGTGGCAGGGCGGCTATCAGGTGCAGGGTGAGGGCAGCGATCCCTATCTCCAGCGCCTGAATCGCACGCTGAATGAGGAGATGCTGCAGGCGATTATTAATGCGGCCCGGCAATGGTATCTGCCGGTACGCCTCGCCCATCAGGATGATGAATAGCCGCTAAGCGTCACGCTTATACCAGAACACTGAGTTGATAAACCTGCGCGGGAAACCCGCCGCAGGGCAGAGTAAGATTAAGGGGTTTACATGCGGATTTACGCACGCTGTATCGGCGCGCTGCTGTTGGGCACGCTGGCGCTGAATGTTTTTGCCGATACCGGACAGGGCTGGCAGCCGGTTAATGACATTATCCGCAAAAGCGATCGCGATCCGCGCAGCTATCAGGCAATTACCCTGAACAATGGCATGACGGTGCTGCTGGTGTCAGACGCTGAGGCACCTAAATCGCTGGCGGCGCTGACGCTGCCGATTGGCTCGCTGGACGATCCCGACCAGCAGCCTGGTCTGGCGCACTATCTGGAGCACATGGTGCTGATGGGGTCAAAGCGCTACCCGCAGCCCGATAATCTCGCCGAATTTCTCAAAATGCACGGCGGCAGCCACAACGCCAGCACCGCCTCTTACCGCACTGCATTCTATCTTGAGGTTGAGAACGATGCGCTGCAGCCCGCGGTGGATCGCCTTGCGGATGCGATTGCGGAGCCGCTGCTCGATCCGGTCAACGCCGATCGCGAACGTCATGCCGTCAACGCAGAGCTGACGATGGCGCGCTCGCGTGACGGGCTGCGTATGGCGCAGGTAAGTGCCGAGACGCTGAACCCGCAGCATCCGGGATCGCGTTTTTCCGGCGGTAATCTGGAGACGCTGAGTGATAAACCGGGCAGCAAACTGCAGCAGGCGCTGCGCGACTTCTACCGCACCCATTACTCTGCCAGCCTGATGAAAGCGGTGATCTACAGCAACAAACCGCTCTCTGAGATGGCGGAGATGGCAGCCGCGACCTTCGGGCGCGTCGCGGCGCATCCGGCAAGCGTGCCGGAGATAGATGTACCGGTGGTCACCGATGCGCAGAAAGGCATTATCATTCACTACGTGCCGGCTCAGCCGCGTAAACAGCTGAAGATTGAGTTTCGTATCGCGAACAACAGCGCCGATTTCCGCAGTAAAACCGATACGCTGATTGGCTATCTGCTGGGTAACCGCAGTGCCAACACGCTGAATGACTGGCTGCAGAAGCAGGGCCTGGCCGATGGCATGACGGCAGGAGCCGATCCCGTAACCGAACGCAGCAGCGGCGTTTTTGCTATTTCCGTATCGCTGACGGATAAAGGGCTGGCGCAGCGTGATGACGTCGTGGCCGCCATTTTCAGCTATCTCGATATGCTGCGCCGCAACGGCATTGATAAACGCTATTTTGATGAGGTATCGCATGTGCTGGCGCTTGACTACCGCTACCCGTCGATTACCCGAGACATGGACTACATTGAATGGCTGGCCGACACCATGCTGCGCGTGCCGGTCGCGCACACGCTTGACGCCCCTTACCTTGCCGATCGTTTCGATCCTGCGGCGGTAGCGGCACGCCTCGGTGAGATGACACCACACAATGCCCGCATCTGGTATATCAGTCCGCAGGAGCCGCACAACCAGCAGGCCTACTTTGTGAATGCGCCGTACCAGGTTGATAAAATCAGCGCGGCGCAGTTCAGCGACTGGCAGCAGCGTGCAGCGCATATTGCGCTCTCTTTGCCCGCGCTCAACCCCTATATTCCCACTGACTTTTCACTGATTGCACGCGACGGGAAAAACTACACGCATCCGATCGTGCTCAGTAATGACGCGGCAATGCGTACTTTATGGATGCCGAGCCGGTTCTATCCTGACGAGCCGAAAGCGGCAATTACGCTGGCGCTGCGCAACAAGACGGCTATCAGCGACGCGCGTCAGCAGGTGCTGTTCGGGCTGAATGATTATCTCTCCAGCCTGGCGCTGGATGAGCTTAACTCACAGGCGTCGGTGGGAGGGATCAGTTTCTCGGTGGGAGAAGATGATGGCATTGTGTTTAACGCCAGCGGATTCACCCAGCGTTTGCCACAGCTGCTGCAGGAGCTGGTTGCTGGTTACGGCAGCTTCCGTCCGGATGAATCGCAGCTCGCTCAGGCCAAATCCTGGTATCGCGACCGTCTGGATGCAGCTGAAAAAGGCAAAGCGTTTGAACAGGCGATCCAGCCGATGCAGATGCTGTCACAGCTGCCCTATACCCAGCGCGATGAACGACGCCGGTTGCTGCCGGAGATCACGCTGCAGGAGGTGATCGCCTGGCGTGACGCGCTGCTGCGTCAGGCAACGCCAGAGATGCTGGCGGTGGGTAATCTCTCAGCCAGAGAAACAGAAACGCTCGGCGCAACGCTGAAAGCGCAGCTGCAGAGCAGCGAACGGGCGCCATGGCGCAGTGACTATGTCGTGGTGGATAAAGCCATTAAGGCGAATCTGCAGCAGGCGGGAAGCAGCAGCGACTCGGCGCTGGCGGCACTCTATGTGCCCACCGGGTATGATGAATATCAGAGCATGGCCGCCAGCACCCTGCTGAGCCAGATTATTCAGCCGTGGTTCTATAACCAGCTGCGCACAGAAGAGCAGCTCGGCTATGCCGTCTTTACTTATCAGATGCCGATAGGTCGTCAGTGGGGCATCGGTTTCCTGCTGCAGAGCAACAGCCGGCAGCCCGCCTTCCTGCTGCAGCGCTTTCAGGCATTCTATCCGCAGGCAGAACAGCGGCTGCGCAGCATGAAGCCAGAGACTTTTGCGCAGTACCAGCAGGCGATGATCAATGAGCTGAAACAGCGACCTCAGACGCTGGAAGAAGAAGCCAGCCGCTACCAGCGTGACTTCAGCCGCCAGAATGATGCGTTCGACATGCGTGAGAAAGTGATTGCGCAGGTGCAGCAGCTGACGCCGGTGCGCCTGGCCACCTTCTTCCAACAGGCGATCCGGCAGCAGGGAATGGCGATGATTTCCCAGATTAGCGGTACGCAGGAGCGTACGCCGCAGACAGATTATGCAGCGCTACCCGGCTTCACGACCTGGCCGGCGCTGGCACAGCTGCAGCAGTCGCTGCCGGTTAAGAGTGATACGCCATGAGCCAGCGTGCTGAATCCCTCAATCCGCTGACGCTGCCGCTGCGCGGCGAGCGGTTAATTGAGGCCTCTGCCGGTACCGGTAAAACCTTTACGATTGGCCTGCTTTATCTGCGGCTGCTGCTTGGGCTGGGCGAAGAGAACGCTTACAGCCGCCCGCTTTCGGTAGAAGAGATTCTGGTGGTGACCTTCACCGAGGCGGCCACGGCTGAGCTGCGCGGCCGTATCCGGGCCAATATCCACGAGCTGCGTCTCGCCTGTATTCGCGGCGTCAGCAGCGATCCGATGCTGACCGCACTGCTGCAGGCGATCCCGCAGCGGGCGGAGGCCGCCTCGCTGCTGCTGGCGGCGGAAAGACAAATGGATGAAGCCGCTATTTTCACTATCCACGGCTTCTGCCAGCGCATGCTGAATCTTAATGCGTTTGAGTCCGGCATGCTGTTTGAGCAGCAGCTGATTGAAGATGAGCATCCGCTGCTGCGTCAGGCAACGGCTGATTTCTGGCGACGCCACTGCTATCCGCTGACGCTGGATATCGCGCGCGTGATTGTCAGCGAGTGGCTGGGGCCGGAACAGCTGCTGGCAACCCTGCGCCCGTGGCTGCAGGGGGAGTCGCCATCGCTGCGGCTGCCGCCGGATAAAGAGGAGACGCTTGCGTCGCGTCACGCACGTAATATGGCGCGCCTCGCAGAGATCAAGGCGCAGTGGCGATCGCTGGGCGACGACGTGCTGACGCTGGTTGAGCAGTCGGGGGTGGATAAGCGTAGCTACAGCAGCAAACATCTGCCCGCCTGGGTCAGTAAAGTCAGCCAGTGGGCTCACAGCGACAGCAGTGATTACCAGGTGCCGGCCGAGCTGGCACGCTTCGGGCAGCGCATCCTCGAAGAGAAAACCAAAAAAGGCGACGCACCCCGTCACGCGCTGTTCAGCGCAATTGACGCCTTTCTGGCCGAGCCGCTGTCGCTGCGCGATGTGGTCATTGCGCGGGCGCTGACCGAAGTGCGCGAGGCAGTGCATAAACAGAAACGGCTGCAGGCGCTGCTGGGCTTTGACGATCTGCTGAGCCGCCTTGACGATGCGCTGCAGCAGGCGGGGGGCGCACAGTTGGCGCAGCTGATCCGGCAGCGCTATCCGGTGGCGCTGATTGATGAGTTTCAGGATACCGATCCGCAGCAGTACCGGATTTTCCGTACGCTCTACATGCATCAGCCTGACCATGCGCTGCTGCTGATTGGCGATCCCAAACAGGCGATCTACGCGTTCCGCGGGGCGGATATTTTTACCTATATCCGGGCGCGAAATGAAATTGCGGCACACTATACGCTGGACACCAACTGGCGCTCATCACCTGCGATGGTGAAGAGCGTTAATCAGCTCTTCGCCCGCTTACCGGCCCCTTTTCTGTTTGCTGAAATTCCGTTTTTGCCGGTGCAGTTTGCACCGCCTAACCAGGCGCTGTCGCTGCAGGCGGAGGGTCGGGAGCAGCCTGCACTGCGCTTCTGGCTGCAGCCTGGCAGCGGCGCCAGCGTCAGCGAATATCAGCAGCAGATGGCAAAGCAGTGTGCAATGGATATCAGCCGCTGGCTGCAGGCAGGGCAGCAGGGCGAGGCGATGCTGGGGAAAGGGGCGGCGCTGCGGCCCGTACAGGCATCGGATATCACGGTGCTGGTGCGCAGTCGCAACGAAGCGAATCAGATCCGTGAAGCGCTGGCACAGCTTGCTATCCCGTCAGTCTATCTCTCCAACCGCGACAGCGTTTACACGACGCCGGAAGCGCGCGAGCTGCTCTGGCTGCTGCGGGCCATTCTGGCGCCGGAGCAGGAGCGTATGCTGCGTACCGCGCTGGCGACCTCGCTGTTTGCGCTCGATGCGGCTCAGCTGGATGCGCTCGATCACGACGCGCGCGGCTGGGATACGCTGGTGGATACCTTTGCGCGCTGGCAGCGTCTCTGGCATCAGCGTGGTGTGCTGCCGATGCTGCGGGAGATTATGCTGGAGCGCCAGCTGGCAGAAAATATGCTGGCGTCGGACAATGGCGAGCGTCGCCTGACCGATTTGCTGCATCTGGGAGAGCTGTTGCAGGAAGCGGCCGCGCAGCTTGATAGCCCGCACGCGCTGGTTCGTTACCTGGCTCAGCAGATAGCGCGGCCCGATAGCCAGTCAGCCAGTCAGCAGCTGCGACTGGAGAGCGATCGCCATCTGGTGCAGATCGTCACCATTCATAAATCGAAAGGGCTGCAGTATCCGCTGGTGTGGCTGCCGTTTGCAGCAGGGTTTCGTGAGGCCGATATTGCGCTTTACCACGATCGCGAAAACTTCAGCGCGGTGCTGGATTTGCAGAGCGATGAGCAGAGCCTGGCGCTGGCGGAGCAGGAGCGACTGGCAGAAGATCTGCGGCTGCTTTATGTCGCCCTCACGCGGTCTATCTATCACTGCAGCATCGGGGTGGCGCCGCTGTTTCGCGGCGCGCGTAAAAAAGAGGGCGAGAGCGATCTGCATAAAAGTGCGCTGGGTTATCTGCTGCAGCGCGGCGAAGCGGCGACGGCAGAGCAGCTCGGGGCGCTGCTGGAGGCGCTGAGCGGCGAGGGTTGTGACGTCGTGATGGCCGATCGTGCTGAAGCGGCGCGCTGGCAGGTACAGGCCGGCGCACGCGACGACCTTCGCGCACGCGCAATATCGCGCCAGCTGACTGAATCCTGGCGCGTGACCAGCTATTCAGGTTTGCAGCAGCACAGCGCACATCGCCTGCTGGATGTGGTGCCTCATTTCGATCTGGAAGCGGCAGGTGAAGAGCCGCAGGCGGCGACCGAAGAGATGGCGCTGACGCCACATCAATTTCCGCGCGGGGCCGCGCCGGGTACGTTTCTGCATGAGCTATTTGAGTCGATCGATTTTACCCAGCCGCCCGGAACGGCACTGCTGGAACAGCATCTGCAGCAGAATGGCTATCCGCTGCACTGGCAGCCGGTGCTGAGCAGCTGGATTGAGCGGGTAGTCACTACGCCGCTTAATGCGCAGCAGATCCGGCTGGCTGACGTAGGCGTACGCGATCGCCTGATTGAGATGGAGTTTTATTTGCCTATCAGCGGCCTGCTGACCGCGCCGGCGCTGGACCAGCTGATGCGCCAGCATGATCCGCTCTCCGCGCAGGCACCCGCGCTTAACTTCAGTCAGGTGCAGGGCATGCTCAAGGGCTTTATCGACCTGGTGTTTCGCCGCGAAGGAAAATACTACCTGCTGGATTACAAATCTAACTGGCTGGGGGAGAGTCATGAAGCCTATACCCCGGATGCCATGGCGCAGGCGATGATTGACCATCGCTACGATTTGCAGTATCAGCTCTATACGCTGGCGCTGCACCGGTTTTTGCAGCACCGGCTGCCTGATTACAACTATGAGCAGCATGTCGGCGGCGTGTTTTATCTGTTTTTACGCGGTATGGATGGCAGCTCGCCTGCTAACGGGGTCTTTTACACCCGTCCTGCCGCTGAATTTGTGACACAACTTGATAGCCTGTTTCGCGGGCAGGGAGAGGATGCATGAGCGATATCACTACGCTATTAAAGCAGGCAACAGAGCTGCGGCTGCTGCGCTCGCTGGATGTGCAGTTTGCTCAGCTGATAGCCACCAGTGATGAGCCCGCCCGTTTGCTGGCTGCTGCCTGTCTCAGCGCTGAAGCCGGAGAAGGGCATGTCTGTCTGCCGCTGGCCCATCTGAACCGCGAGAAGCTGTTTCGCGGTCGTCATCCCGAACTGGCGCAGGCGATCTGGCAGGCCGCCGGCGAGCCGCACGACTGGCACAGCCTGCTGGCGGGCTGGGATGCGGTCAGCACCCACGATCGCGCCGCGCCTGTTGTGCTGAGCGACGAGCGGCTCTATCTGCATCGCTTATGGCATCATGAGGGTGACGTAGCGCGCTTTTTCCACCCTCAGGCTGCGCCGCAGCCGTTTGCACCGGAACAGGTACGCCGTGTGCTGGATGCGCTGTTTGGCACCGCGCCGGATGACTGGCAGAAGATTGCCGCTGCCGTCGCATTGACACAGAAAACCGCAGTGATTTCCGGCGGGCCGGGCACCGGCAAAACCACGACCGTGGCAAAACTGCTGGCGGCCCTGATCCGGCTGAGTGACGGTGCGCTGCGTATTCAGCTGGCCGCGCCAACCGGCAAAGCGGCGGCCCGCCTGACGGAATCACTGGGGAAAGCGCTGCAGCAGCTGGCGGTCAGCGAGGAGGAGCGTCAGCGCTTTCCGGAAGAGGCCACCACGCTGCATCGCCTGCTGGGCGCACAGCCGGAAACGCAGCGCCTGCGCTATCATGCCGGTAATCCGCTGCATCTCGATGTGCTGGTGGTGGATGAAGCCTCGATGGTAGATCTCGGCATGATGGCCAGTCTGATCGCTGCGCTGCCGTCACAGGCGCGGGTTATTTTTCTCGGCGATCGCGACCAGCTCGCCTCTGTAGAGGCGGGCGCGGTACTGGGCGATATCTGCCGCTGTGCAGAGGCGGGCTACAGTGCGGTCCGGGCCACACAGCTGACGCTGATGACCGGCTGTGAGATTGACGGCAGTAATGAAACCGACGCGCCAGCGGTGCGCGATGCCATCTGTCTGCTGCGTAAAAGTTACCGTTTTGACGCCAGATCCGGCATCGGCCAGCTGGCGGCAGCGGTTAACGCCGGCGATGCGCAGGCGGTGGAACGCGCCTTTCAGGGCAACTTCAGCGATATCGCACGTGCGCCACTGAACAGCGGTGAGGCGTATCAGCGTATGCTGAATGAGATTGCTGCAGGTTACCGGGACTTTCTGCAGCAAGTGGCTGAGGAGGCTGCCCCGGCTGATATCCTCGCCTCTTTCGGGCGCTATCAGCTGCTGTGCGCACTGCGCGAAGGGCCGTTTGGCGTGGAAGGACTTAACCAGCGCATCGAGCAGAAGCTGATGCAGCTGCAGCTGATCCGTCGTCCTGCAGGCGGCAGCCGCTGGTATCCCGGACGGCCGGTCATGGTCACGCGCAATGACAGCGCGCTGGGGCTGTTCAACGGCGATATCGGTATTACGCTGACAGACGAGGAGGGCGTGCTGAAAGTCTTCTTTCCGCTGCCGGACGGCAC
This sequence comes from Pantoea sp. SIMBA_079, assembly GCF_046940275.1. Taxonomy (NCBI): domain Bacteria; kingdom Pseudomonadati; phylum Pseudomonadota; class Gammaproteobacteria; order Enterobacterales; family Erwiniaceae; genus Pantoea; species Pantoea sp. SIMBA_079. The sequence continues at coordinate 11,546 of NZ_JAWRYR010000003.1, read as the reverse complement.
AATTAAAGCAGTACAGCCGAGCCGCCTGCCGGCGCACGATACCGCCTGGGCAATGACGGTGCACAAGTCACAGGGTTCGGAGTTTGAGCACACTGCACTGGTGATGCCGGCTCAGTTTTTACCGGTGCTGACGCGGGAGTTGATTTATACCGCGATTACGCGTGCCCGCAGACAGCTGACGCTCTACAGCGATGAAAACATCTTCCGTCGCGCGGTCCAGCTGCGCACGCAGCGCCGCAGCGGCCTGCTGTCACGGCTTGGCGCGACGTCTGACGCGTAAAGCCCCGGTATAGAATAATGTGGCCAGGGCGTCATAAATGGCGCCTCTGCCGGATGCTGTAGGGGCCGCATTTATGCGGCCCTGTGGGATAACGTGTTCCGAAATTTGATGCGTAACAAGGGCGCTATAAATGGCGCCTCTGCCGGATGCTGTAGGGGCCGCATTAATGCGGCCCTGGGGGATAACGTGTTCCGAAATTTGATGCGTAACAAGGGCGCCATAAATGGCGCCCCTACGGGATGCTGTAGGGGCCGCATTTATGCGGCCCTGGGGGATAACGTGTTCCGAAATTTGATGCGTAACAAGGGCCCATAAATGGCGCCTCTGCGGGATGCTGTAGGGGCCGCATTAATGCGGCCCTGTGGGATAACGCGGTCAGGAATTTCATGCATGGCCAGGGCGCCATAAATGGCGCCCCTGCGGGATGCTGTAGGAGCCGCATTTATGCGGCCCTGTGGGATAACGTGTTCCGAAATTTGATGCGTAACAAGGGCGTCATAAATGGCGCCTCTGCGGGATGTTGTAGGGGCCGCATTAATGCGGCCCTGGAATATCGTGGCTTATTTTAAATCTGCCATCAGCACTTTTGAGCGACGCTGATAGTTATACATCTGCTGCTTGCTCTCTGGCAGCGACTCGATATCTACTGGCGTAAAGCCCCGCTCCTGGAACCAGTGAATGCTGCGGGTAGTGAGCACAAACAGCTTTTTCAGCCCCATCTGCCGCGCCTGTAGCGCCACGCGATCCAGCAGCAGCTCGCCGCGCGATGAGCTGCGATAGTCGGGATGCACGGCCACACACGCCATTTCGCCAATCTGCTCATCCGGGAACGGGTAGAGCGCGGCACAGGCGATAGTCATATTATCGCGCTGGATGATCGTAAACTTATCGATCTCCATTTCCAGCTGTTCACGCGAGCGCCGTACCAGAATACCCTGCTGCTCCAGCGGGCGAATCAGCTCCAGAATACCCCCAATATCGTTGATATTGGCGCGGCGGATCTGCTCAGCAGATTCCATAACAATCTGCGTACCGATACCGTCACGTGAGAAGAGTTCCTGCAGCAGTGCGCCATCCTCCTGATAGCTGATCAGATGGCTGCGGCGCACGCCGCTGCGGCACGCTTTAACCGCGCCGCGCAGAAAGCGCACCGTACCGGACAGGAAATCACCGTCGCTCTCCATCTCATCAATGCGCGCCTGCGCATCGCCAGGAAACAGCTCTGAAATAATGGTGCCGGCGCGATCGGTCACGCCCTGCTCGGAGCAGAAGCCAATCATCTTCTCTGCCTTGAGCTTGATAGCGAGCTGCGTGGCGACCTCTTCTGAGGTGAGGTTAAAGCTTTCGCCGGTCACAGAGACTGCGACCGGACCCAGCAGCACAATCGCGTTATTATCCAGCTGACGATGAATCGCCTCTTCATCAATACGGCGAATGCGTCCGCTGTGGCAGTAGTCAACGCCATCATCCACGCCCAGCGGCTGGGCGATGATAAAGTTACCGCTGACCACATTAATATGCGCACCCTGCAGCGGGGTGTTGTTAAGGCTCATCGACAGGCGTGCGGTGATATCAAGCTGCAGACGACCCGCCGCCTGCTTTACCAGCTCCAGCGATTGCGCATCGGTTACGCGGGTATGCTTGTGATACACCGGCTCCAGCTGCTGCTGCGCCATACTGGCGTCAATCTGCGGACGTGCGCCATAGACCACCACCAGACGGATGCCCAGGCTATGCAGCAGGCCAATATCGTTAACGATGCTGGAGAAGTTTTCATGCTCAATGGCTTCGCCGCCCAGCATGATGACAAACGTCTTGTCGCGATGGGCATTAATATAGGGAACGGTATGGCGAAAACCCTGAACCAGCTCGGTACTGCGTTCCTTCACGGTGCACCCTCTGTGAATGGTTATTCGTAATTATTGTATTTTTATTCTGTTTTGCGCCGTATTGCAAGCGTTGCGCCTGACGTTACTTTACGATTTTTCAGATGCATCCGGTGATAACAGCCTGCATTATCTGGCTTTTCCGACGAGACAAGCGTTGCCAGATTGGATAAAGTTTTCGCTTTCTGAGCGTCAGTTGACGCGGATTTATCCATAACACAGTAGCTGGAGTGGCATGTCCCAGGCTTTTTCCCGAAGACGATTATTACAGGGTGCGGGTGCGCTATGGCTCCTTAGCGTAACGCGTACCGGGCTGGCAGCGAGTCAGCACATTGTTGCAGTACGCATCTGGCCTTCATCAACGTACTCCCGCGTCACGCTGGAGTCGAATATCCCGCTGCACTACAAGCAGTTTGCGTTGAGTAACCCTGAACGTCTGGTCATTGATATCAAAAACCTGCATATCAATCCGACGCTGAAAGGCATCAATAAACTGGTGCGCACCGACGATCCCTTTATCAAAACGGCACGGGTCGGGCAGTTTGATCCGCACACGGTGCGAATTGTGCTGGAGCTGAAACGTCACGTTGCACCAAAGACCTTTACCCTCGCGCCTGTGGCCGGCATTAAAAACCGGCTGGTGGTGGATCTCTATCCGAGTCAGGCATCGCACGCCGACGATCCGCTGCTGGCGCTGCTGAATGATTACAACAAAGGCGATCTGGAGCGCGATCAGCCCGCGCAGGCGCCGTTGCCGGGCAAGGCGGGGCGCGATCGCCCGATTATCATCATGATCGATCCCGGTCACGGCGGCGAAGATCCCGGCGCACACGGTAAATATAAAACGCGTGAAAAGGATATTGTGCTGAAAATTGGTCGCTATCTGCGGGCACTGATTGATAAAGAGCACAATATGAAAGCCTACATGACGCGGAATGAAGATGTGTTCATTCCGCTGCGCGTGCGGGTTGCAAAAGCACGTAAGCAGCGTGCCGATCTGTTTGTTTCAATTCATGCCGATGCGTTTACCAGCCGGGCAGCGCGTGGCTCTTCGGTCTTTGCGCTCTCCACCCGCGGCGCCACCTCTGCAGCAGCACGTTTCCTGGCACAGACGCAGAACGAAGCCGATCTGATTGGCGGTGTCAGCATGAGCGGCGATCGCTATCTCGACCACACAATGTTTGACATGGTGCAGCGTCAGACCATCAGCGACAGCCTGAAGTTTGGCAAAGAGGTACTGACGCGCATGGGACGCATCAACCATCTGCATAAGCGTACGGTTGATCAGGCGGGCTTTGCCGTGCTGAAAGCGCCTGATATTCCGTCAATTCTGGTTGAGACGGCGTTTATCAGTAATGTGGAGGAGGAGCGCAAGCTGCGAACCGCACGCTATCAGCATCAGGTGGCGGAAGCGATTTTTCACGGTATCAAAGCCTATTTTGACAAAGGCGGCGTGCTGGCAAAGCGTTGAAGACAGGGCGGCAGCGATGCCGCTTTTCCGGCGGCAGAAACAAAAAAACACCCGTTAAGGTGTTTTGTGTTTCTTCATCAGAAGAAATGGTTGCGGGGGCCGGATTCGAACCGACGACCTTCGGGTTATGAGCCCGACGAGCTACCAGGCTGCTCCACCCCGCGTCCGTCTGTCGCACTGAGCGACGTTTCACATTGTATTCTTCTTAAGACAATTGGTTGCGGAGGCCGGATTTGAACCGACGACCTTCGGGTTATGAGCCCGACGAGCTACCAGGCTGCTCCACCCCGCGTCCGTCTGTCGCCTGAGCGACACTTCATATTGTCTCTTCATTAAGAAGAATTGGTTGCGGGGGCCGGATTTGAACCGACGACCTTCGGGTTATGAGCCCGACGAGCTACCAGGCTGCTCCACCCCGCGTCCGTGGATGCGCACTATACACCTGGCACGTGGTGATGCAACCCCTTTTTGCACTTAACCAGTGAAACCCTGCAACAGTTGCTGAATAATGTCGCATCTGGATGAAAAAACATACAGATGTGAAGGTGATGGCGGGCGGCAGATTTCATTCTGACCAGGGCTTTGCTATCGTCGCCGGGCGAACAACCGACAACAAGAGAGAGTCATGAACGGACACCGGGTAAAGTATGCACTCACTGGCGCATTTCTGGCGCTATTAGCAGGTTGTAGCTCGAAGCCGACCGATCGCGGTCAGCAATATATTGATGGCAAGCTGGAGCAACCGCTCGGGCTGGTCAATGAGCCCAATGCCAAAGGGCGTCCGGTTAACGGGCAGGACTTCGGCCTGCAGGTGCAGCAGATTCAGTCCGCTTCGTCGCGCCTGTTCAGCCGTAATAATGGTACCTACAGCGCTATTCAGAACTGGCTGCTTTCAGGTGCAGATACCCGTCAGCTGCGTCAGTTCGGCCTGAATGCGTTTCAGATGGAAGGCACGGACAACTATGGCAACGTGCAGTTCACCGGTTACTACACGCCGGTAGTGGAAGCGCGCTACACCCGACAGGGTGAGTTTCAGTATCCTATTTACCGCATGCCGCCGCGCCCGCGCGGGGCGAAACTGCCGAGCCGCGCCGGTATCTATAGCGGCGCGCTCGATGAGCGCTACGTTATCGCCTGGAGCAACTCACTGATCGACAACTTTATGATGGATGTGCAGGGCAGCGGCTACGTCGATTTTGGTGACGGACGTCCGCTGCGCTTCTTTGGCTACGGCGGTAAAAATGGCTGGGCTTATCACAGTATCGGTAAAGAGCTGATCGATCGCGGCGAAGTTAAACGCGAAGATATGTCGATGCAGGCCATCCGGCAGTGGGCTGAGGAGCATTCACCGCAGGAGGTGCGTGACGTACTGGAGACTAACCAGTCCTTTGTCTTCTTTAAGCCTGAAGAGTACGTGCCGGTGCGCGGCGCCAGCGCGGTACCGCTGATTGCCAAAGCGTCGGTGGCTTCTGACCGCTCCCTGATCCCGGCGGGCACGGCGCTGCTGGCAGAAGTGCCGCAGCTGAATGCCAAAGGTAAGTTCAACGGTAAGTATGAAATGCGTCTGATGGTGGCGCTGGACGTCGGTGGCGCAATCAAAGGTCAGCACTTTGACATCTACCAGGGCGTGGGCCCGGACGCCGCACATCTGGCCGGCTTCTATAACCACTACGGCCGCGTCTGGGTACTGAAGGCGGCTCCCGGCGCCGGGCAGCCACTGTTCAGCAATGCGCAAAACGGCAACAACGGTTCACTGCTGCTCGGTGCAAATTGATACACTGACAGCCTGCTCTCCGCGGGAGAGTGACATTATCGGGTGCGCCACGCGGCGCACCGCATTCCGGAGTAAAGGTCAGATATGAAAGTGGTAAGCGACGCCTGGCGACAACGCTTTGGCGGGACGGCGCGTCTTTATGGGCAGGAGGCGCTGCAGCAGTTTGCAGAGGCGCATTTCTGCGTAATTGGTATTGGCGGTGTGGGCTCCTGGGCCGCTGAGGCGCTGGCGCGTACCGGCATCGGACACATTACGCTGATTGACATGGATGATGTCTGTATCACCAATACCAACCGGCAAATCCATGCGCAGCAGGGCAATGTCGGTCAGGCAAAAACGGAGGTCATGGCCGCGCGCATCCGCGCCATCAATCCGGAGTGCGTCGTGACCTGCATTGACGACTTTATTACGCCGCAAAACACCGCAGAACTGCTCTCTGCCGGCTTTGACTATGTGATTGATGCCATTGACAGCGTGCGGCCAAAAGCGGCGCTGATCGCCTGGTGCCGGCGCAATAAGATCCCGCTTATCACCACGGGTGGGGCAGGCGGACAGATCGATCCCACGCAAATTCAGGTCAGCGATCTGGCGAAAACTATCCAGGATCCGCTGGCGGCAAAACTGCGCGAGCGCCTGAAAAGTGACTTTGGCGTAGTGAAAAACAGCAAAGGCAAACTGGGGATCGACTGCGTATTTTCCACTGAAGCGCTGGTCTATCCGCAGCCCGACGGCAGCGTGTGCGCTTCGCGCAGCACGGCAGAAGGTCCGAAGCGTATGGATTGCGCTGCGGGCTTCGGTGCGGCAACGATGGTCACCGCCACGTTCGGGTTTATCGCCGTATCGCACGCGCTGAAAAAATTCCAGGCGCGCAGGGCGCGTCAGGCTGACTGACGCGCCGCGCGCGTTACCGCCTCTGCCAGCGCCTGCAGGCCGCTGCTGCGTGACGCGCTAAGCTGCGCACGCAGCCCCAGCGTATCAAACAGCGCCAGCGGATCCTGCGCCAGCAGCTGTGCCGGTGTTTTTCCTTCAGTGGCAGTCAGCAGCACAGCCAGCAGGCCGCGCACAATTCGTCCCTCACTGTCGCCATAAAAATGCAGCGTGCCGTCAGGCAGCTGCTGGCTGCTGAGCCAGACGCGGTTTTCGCAGCCGCTCAGCTCAATGTCCGCACATTTCAGTTCATCCGGCAGCGCCGGCAGCTGACGGCTGAGCTGAATCAGCTGCCGGTAGCGATCTTCCCACTGCTGAAAGCGGGCAAACGTGTCGGTCAGCCCTTCTGCGGTAATGGTATGGCCGAAGGGATGGGGCGCGAGCAGGGTTGTCATAAGCTTATTCACCTAAAAGATCCACGGCGCAGTGCATGGCGCGCACCAGCGCATCCACATCCTGCAGGTTATTGTAAGGCGCGAATGAGACGCGCAGCGTGCCGCTAACGCCCAGGGCTGCCATCAGCGGCTGCGCACAGTGCTGTCCGGCACGCAGGGCAATTCCCTGTTCAGCCAGCAGCGTGACGATATCGCTGTGATGGATCCCGGCAATGTCAAAGGCGAGCAGGCTGGAAGAGCCGCAGCGGAAGCTGCGAAAACCGGGCAGCGCGCTCAGCTGCTCTTCGGCCAGGCAGGCGAGCTGCTGGCTCCACATCTCCGCTTTTTCCTGATGATGGTGTGACAGCCAGCTCAGCGCTGCGCTAAGACCCACCACACCCGCCACGTTGGGTGTGCCGGCTTCAAAGCGCCACGGCACAGGCTGCGGCGTAAATCCGCTGAAGTCGACCTGCGTCAGCATTTTGCCGCCGCCCTGCCACGGCTGCATCGACTCCAGCAATTCCGCTTTGCCATACAGCACGCCAATACCCATCGGACCATAGAGTTTGTGGCCGGAAAAAGCATAGAAGTCGATATCCAGCGCCTGCACGTCAGGCGGGCAATGCACCACGCCCTGAGCACCATCCACCATGACCTTTGCGCCTGCCTCGTGTGCCAGCGTGATAGCCTGCGCCAGATCCGGACAGCCGCCGGTGACGTTTGACATCTGGCTTACGGCCAGCAGGCGGGTGCGCGCGTTGATCAGCCCCGGCAGCAGAGTGATATCGGGCCGGCGATCGGCGCCCAGCGGCCATTTCACCACGCTGGCACCGCTTGCCTGAGCCACCATCAGCCACGGCACCAGGTTAGCGTGATGCTCCGCCTCGCTGACGATGATTTCATCGCCCGGCTGCAGGCGCGGCGCCAGCCAGCTGTATGCCACCAGATTAATCGCTTCGGTGGTTCCGCGCGTCCAGACAATCTGCCGATCGTCAGCGGCGTGCAGCCACTGTGCGACCACGCCGCGCGCCTGTTCATACTGTGCGGTCAGTGCACGCGCCGCAGCAAACTGACTACGGTGCACGGTGCCGGCACTAAGCGAATAGAATTGGGCGGTGGCATCAATGACCGCCTGCGGCTTAAGTGCCGTCGCAGCACTGTCGAGATAGACGCCGGCATCGTTCAGCGCAGGAAACTGCTGACGAAAGGTGCCAGGGGAGAAGATGGTCATATCGGGCCCACTCCGGTGATTTAGGGCCAGCCGTAACAGCAGGCTGCTGGCTGGCAAAGCTGTAAAAGCGCGTTATGCTCATTATGGCAAGGTTTGAACCGAAACCCGCATAACCCGTTCGCCATTTTCAGCTCTGGTTTCAGGCTGATAGCGTAATGTCGTGGCTGCGGGAGGTTTAATGCAATCAATCTGCAAGGAGATAGAAGATGAACAAACTTACCGCAGTGCTGGCTGTCTGCACCATGGCGTTTACCCTGGCGGCCTGTTCCAGCAACTATGTTATGCACACGAACGATGGCCGCACGATTGTCGCTGACGGCAAGCCAAAAGTTGATGATGATACCGGTATGATCAGCTATAAAGATGCCAATGGCAATGAGCAGCAGATTAACCGCTCCGATGTGAAAGAGATGGTTGAGATGGGGCAGTAAAATTGCGCAAAAAAAAGCACCGCAATTTGCGGTGCTACATAAAATCACTTTGGACAGACAGGGTAAATCTCAGGAATTAAAAGTTTGATCTGCAAGTTTCAGATCAAAAAATGCAAACACAACATCACGACCACAAGCCAAAAGCTCTCCAAAAGTCTGCGATCTCTCGCACGTTTTCAGAAAACTTTTCGTTCCGGCTCTGGAAGTGCGGCAACTATAGGTATTTGCTGGAGCTTCCTCAACGGACAAATTATAATGTCTCGGATTAAAAAATCTAATAGCTGACGACGTTGTATAAGTTGCAGTTTTACACTATGAATCCACCTGTGGAAAACCATGTCTAAACGCCTTCCGCCGCTCAATGCTTTACGTGTGTTTGATGCGGCTGCCCGTTATCTGAGCTTTACCAAAGCCGCTGAAGAGCTGTTTGTGACCCAGGCGGCAGTGAGCCATCAGATCAAGTCACTTGAGGATTTTCTCGGACTCAAGCTGTTCCGCCGCCGAAATCGCTCGCTGCTGCTGACGGAAGAGGGGCAGAGTTACTATCTCGATATCAAAGAGATTTTTTCAGCGCTTAACGATGCGACCCGCAAGCTGCAGGCGCGCAGCGCTAAAGGTGCGCTCACCGTCAGCCTGCTGCCCAGTTTTGCAATTCAGTGGCTGGTTCCGCGTCTCTCCAGCTTTAATATGGCTTATCCGGGCATCGACGTGCGTATTCAGGCGGTAGACCGCGAGGAGGAGAAGCTGGCAGACGATGTTGACGTCGCTATCTTCTATGGCCGCGGCAACTGGCCGGGCCTGCGGGTGGATAAGCTGTATGCTGAATATCTGCTGCCGGTCTGCTCGCCGCTGCTGCTCTCCGGGGATAATCCGCTGAAATCGCCCGCCGATCTGGCGCACTTTACACTGCTGCATGATGCGTCGCGTCGCGACTGGCAGGCTTATACCCGCCAGCTGGGACTGCAGCATATCAATGTGCAGCAGGGACCTATTTTCAGCCACAGTGCCATGGTGCTGCAGGCGGCGATCCACGGGCAGGGTGTGGCGCTGGCTAACAATGTGATGGCAGAGAGTGAGATTGAAGCGGGTCGCCTGGTCTGCCCGTTCAATGATGTGCTGGTAAGTAAAAACGCTTTTTATCTGGTTTGTCATGACAGCCAGGCAGAACTGGGTAAAATAGCCGCCTTTCGTCAGTGGATTCTGGAAAAAGCCGCCACCGAACAGGAAAAATTCCGTTTTCGCTACGATCACTAAGTTACCGTTCGCTGCACAGTGATGTGCGGCGGGACCATGAGGATAGTTCGATGTCCAGTCGTGCCATGTTTATATTTGCAGCCATCAGCGGTTTCGTGCTGGTGGCGTTTGGTGCGTTTGGCGCGCACGTATTGAGTAAATCGCTGGGGCCATCTGAAATGGCGTGGATCCATACCGGCCTGGAATATCAGGCTTACCACACGCTGGCGGTAATGGGACTGGGTGCTGCGATGCTGCGACGCGCCAATATCTGGTTTTACTGGAGCAGCGCCGCGATGGCGCTGGGTACCGTTCTTTTCAGCGGCAGTCTTTATTGCCTGGCGCTGTCGCACCTGCAGTTCTGGGTGTTTGTTACGCCGGTAGGGGGGCTGTGCTTCCTGACCGGCTGGTTTTTGATGTTGATTGGCGCGCTGCGTCTGAAAACAAAGGCAGAACGCCATGAATAAAGTATTACTCTATTGTCGTCCCGGGTTTGAAAAAGAGTGCGCGGCAGAAATCAGCGCTAAAGCAGCAGAGCGGGAAATTTACGGTTTTCCGCGGGTGAAAGAAGAGTCGGGCTATGTGCTGTTTGAGTGCTATCAGCCGGAAGATGCAGAGAAGCTGCTGCGCTCCCTGCCGTTTGCTGAACTGATTTTTGCCCGGCAGATGCTGGTTGTCGGCGAGCTGCTGCGCGATCTGCCCCCGGAAGATCGCATTACCCCCATTACCGGCATGCTGACCGGAGTAGTGGAGAAAGGGGGGGAGCTGCGCGTCGAGGTTCCGGACACCAATGAAGCCAAAGAGCTGACCAAATTCTGTCGCAAACTAACGGTGCCACTGCGCGCCAGCCTGCGCGCCAGCAATATCCTGCTCAACTATGAGAGTCCTAAGCGGCCGGTGGTGCACGTATTTTTTATTGCACCGGGCACCTGTTACGTGGGCTATTCACTGCCGGAAAACAATTCATCATTCTATATGGGGATCCCGCGGCTGAAGTTTCCTTCCGACGCGCCCAGCCGCTCAACGCTGAAGCTGGAAGAGGCATTTCATGTGTTTGTACCGGCAGATGAGTGGGACGAGCGTCTGGGAAGCGGTATGTATGCGGTCGATCTCGGCGCGTGTCCGGGCGGCTGGACCTATCAGCTGGTGAAGCGCAGCATGTGGGTTTATGCGGTAGATAACGGACCCATGGCCCCGAGCCTGATGGATACCGGACAGGTTACCCACTGCCGTGAGGATGGGTTTAAGTTTCGTCCACCGCGCAGCAATATCAGCTGGCTGGTATGCGATATGGTAGAAAAACCGGTGCGTGTGGCGACATTGATGACTGAGTGGCTGGTAAACGGCTGGTGTCGTGAAGCGATTTTCAACCTCAAGCTGCCGATGAAAAAGCGCTATGAAGAGGTTACCCAGAATCTGGCAATGATGGACGAAGCGTTAAAGGCGCAGGGTATTAATGCTCAGATTCAGGCTCGTCAGCTGTATCACGATCGCGAAGAGGTAACGGTACACGTCCGGCGCATCTGGGCTGCAACAGGCGGCCGCCGCGACGAGCGCTGATTTGTCAGGCCGGGGCGTCATCACGTTCCGTATCTGCATCAATCCGGGCGCCATTAATGGCGTCATCACGTCCCGTGCGCGCATCAATACGGGCGCCATTAATGGCGTCATTACGTCCCGCACGCGCATCAATACGGGCGCCATTAATGGCGTCATTACGTCCCGCACGCGCATCAATACGGGCGCCATTAATGGCGCCCCTACGGATCCGAGCGTAGGGGACGCATTCATGCGTCCCTGGTGTTCGCGGTCATATCACCGGGTGAACCACGGACGTCATTACGTCCCGCACGTGCATTAACACGGGCGCCATTAATGGCGTCATTACGTCCCGCACGCGCATCAATACGGGCGCCATTAATGGCGCCCCTACGGATCC